>NZ_JAJQXW010000002.1:0-300000 GCF_021246445.1 Rhabdothermincola salaria
CGACCCGTCGAACAGCAACTTGGCCAGGGTGGGCCACACCGCCAGGCGTCGAGCACGCGCCGCGAGGGCTTTGGCGTCGCCGTCGGTGAGCGCCACATGAGCCTTCAACCAACCCACCGCCGAGCGGAACCCGTCGACGTCGTGACCACCGGTGGCGAAGAACCCGCACAGGGTCTCGAGCACGGTCACCTCGACCCGCTCGCGCAGGCTGAACAGGTCGACCACGTCGGCCGACACCGGGGCCACGGTCAACTCGCCGACCGCTTCCTCCAGTTCCCCCGGCGTGGTGGTGACCATGCAGTGAAGTCTACAGGACAGGTGTTCGATGTCCACCCCGAAACGGCGGGATTCGTATGTATATTTCTGTTCGAGTCGACACCGGGCGATGCGGGGGCGCCGGCTCACGTCTGCCCTGCCTGGAACCGGTCGCACCGAGGAGACCACCTGCCGCACTGACGGCCGAGGACGTCCTGTCCCGGACCACCGCCTCTCCCACAGACCTCTCCCCGGCACCGGGAACGCCGGCCCGACCACAGCGGCCGCACCGCGTGGCGTCGAGCGCCCGGATGCGTGGCGGGGGGTGGCGACGAGGCCGACGGACCACGTTCACCGAGTCGGAGCAGGGGTCGCGGAGATCCACCGGGTAGAGCACGCACGGGTCGAGCACGACCGAGAACGGCGCTGCGGATCACCGAGTGTGCTCGGGTGTCGCAGCCAGCTCGTACCTGTCAGCCTCGTCTGCGATCACGACCAGGCGATCGAGCGATGCCCGTCGTTCGGTCGAGGCGCGAGCCCGATGGGCCTCGTCGCTGGTCTCAGCCAGCAGGGCCGCCGGACCCGGAGGCCGTGACCGCGGCTCGGATGCGGGCCTCGACGGCGGGGGCGATGACGGAATCGGGGTCGCGGAGGCGACCGAGCTCGCCGTTCACCCCGACGAGTGCGGCGTAGAGGGGCGGGCAGGTCGGGCAGACGGCGAGGTGGGTGGCGACCAGCGTGGCGGTATCCGCGTCGAGGTCGCCGTCGAGGTAGTCGCTCACGTGCTGTCGGGCGTCCCAGCACGGCATGGGTACTCCTTCGAGGGCCAGGCGACGCTGGTGACCGGCGGCGAGCGCGCTGACGAGCGCCATCCGGCCTCGCCGCAGTCGCTGCTTGGCGGCCGGCAGCGAGACGCCGGTGATCTCCGCGATGTCGATGACGCGGAGTCCTTCCACGTCGTGCAGCAGAACAGCCGAGCGGTAGATGAACGGGACCCGAGCCAAGGCATCGAGGAGCTCGGCTCGGGTCGCCGCCCGTTCGACGACGGCGGCCGCGTCGACGGTGTAGGAGTCGTCGCGCCAGTCCTGTTCCACGACCTCGACGAGGACCTCTCGGTCCGCCCGGCGGGCCCGATCGATGATCAGGTTGTGGGCGATGCGGATCAACCAGTGGGCCAACGGGGCGTCGCTTCGATACTGACCGCCGCGCTCGAGCGCCCGCACGACGGTGTCCTGGGCCACGTCCGCGGCGAGGTCGGGGTCTCGCGTGACACCCAAGGCATAGCGGTAGATCGTGTCGAGATGCTCGGTCAGGTCGTCGGCGTCGAGCCCCATCGGACCATTCAACGCCGCGTCAGCCCGTTCCGTGCCTGCGCGACGGCCTGGTCCCGGACCCCGCGGAGCTCATCGCGGCCGGCATTCAGCGGGCGTCGGCGCGGCGATCGCCCTTGTTGGTGCGGATGCCGAACACCGAGTACAGCGGGCACCAGCCGATCAGCCCGGTGAGCAACGGCACGAGGGCCACGACACCCACCACGATGCCGACCGTGCCGTCGAGCACGCCGAACCCGACGACGAGAAGCACCACACCGACCACGATCCGGGCCACACGGTCCCAACCAGCTTCGTTCACCATGACGTTCACTCCTCCACGAGGGGGCTGTCTCTCAGACCCTCACCGAGAAGACGAACGAAGGTGCCGCAGGGATACCGGATTCCTGAGATCCGAACCGGGGAACCGTCTGACGGGCCGGCCCGTGGCTCACTGCACCGGCCGGGGGCGGGCGGCGTTGATCTCGGGATCGTCCTCGCACCACTGCACCAGCAACGGCGAGTTGGTCCACTTGACCGGCGTCCGGTACCAGCCGCCGGCGCGGAGGGTGCCGCCGTCGGCGGCGATCGTCTCGCCCACCACCCACGAGCACAGGTCGCTGGCGAGGAACAGCACCACGTTGGCCACGTCGGCTCCCTCGCCGTAGCGGCCGGCCGGGACCCAGACCGGGACGTGCGGGTCGTACTCCTCGCCGAGGTCGTAGAAGCCGACCTGATGGGCCCTGGTCTTGTCGACGGCGATGGCGTTCACCCGCACCCCGGCACCGGCCACCTCGACGGCCAGGCTCTTGGTGAAGCCGTCGACGGCGGCCTTGAACGCCGTGTAGGGCGCAGCGTGGGGCATGGCCCGCAGCCCCTCGACGGACGAGAAGTTCACGATGCGACCCCACCCCCGTTCCTTCATCTCGGCGATGACGGCCCGACTGGCCCGCATGACCGGCAGCAGGTTGACCCGGTAGAGGGCGTCCCAGCCCGCTTCGTCGGACTCCTCGAACGGGCCCGACAGCCGCAGGTGCTCGCCCACGGCGTTGACGAGCACCTCGATGGGACCGAGCTCGGCTCGCACCCGCTCGACCGCGTCCTCCACTGCGCCGGCCTCGGTGAGGTCGGCCACGATGCCGAGACCGCGGCCGCCCTGGCGCTCGATCCCCTCCACGGCCTCGTCGACCCGCTCGGCCACCACGTCCACCACGGCGACGTCCGCTCCGTGGGCGGCCAACACCTGGGCGCTGGCCGCCCCGATGGCGCCGCCGCCGCCGGTCACCAGTGCCACCCGCCCCTGCAGGAGCGGGCCCACGCCCGCTCCCGCGCTCGTCGTCTCGGTCACGTCCTCGTCCCCCTCTCGCCGCGCCGGCGGGCGGCTGACGACGACCGTACCGATCCCGCCGAGGTCGAGGTGCCGGAGCCGCCCGACGGCCCGCCGGTCGACGGCCCCGGCCGCCGTGGCGGGCGTGGACCGAGTAGACGCCCCCCGAGACGGTCGGTGAGAATCAACGGGTGACCTACGAGACCGTGCTCTACAGCAAGGACGACACCGGCATCGCCCGCGTGACGCTCAACCGCCCCGAGGTGCGCAACGCCATCAGCGAGACGATGCAGCGTGAGCTCCGCGACATCTGGGACGACGTCCGCCAGGACAACGATGTGCGCTGCGTCATCCTCTCCGGCGCAGGCCACTCGTTCTGCACCGGCATCGACCGGGGCGAGGCCATCTCCGAGGACAACACCGACGCCATGGCGCGCGGCGACTTCCCCGGCTATCCCACCCCGTGGGTGTTCGACGACCCGGGCCGCGACATCGGCCCCAAGTCCCGCGACTGCTGGAAGCCGGTCATCGCCGCCGTCAGCGGCATGGCCTGCGGCGGCGCCTTCTACCTCCTCGGTGAGGTGGAGTTCATCATCGCCTCCGACGACGCCACCTTCTTCGACCCCCACGTCACCTACGGCATGACCGCGTCCTTCGAGCCCATCCAGATGCTGGCCAAGATGCCGTTCCAGGAGATCATGCGGCTCTCGCTGCTCGGGGCCGACGAGCGCATGTCGGCCGAGCGGGCCCGAGAGATCGGCCTCGTCACCGAGGTGGCGCCCCGCGACGAGCTGATGGAGCGCGCCGAGTGGGCGGCCGGCGTCATCGCCGGGGCGCCCGCCCTGGCCATCCAGGGCACCATGCGGGCGCTGTGGGCCGGGCTCGAGCTGTCGCGCCAACAGGCCATCGAGATCGCCCACTACTTCACCCGCATCGGTGGCGACGCCGACGCGCTGAAGGAGGGACAGGCCCGCTTCGCGTCGGGCAAGCGCCCGGAGTGGCGCCTGCGCTGACGCGGGCCCGCGGGTCGGCGCCCTACGACGCCGCGTGCGGCGGTGGGGGCGACAGCACCCCCGTCTGGCGCAGGTGCTCGATGACGAGATCGGCGGCTTCCTCCGGGGAGATCGTCCCGCTGGCGTCGAGGTGGACCTCGGGGCTCTCGGGTGCCTCGTAGGGCGAGTCGATGCCGGTGAAGTTGCTCAGCTCACCCCGGCGGGCCTTGGCGTAGAGACCCTTGCGGTCGCGCGACTCGGCAGCCTCGAGCCCGGAGTCGACGAACACCTCGACGAACTCGCCCTCGTCGAGCAGGTCGCGGGCCATCTGGCGTTCGGCCCGGAACGGCGAGATGAACGACGCCAGCACGATGAGGCCGGCGTCGACCATGAGGTGGGCGACCTCGGCCACCCGGCGGATGTTCTCGACCCGATCGGCGTCGGTGAAGCCGAGATCGCGGTTGAGGCCGTGGCGCACGTTGTCGCCGTCGAGCAGGTAGGTGTGCCGGCCCAGCTCGTGGAGCTTCTGTTCGACGATGTCGGCGATGGTCGACTTGCCGGCGCCGGACAGGCCGGTGAACCACACCAGCGCCGGGCGCTGGCCGTTGAGCGCGGCCCGGGCCGTCTTGTCGACCTCGACCGCCTGCCAGTGCACGTTGTCGGCCCGTCGCAGGGCGAAGTGGAGCAGGCCGGCGGCCACCGTGGCGTTGGTGAACCGGTCGATGAGGATGAAGCCGCCCATGTCCCGGTTCTCGGCGTAGGCGTCGAACGGGATGGGCTGGTCGAGGCTGAGGTTGCACACCCCGATCTCGTTGAGCTCGAGGGTCTTGGTGGCGGTGTGCTCGAGGGTGTTGACGTTGACCTTGTACTTGGGTTGGGCGACCGTCGCGGTGACGGTGCGGGCCCCCAGCTTGAGCAGGTAGGGACGCCCGGGGAGCATGGCGTCCTCGTTCATCCACACCAGGTGGCACTCGAACTGGTCAGCCACCCCGGGCGGGCTGGTGGCCGCGGCGATGACGTCGCCCCGGGAGATGTCGATCTCGTCGGCGAGGCACAGGGTGACCGACTGGCCGGCGACGGCTTCGTCGAGGTCGCCGTCGGCCGTGACGATGCGGCTGACGGTGGACTCGCGACCTGACGGGACGATGCGCACGGGGTCGCCGGGGCGCACGGTCCCCCCGACGATCTCGCCCGAGAAGCCCCGGAAGTCGAGGTTCGGACGGTTCACCCATTGCACCGGCAGGCGCAGCGGGAGCTGCTCGACCTCGCGGTCGATCTCGATCGCCTCGAGGTGCCCGATGAGGGTGGGGCCCTCGTACCACGGGGTGTTCGACGAGGGCTCGGTGATGTTGTCGCCGCGCAGCGCGGAGATCGGCACGCACACGATGTCGTGGAGGCCGACCTCGGCGGCGAACGCCCGGTAGTCGGCGTCGATGGTGTCGAACACCTCCTGGGAGTAGTCGACGAGATCGAGCTTGTTGATGGCCACCACCACGTGACGGATGCCGAGCAACGACACCAGGAAGGAATGGCGCCGGGTCTGGGTGAGCACGCCCTTGCGGGCGTCGATCAGGATGACCGCCAGATCGGCGGTGGAGGCGCCGGTGACCATGTTGCGGGTGTACTGCTCGTGGCCGGGCGTGTCGGCCACGATGAACTTGCGCAGCTCGGTGGAGAAGAACCGGTACGCGACGTCGATGGTGATGCCCTGCTCGCGCTCGGCCGCCAGACCGTCGACGAGCAGGGCGAAGTCGAGCTCGCCCCCCTGGGTGCCGACCTTCTTGGAGTCGGACTCCAGAGCCGTGAGGTGGTCCTCGAAGACCAGGTGCGAGTCGTACAACAGGCGCCCGATGAGCGTGGACTTGCCGTCGTCGACGCTGCCACACGTGATGAAGCGCAACATCGACTTGTGCTCGTGGACCCGCAGGTACTCGTCGATGTCCTCGGCCAGCATCTCGTTCGAAATGTGAGCCATCAGAAGTAGCCCTCCTGCTTCTTCTTCTCCATCGACGCCGACGAGTCGTGGTCGATGACCCGCCCCTGGCGCTCGGAGCTCGTCGTCAACAACATCTCCTGGATGATCTCGGTCAGGGTGGCCGCCTCGGACTCGATGGCGCCGGTGAGCGGGTAGCACCCGAGCGTGCGGAACCGCACCGAGCGATGGGTGATCTCGGCCGGGTCGACGGGCATGCGGTCGTCGTCGACCATGATCAGCGTGCCGCTCCGCTCGACGACCGGCCGCGGCGCCGAGAAGTACAGCGGCACGATGGGGATCTGCTCGAGGTGGATGTACTGCCACACGTCGAGCTCGGTCCAGTTCGACAACGGGAAGACCCGGACGCTCTCGCCGGGCTGCTTGCGGGCGTTGTAGAGGCGCCAGAGCTCGGGGCGCTGCGCCTTGGGATCCCAGCGGTGCTGCGCCGAGCGGATCGAGAAGACGCGCTCCTTGGCCCTCGACTTCTCCTCGTCGCGCCGCGCCCCGCCGAAGGCGAGGTCGAAGCCGTGCCGTTCGAGTGCCTGCTTGAGGCCCTCGGTCTTCCACATGTCGGTGTGGGTGGCCGACCCGTGGTCGAACGGGTTGATGCCCTTCTCCACGCACTCGGGGTTCTGGTGGACCAGGAGCTCCATGCCGGCCTCCGCGGCGGCACGATCACGGAACTCGTACATCTCCGAGAACTTCCAGGTCGTGTCGATGTGCATCAGCGGAAAGGGCGGCGCCGACGGGAAGAACGCCTTGCGGGCCAGGTGCAACATGACCGAGCTGTCCTTGCCGACCGAGTAGAGCATCACCGGCCGTTCGCTCTCGGAGACGGCCTCGCGGAGGATCTGGATGCTCTCGGCCTCCAGACGCTGGAGGTGGGTGAGGTGGGCCACGACGATTTTCCCCATTCTGAGGTGACCTTGCTGAGAAAGGCACGATAGCGGAACGAGCGACGGTGTTCTCGGCCGACGGCGCGTCGACGGGCCGGGACCCGCGGGTGGCCCCTGCCGGTGGTGTCAGACTGGCCCCATGCGGATCCCCGCGAAGGTCGACTACGCGATCCGTGCCCTCGCCGAGCTCGCCATCGCGGGCGAAGGTCCAGTGAAGGCCGAGCAGCTCGCCGACGCCCAGGACATCCCGATCAACTTCCTGCGCGACATCATGCGCGAGCTGCGGAGGGTGCGGATCGTGCGCAGCCACCGAGGCCCCGAGGGCGGCTTCGTCCTGGGTCGCCCGGCTGCGGAGATCTCGTTGGCTGACATCTTCCGCGCCGTGGACGGCCCTCTGGCCGAGGTGCGCGACCAGAGCCTGAGCGCCATGTCCTACCAGGGCCCGGCCACCGAGCTGCCCGTGGTGTGGATGGCGGTGCGGGCCAGCCTGCGCCGCGTGCTCGAGACCACCACCGTCGCCGACTTGGCCAACGGCTCCCTGCCGACGACGGTCGCCGACCTGGCCGAGGAGTACCGCTCCACCACCGAGGCCCGTTGGGCGGGTGGCGAGCAGTTCGCCGACTGACGACTCGTCGCCAACAGGCGTTCGGGCGATGTTCAACAAGGCTTCGCGTGATGTTTCGGCCACGTTACGATTCGTGTCGATCCTGCGCCGCCCTACGGGGTGCTGGTAGTCAGTAGCCACCGCTGCTGGGTCTCGTCGCCCTGCGCGTCACTGTCTGTGCTGCGGCAACGTTGCCGTATGGGTGGGGCCGTAGGGGAGGACACCTGGCCGGTGTCACGACTCCCGACGGAAGGAACCCGGCTATGCCCGCATCACGATCCCGACGTACAGGATCACGCTTCTGGCCTCTCGTCGCCCTCTTCGCGGTGATGGCCCTCCTGTTGGCCGCGTGCGGCAGCGACGACGGCGACGACGAGGCCGGCGGTGGTGGCGGAGGCAGCGACGACTGCACCGCGTCCGACGAGGTCATGGGCGAAGAGGGCGGGCTGCTGGCCGGCCTCCAGGACGCCGGCTCGGTCGAGGTCGGCATCGCCAACGAGGTGCCCTACGGCTACGAGGACGAGTCCGGCAACGTCACCGGTGAGGCGCCCGAGGTGGCCCGTGCCGTGCTGTGCGAGCTGGGCATCGGGTCCATCAGCGCCGAGGTCGTCGACTTCGGCAACCTCATCCCCGGCCTGCAGGCGGGCCAGTTCGACATGATCGCCGCCGGCATGTTCATCAACGCCGAACGCGCCGAGCAGATCCTGTTCTCCGATCCGGACTACTGCGTGTCGGAGTCCCTGCTGGTACCCGAGGGCAACCCCGACAACCTGAGCGACTACCAGTCGATCATCGACTCGGGGGTCACCGTGGCCGTGCTCCAGGGCGCGGTCGAGGAGGGCTACCTCGAGACTGCGGGCGTGCCCGACAGCCAGATCGAGCTCTTCGGTGACGTCAACCAGCAGTACGACGCCCTGGCCGCCGATCGCGTGGACGCGGTCACCGGTACCTACCTCACCGTGCAGACCCAGGCCGACGCCATGGACGGCTTCGAGGCCGTCGATGGCTTCTTCCCGCTCGACGAGAACGGTGAGGAGATCCTCGGCTGCGGCGGCTTCGGCTTCGCCGACGAAGAGTTCCGTGATGCGTTCAACCTGAAGCTCGACGAGCTCCAGGAGGACGGCACCGTCATGGAGATCGTCACCGGCTTCGGCTTCGCCGAGGCCGACGTCGAGGCCGCGGCCGACCTGACCGTGTCGGACCTCACCAGCTGAACCCACTGACGCAGGGTGGCCTGGCCCACGGGCCTCGCCCCCCTCTCGTCCCCGGCCGGTCCGCCGGCCGGGGACGAGCGCCGTCGGCTCCTCATCATGGACGTCGCCCTTCCCAGCTTCTACTACGAGCGCCTCTTCGAGGGCATGCTCGTCACCCTGCAGGTCCTGCTCTACGCCTTCCTCATCGGCGTGGCCCTCTCGATCATCCTCGGTGTCGCCCGCCTGTCCTCGAGCAAGACGGCCCGCACCCTGTCGCTGATCTGGATCGAGTTCACCCGCGGCATCTCGTCGATCGTGCTGCTGTTCTGGATGGCCTACGCCCTCCCGATCCTGTTGGGAATCCGCCAGCCCAGCCTGCTGCTCATGGGCTCGATCGCGCTCGGCCTCAACATGGGCGGGTACGGCGGTGAGATCGTCCGCGGCGCCATCCAGTCCGTGCCGAAGGGGCAGACGGAGGCGAGCATCGCCCTCAACCTCTCGGAGTTCCAGCGCCTCCGCTACGTGGTCCTGCCCCAGTCGCTGCGGGTCATCCTCCCGCCCATGGGCAACCTCACCATCGAGATCCTCAAGGGCACCGCTCTGGTGTCGCTCATCAGCCTGTCGGACCTGGCCTTCGAGGGCACCAAGCTGCGCACGAGCGGCCGCCTCAACCCCGACGCCCCGTCGGCCGCCATGTTGTTCCTCAACATCCTGCTCATCTACTTCGTCCTGTCCCAGATCATCAGCGGCCTGTACCGCCTGGCCGAGTGGCGTGTGAACCGGCGCTTCGAGGGAGCGCGTACGGAGGTCGAGCTGCCGGACGCCACCACGACGACCGCGGGGGCGGGCTGATGACCTCCACCACCGACCCCGAGCTCACCCCCTCGTCCGGGCACGACGACGACGTGGCCGGCGGGGAGGCGCCCGCCCACCACGACCTGACCCCACCGAAGGTCCGCCCCTGGTGGCTGCACCCCAAGGCGCTCATCGGCGCCGGGATCGCCATCGTGGTGCTCGCCGTGCTGTGGCGCTTCGGCGGCGGGGACGTCCGCTTCAGCACCGACTCCCGGCCCGCGCCGGGCAGCACCTTCGACTGGAGCTACTTCTGGGCCCTGGTCCCCGACATGCTCCGAGGTCTGGCGGTCACGGTCCAGGCCACGCTGGCCGGGTTCGCGCTCGCCGCCGTGCTCGGCCTGGTGCTGGCCATCGCCCGCCGCTCCACGATCAAGGTCATCAGTTGGCCGGTGGCCGGGTTCATCGAGTTCGTGCGCAGCACGCCACTGCTCATCCAGCTGTTCTTCCTCTACTACGTGCTGCCCGGGTGGGGCTTCACGATGGAGGCCCTGGTCACCTTGATCCTGGGGCTCGGCATCCACTACGCCACCTACGCGTCGGAGGCGTACCGCGCCGGCATCGACAGCGTGCCCAAGGGGCAGTGGGAGGCCACCACCGCCCTCAACCTCGGCCCGATCACCACCTGGTCGTCGGTGATCATCCCCCAGGCCATCCCCAACGTCCTGCCTGCGCTCGGCAACAACCTGATCGCCGCCTTCAAGGACGCCCCCCTCGGCGCGTCCATCCAGGTGACCGGCATCCTGGCCTTCGCCACCGCCGCGGCCGGGCGCAGCTTCGACGCCGGAGTCGAGCCCTACACGCTCATCGGCATCGGCTTCTTGATGGTCAGCATCCCCTCGGCCTTCGCCGTTCGACGACTGGAGAAGCGACTCGCGTATGAACGAACCAACTGACCCCATCGACGGCGGGGGGCCGACCACGGGCGCCGTGCCGACCTCCGGTTCCGACGTGCCTGCGGTCCGCATGTGCAACGTCCACAAGGCCTTCGGGGACAACGTCGTGCTCAGTGATCTCGACCTCGACGTGGGATCCGGCGAGCGCGTCGTCATCATCGGCCCGAGCGGCTCGGGCAAGACGACCATCCTGCGGGTGATCATGACCCTCGAGCGCCCCGACTCGGGCACCATCGAGGTCAACGGACGGCACCTCTACCACGAGGTGAAGCACGGCAAGCTCAAGCCCGCCGGCGAGAAGCACATCCGGGAGGTGCGCTCCGACGTCGGGATGGTCTTCCAGCACTTCGACCTGTTCCCCCACATGACGGCGCTCGAGAACATCACCCTGGCCCCCATCAAGGTCAAGGGCATGTCCAAGCACGACGCGCGGACCATGGCCATGGAGCTGCTCGAGAAGGTCGGCCTGTCCGCCCACGCCAACCACACCCCCGGCCAGCTGTCAGGCGGTCAGAAGCAGCGGGTGGCCATCGCCCGGGCCCTGGCCACCGAACCGGCGGTCATGCTCTTCGACGAGGTCACCTCGGCCCTCGACCCCGAGTTGGTCGGCGAGGTGCTCACCGTGCTGCGCGACATCGCCGAGGACGGCAAGACCACCATGATGCTCGTCACCCACGAGATGGGCTTCGCCAGCGAGGTGGCCGATCGGGTGCTCATGTTCGACGCCGGCCAGGTGATCGAGTCGGGCACCCCCAGCGAGGTGCTGCGCGACCCGCAGAACGAGCGGACCAAGGCCTTCCTGGGCGCCGTGTTCGAGCACTGACCACGAAAGGCCGCCCGCTGGCGACGGAGCGGACCGGCGCCGTGATGCCGCGCGAGCGCTCAGTAGGCCGTGAGGGTGCGGCCGAGGCGGTCGAGCGTGGACAGCGCCCGGGGGTTGCGGGCCACTCGCCGATAGAGGCGCTCGGCGAGGTCGTCGGCCTCACGAGCCTCGGCGGCGGCCTCGAGATCGGCGCCGAACTGGGCCACGATCCGACGCTCGGCCTCCAGCACCTCGGCGGTGGGCTCGGGGTTCGGGAGGTCGAGCGGCAGCTCGTCGAGCTCGTCCGCGTCGAACCAGATGAACTGGTTGGCCACGTCGACGTCGAGGTGGACCTCACCGGTGTCGACCCCGTCGCCGGGCTCGCCCTCGAGGGCCTCGTCGTCGTCGTAGGGCAGCACGAAGTGGGCCATCGGCCGCCCGTCGAACGGGCTCGGCCGGGTGCCCGGTCCGGCCGCCCGGGCCAGCTCCCACAGGCGGGCGATCTCGTCCTCCTGGAGGCGCTCGTAGGACTCCGACAGGGTCATGGCCAGCCCATGGCCGGCAGGGCACGACCACCGGTCGAGCGCGCCGTGGCTGCCGAGCCGGAGCTCCAGGCCGCAGTCGGGGCACCGGGGCATGGTCACGGGCACCGACGGCCGGCGTGAGGGCGGGGTGGACGTCACGCCCGAACGCTACCCCAGCAGGTGCGCTGACGACCGGCTCCCCGGCGGCCTGCCGGGATCAGAGCGGGACCAGCTCGAAGCCGACGGCGGCGGCCACGCCGAGGAGGGGACCGGACTCCTCGGCCATGCCCCGCAGGAAGGGTTCGGGGTCCTTGCCCACGGTGCCCTCCGGGAGGGCGTCGAGGTAGGACTGGTGGGCGCGCAGCGACGCCACTCCAGCATCGATGGTGTCGGTGACGTCGACCGCGTGGGTCACCTCGGGCGATCCGGCGAACACGGCGAAGCGCGTCCCGCTCCACGGGTCGCCCCCCGCCCCGGGGAACAACCACCGGTTGCCCGCGTCGCGGGCGGCGTCGATCAGGGCCGTGCCCACCACCCGGTGGTCGACGTGGTTGAACCCCGCCGGCCACCGGTCGCGGAAGTTGATGCCGATCAGCACGTCGGGTCGGTGCCGGCGGATGCTCGCGGCCAGATCCCGCCGGAGCTCGATGGAGGGCTCCACCAACCCGTCGGGATGGGTGAGGAACTCCACCTCCTGGACCCCGACGACCTCGGCCGAACGACGCTCGTCCTCCTGGCGCAGTCGGGCGCACTCGTCGGGCGCCAGCGAGTCGATGCCGGCTTCGCCGGACGTGACCAGGCAGTACACGACGGTCTTGCCCTGACCGGTCCAACGGGCGATCGCGCTCGCCGCGCCGTACTCGAGGTCGTCGGGGTGGGCCACCACCGCCAACGCCCGCTGCCAGTCCTCCGGTACCTGTTCGACGACCATGCCCAACCCTAGTGATCCGGCCCAGGGACGGGCGGACGGACGGGATGTGTCAGCCGAAGCGGTCGGCGAGGTGCTCGACCTGGCCGTCGTGGTGATCGAGCAGCACGTCGTTGTAGTGGCGCCCGCCGCGGTGGTGGCCGCCCTCGGGCGGGACGAAGGCCAGCAGGGCGCTGACCCGGTGGGGCCCCTGGGAAGAGGTCGGGGGCAGCGACGCATGCATGAGGTCGGAGTAGTGCAGCGAGACGTCGCCCGCGGCGACGGTGACGGGGACCCCGGTGGGGGCGGCGTGGTGGCGTCCGTCGACGAACGGGAACGTCCCCCGGTGCGAACCGGGCAGCACCCGCAGCTCCCCCGCCTCCGGGGTGCCCTCGGTGAGGCAGATGGTGACGATCACCGTGGGGCAGTTCAGGGCGTGCCCGCCGAGGCCGCAGTCGCGATGCCAGGGAAGGTCGGCCAGGCCCTCCACCACGTCGGGCCGCTTCCACAGCACGGTGCCGCTGTCGAGGGCGTCGGGATCGCGGCCTACGAGCGGCTCGGGCACCACCGAACGGAGGGCAGCGATGCGGGGATCGTCGGAGAGGCCCCGGAACCGCTCGAAGCGGTTGGCGTCGAGGACCCGGCACAGCACCTCGCGTCCCGAGCTGTCGCGACCCCACCACGACGCGCCGTCGCCCGGGGTCGCCTCGGCCTGCATGACCTCTGCGTCGGCCAGCATCGCCTCGACCTCCTCGGCGGCGAACACCCCGCGCACCACCAGGTAGCCGGCCGTGGTGAGGAAGTGGCGCAGCGTGTCGGGCCGACGCTCGCAGTCGTCGAGGGTGAACGACCGGGTGGGGTCGAGTGGGGACCCGTCGGTGTCGCGGAGGTCGACGCGGTCGGGGTCGAACGGGGGCAGGCCGTGGAACATGGCTCGCAGGCCCGGCTCCCACCGCACGAAGCGCAGCGGCTTGCCCCGGGTGGCGGTGGCCCGACCGCTGTAGAAGAGCCCGGGGGCGGTGTCGAGGTCGGAGATCAGACCCAACCACGAGTCGAGGTCCATCTCGATCACCGTGTCGGCATCGTCGCCGGGCCGCACCGTGACGGTGCCGTCCTCGGGCACGAAGGTGTAGGCGCCGGCCGGGGTGGAGATGGCCAGCGAGCCGAGGGCCACGACGTCGGGGAGGGCCAGCGGCCCGTTGCCGGCGGCGAGTCGGGCCGGCAGCTCGACGGTGTGGAAGTACTGGAACGACCCGGCGTCGGCGGTCAAGGGCGTGGCGGTCGCAGCCATCGGTCCAGCCTAGGGCGCCGCCGCTCACATGTGACGGGCGTCTCACCTGACCCCGGGGCGACCCGCGGCCGGGGCCCACCCCCACCCCGGGGATCCGCTCCGGTCGTGGCCGATCCCGGCGAGACTGGGCCCATGACCCACCGGGGACCGCTGGAACGAGTGCTGGGCGCCATCGTGCAACCCGTCGTCGGCGCGGTCGACGTCGACGACGTGGTGAGCCAGGTCGACATCGACCAACTCGTCGCGGAGGTCGACGTGGACGCCGTCATCCGGCGTGTCGACGTCGACGACGTGGTCAAGCGCGTCGACGTCGACGACGTGATCCGGCGCGTCGACGTGAACTCGGTGATGGACAGGGTGGACGTCGACGGGGTGGTGCAACGCGTCGACGTGAACGGTCTCGTCGATCGCGTCGACGCCAACGCGCTCGTGGCCCGCGTCGACCCCAACGCCCTCGTCGCGCGCCTCGACGTCGACGAGCTGATGGCCCGGGTTGACGTCGAGGCCCTCATGGCCCGCGTCGACCTCGACGACCTCCTCGCCCGGGTCGACCTCGACCAGCTGCTCGCTCGCGTCGACCTCGACGCCGTGCTGGCCCGCGTCGACGTCGAGACGCTCGTCCGTCGGGCCAACATCGACGCCATCGTGCGCAACGCCAGCCGCGGCGTGTTCGCCACCACCATCGACCTCGTCCGCCGGCAGCTCGTGGGGCTGGACTTCCTCGCGACCAGGCTCGTCGCCCGGGTCTTCCGGCGGGCGCCCGACCAGACGACCCTCGTCAGCGGCACGGTCACCGGACGGGTCGGGGGACCGATCAGCCGCCTGGTCGCCTTCGTGATCGACACCGCGCTGCTCAGCCTCGCCTACGGCCTCTTCGCCGCCTTCTTCGTGTTCGTCGCCCAGGCCATCACGGGACGATCCGTGGAGGCGCCCGACCTCGGGGCGGCCGTCGTGGGCAGCTACACGTTCCTCGGCTTCCTCTACTACTGGATCGGTCTCAGCATCACGGGCAAGTCGGTCGGCAAGGGCCTGGTGGGCCTTCGGGTGGTGGCCAACGACCGGTCCCCCATCACCCCCGGGCGCGCCGCGGTGCGCATGATCGTCTACCCCTTCAGCTTCATCCTGGGGCTCGGCCTCATCCCGATCGTCACCGGTCGTCGCCATCGGGCGCTCCACGACGTGGCCGGTCGCGACGTCGTGCTCTACGACTGGGGTGACCGACCCGCCGAGATGCCCGCGCCGCTCACCGCCTTCCTGCGCCGTCAGGCCGGCATCGACCTCGACGAGCCCGCCCCGGCCGGGGTGTCGCCGCCGTCGGACCCTCCGTCGACCCCTTCGGCCGCCTGATCGCCGCCCTCCAGGCGAGCGCCCGCCGGCCCGCCGGCGTCCCTGCCAGCATGGGGCCATGAGCGATCCCGAGGTCTTCCACCTGCCGGACGTGCCCGTGCACCTGGGCCTCGGGGCCCGCGCCGTGCCCCAGGAGCGCTTCGACGGGTCCCTCGCCTGGTACGACCGCTACGTCGAGCGCACCGACGCCGACGGCAGCGAGGGCCGCCTCGTGTCCATGGCCACGTTCGACGCGCCCTGGGTGGTGTGGGAGGTGCACCCCAGCGGCGACGAGCTGGTGGTGTGCCTGACGGGCACCATCACCTTGCACCAGGAGCACCCGGACGGGACCGAGTCCATGGCGGTGCTGCACCCCGGCGACGCCGTGGTCAACGCGCCGGGCGTGTGGCACACCGCCGACGTCGACGAGCGGGCCATCGCCCTGTTCGTGACCGCCGGGGTCGGGACCGAGCACCGCCCGCGGTGACCGCCGCGGGCGCGGGTGGGGCCCCGGTGGCGGTCAGGGCTCCAACACGACCTTGATGGCGCCGGCGGCCCGATCGGCCGCCACCGCGAACGCCTCGGCCGCGGCGTCGAGCGGGAAGCGGTGGGTGATCACCGCATCGGCCAGGTCGGGGCGGGCCCCCAGGATCGTGGCGGCCACGTCGATGTCGCGGGAGGGCCCCACCCGGCCGTACATGGTGGACGGGACCAGGGAGACCTCCTTCATGGTGACGGCCAGGCCGGGCATGGTGACGTCGCCGTCCCAGTAGCTCCCGAGCAGGACGACGGTGCCACCGGGTCGGGTGGCGTCGACGGCCCGGGCGAGCGCCGAGACGGAGCCGGCGGCTTCGACCACCACGTCGTAGTGGCCCTCGACCTCCCCGGCCCCCAGACGGGCGGCCGCCTCACGTTGACGGTCGTGGCGGGCCTCGAGGTCGACGGTGGCCCCGGCGGCCTGGGCCGCCACCAGGGCCATCTGCCCGATGGTGCCGCCCCCGACGACGGCGACGCGGTCGCCCCCGCCGACGCCGCCGCGGCGCACACCGTGCACGGCGACCGCCAAGGGTTCGACCAGGCTGGCGTCGGCCAGGGCGACGCCGCCGGGCAGGCGGGCCACGGCCGACTCCGGCACGAGCACCTGGTCGGCCATGCCGCCGTCGAGACCCACGCCCAGGACGATGGCCGGGCCGAGCACGCAGCGGGCGTGGTCGCCGCCCACGCAGGCCGGGCACACGCCGCACGGGGCCAGGGGCTCGACGGCCACGGGGGTGCCGTCGGGGAGCGTGCCCGCCACCTCGTGGCCGAAGGTGAGGGGGAGCCCGAGGCCCAACAGGTGGAGGTCGGACCCGCAGATGCCGGCCGAGGCCACCGTCACCCGGACGCCCTCGCCGACGGGCGGATCGACGTCGACCACGACCGGGTGGCCCTCGTGGCAGCGCACCGCCCGCATCAGGACCGCACCCCCGTCACAACCAGCCCGCCTTGCGAAACCGGGAGTACATGAACCCGCACACGACCACCATGAACCCGACCACCAGGAAGTAGCCGTACTGGTAGTCGAGCTCGGGGAGGTTCTCGAAGTTCATGCCGTAGATGCCGGCGATCATGGTCGGCACCGCGGCGATGGCCACCCAGGCCGAGATCTTGCGCATGTCCCGGTTCTGTTGCACCGAGATCTGGGCCAGGGAGGCATCGAGCGCGCTGGTCAGCAGGTCCGACAGCGTGCGGGCCCGGTTGACGCTGCGGTCGAGGAGGTCGGCTGCCTCCTCGAGCTCGGCGATCACGTCGGGCGACCAGAACACCCGCCGCCGGCGGACCAACCGGTCGAGCGGTTCGTCGAGGGCGTCGGTGGCGACCGACATCTCCCGCACCTGGCGCTTCAGCTGGTACACCCGCTTCACGGGCCGTCGGGGCGACTCGTCGAACACCTCCTTCTCCACGTCGAGAGCGGCTCGCTCGAAGGCATCGAGCACGGGGCGGTAGTCCTCCACCACCTGGCTCACGATGGCGGCCAGCACCGCCGGCGGCCCCAGGGCCAGCTGCTCGGGGTCGGCCTCGAGCTCGCGACGGGTGCCCGAGAGCGGGCTGGCCTGGCCGTGGCGCACCGACAGCACGAACGAGGTGCCGATGATCACGGACAATTCGCCGAGCTTGACCTCACCGAGCGCCGTGTTCATGTGGGCGGTGCGCAGCACCAGCGTGGACTGGTCGCCGTCGACCGCGAAGACGGGTCGTTCGTGAGGGGCGAGCACCTCCTCGACCTCGAGGTCCTGGACCCCGAACAGCTGGAAGCCCTCGGCCAGCTCTTCCTCCGACGGCATGCGCAGGCCCAGCCAGACGAAGGTGTCGGGCCGTCCCATCCAGTCGCCGATCTCGGCGAGGTGCAGCCGGCCGGTCACGCGCTTGCCGTGCTCGTACGCGGCGCAGTCGACGATCACCGCGGCATCGTACGCCGCACCCCTCCGTTCAGGCATGCAATCCGGCGACTGAGGGCGCTACTAGCGTGACGGCCCGTGACGAAGCACCGCCGAGACCGCCGCTCATCGCCCGCCCCCACCAAGACCGCTCCACCACTGGGGTTCCTCGGACGCGGTGGGCGTTTCGTCTCCCGCCACCACCGCTGGTTCGCCATCGTCTGGGTGCTGCTGATCGTGCTGGCCGGCTACCTCAACGGCCTCTACGGCAAGAGCCTGTCGGACAGCTTCCGCATCAACGGCACGGACTCCCAGGCCGCCTACGACTTGATGGCCGACCGCTTCCAGGGCCAGGAGGGGGCGACGGCCACCGTCGTCTACCAGGTCCCCGACGGCCAGTCGCTCACCGACGCCGCCAACGCCAAGGTCGTCGCCGACGTCACCGACGCCCTCTCCAAGGCCGACGGGGTGGCGTCGGTCCCGAACCCGATCTCCTCCGACCCCAAAGAGGCCCTGGCCCAGTACGCCGCCAACCTCGACGCCGACCAAGCAGCCGCGGTCAACGCGCTCGCTCCCGACCTCCCTCCGTCGCTGTCCAGCGACGGACGCACGGCCTACGCCACGGTCACGTTCACCGACACGTTGGTGGACCTCATGGAGGCCCAACCGATCAACCCCGACGAAGAAGCCACCGCCTACGACAACCCGTACAACACATTGCAGAAGGCGGTCGACAGCGTCGACACCGGCCCCGTGACCGTCGCCATCGGAGGCCCGGTCGCCGACAGCTGGAACGCCCCCGTGTCGTGGTGGGCCAACCACGCCGACGAGGTGGGCCTCGCCCTCGGCGCCATCCTCTTGCTGGTCGCCTTCGGCTCGCTGTTCGGCATGGCCATCCCCATCGCCACCGCCCTGTTCGGCGCCGTGGTCGCCAGCGGGTTCGTCTACCTGCTGGCCAGCATCATCAGCGTCTCGTCAGCCGCCCCTCCCGTCACCTTGATGATCAGCATCGGCGTCGGGCTCGACTACTCGCTGCTCATCGTCACCCGCTACCGGTCGTTCCTCGCCGAGGGCTACGAGCCCCACGATGCCGTGGGGATGGCCATGGCCTCCGCCGGCAAGGCGGCCGTGTTCGCCGGTCTCACCGTCTGCATCGCCCTGCTGGGGCTCCTGCTCGTGCCCATCCCACTGGTGCAGACCCTCGGGGTGGCCGCCGCCATCGGCGTCGCCGTGATGATCCTGGCCGCCACCACGTTGCTGCCCACCCTGCTGGGCTTCGCCGGCAACAAGATCGACCGGGTCCGGCTCCCCTTCAACAAGGAGGACCCCGACGCCGATCCCGAGAAGAGCTTCTGGGGCCGCTTCGCCCACACCATGTCGAACCGTCCCTGGTTCTCGCTCCTCGGCGGGCTGGCCGTGCTGGTCGTGCTGGCCTTCCCCTTCCTCAGCATCGACTTCGGGATGCCCGACGACAGCTCCCAGCCGTCGGACCTCTCCCAACGCACCGCCTTCGTCGAGATCGACTCGGCGTTCGGTCCGGGCACCAACGGTCCGCTGGTGGTGGCCGTCGCCCTGCCCACCGACGACCCGGGCAACTTCGAGTCGGCCCTCACCACGCTCGACCCCGTGAGCAAAGCCGTCGCCGCGCTCCAGCCCCCCAACACCGTCGAGGGCATCCAGTACTCGGTGGGCCCCATCCCCAACGACGTCAACGCCACCACCGCGGTGATCTACAGCCTCACCCCCACCACGGGACCCGACGACCAGGCCACCACCGAGCTCGTCGAACGCCTCCGGTCCGACCTGGCCACGGCCACGTCGGGCACGCAGCTCGAGGCGCACGTCGGCGGCAACACCGCCACCCTCATCGACCTCACGAAGCTGGTGGTGCAGTACCTGCCCTACGTCATCGCGGCAGTGGTGCTGGGTTCGTTCATCTTGTTGACCCTGGTCTTCCGGTCCATCCTCGTGCCGCTCAAGGCCGCCTTCATGAACCTCATCTCGATCAGCGCGGCCTACGGCGTGGTCGTGGCGGTCTTCCAGTGGGGCTGGGCCCGCCAGGTGGTGGGCCTCTCCGAGACGATCCCGATCGTGTCGTTCGTGCCGCTCGTGATGTTCGTGATCCTCTTCGGGCTCTCCATGGACTACGAGGTCTTCTTGATGTCGCGCATCCGCGAGGAGTGGGACCGCACCCATGAACCGCGCACGTCGGTCGTGCTCGGGGTGGCCAACACGGCGCGCGTCATCACCACTGCGGCGCTGATCATGATCGCCGTGTTCGCCTCGTTCATCACCAACGCCAACCCCACGGTGAAGCTCATCGGCTTCGGCATGGCGGTCGCCGTGCTCATCGACTCGACCATCGTGCGCATGGTGTTGGTGCCGGCGATCATGGAGCTGCTCGGCAAGCGGGCCTGGTGGTTCCCGACGTGGCTCGAGTGGCTTCCCAAACTCGACGTGGAGGGCCCGTCGTCTCCGGCTCCGGCCGCCACCCCGGCCACCCCTGCGGCGGGGCCGACTCCCCCATCAGCCACCGGCGCCGACGCCGAGCGCTGAGCCCGCGTCCTCGACGACGCCCGGACGCGACGGAGCCCGCCGGGCGGCGGGCTCCGTGCGAAGGTGTCGAGCGGGCGACGGGCCGTTCCCGGCTCAGGCCTCCGGGTAGATCAGCACGCCACGGATGTTCTTGCCGTCGCGCATGTCCTGGTAGCCCTCGTTGATCTCGTCGAGCGTGTAGGTCTTGGTGACCATGCCGTCGAGGTCGAGCTGGCCCTTGCGATAGAGCTCGCCCAACTTGGGGATGTCGGAGCGCGGGTTGGCCGACCCGAACAGCGACCCCACGACCTGCTTCTCGGACAGGGTCAGGTCGATGAGGGGGATGTTGTTGGAGGGCTCGTTCCACGGGTGGATGTTGGTCACCACGACCCGTCCCCGCTTGGAGGTGATGCCCATGATCTGGGCCATCTCGTCGCCCTTGCCCACCCCCATGGTGAGGATGACCTTGTTGCACATGCGCCCCCAGGTCTCCTCGCGGATCAGCTCGGTGGCCTCCTCGACGCTGCTGGCGGTGTGGGTGGCGCCGAACTTCTGCGCCGTCTCCCGCTTGAACTCCACCGGGTCGATGGCGAAGATGCGCTCGGCGCCGGCCAGGCGGGCGCCCTGCACGGCGGCGGAGCCGAGACCGCCGACGCCGACCACCGCCACGTTGTCGCCCGGCGCGACCTCGGCGGCGTAGACGGCCGAACCCCACCCGGTGGTGGCGCCGCAGCCGAGCAGGCAGACCTTGTCGAGGGGCAGGTCGTCGAGCACCTTGACCGCCGACCACTCGTGCACCACCGAGTGGTAGGCGAACGTGCCCAGGCCGGCCATCACCAGGGCGTCCTCGCCCTTCACGTGGATGCGGGCGGTGCCGTCCATCATCTTGCCGCCCATGATCATCCACCCGTTGTCGCACAGGTTGGAGTGGCCCTCGGCGCACGAGGGGCACTGCCCGCAGGCGGCGACGAAGGAGTACACCACGTGGTCGCCGACGGCGAAGTTGGTGACCTCGGGACCGACGGCCTCCACCACGCCGGCGCCCTCGTGGCCAGCGATCCACGGGTAGCCCCCGTGGGGCATGTCACCGGTGATGAAGTGCTCGTCGGAGTGGCACAGCCCCGAGGCCACGTTGCGGACCAACAGCTCCTTGCCCTGCGGCGGGTCGATCTCGATGTCCTCGACGCTCCACTCGGTGTCGTCGGGCCCCCACAACATCGCGGCTCTGCTCTTCACGCGTCTCCCCCTGGGTCGATCGGCCGGCCACCTGACCGGGACGGGCTGGAATCTAGTCCTCCCCGGCCGTGACGTCCGTCGCCCCAGGGCGGCTCGGCACCATCGTCAGCGGGCGAGCGGACCGCCGGGGATGGGTGTGCCCGGCGGATCGACCTCGGTCTCACGGGCCGTGCCGGTGCAGCGGCGGGAGAGCTCGGGGACGCCGGTGCGGTAGGTGTGGCAGGACTCGTCGGCGGGCCGGGCGTCGGAGGCCACCTCGATGGCGTCGAGGTCCATGAGTCGCCCGAGGCCGATGCTGCAGGCCCGGCGCAGCACCACCACGGGCTCGCGCTCGTCGGCGGGCACCCTGGTCTCCAGCCACTGCGAGAACGGCCGGCGGTCGAGCGCCATGCCGGCGTAGGGCCCGTCGCCCACCACCTCCTGGCCGTGCAGCTCCCAGTCGAGCAGCTCCACCCCGTCGCGGGTCAGCCGGGCCCGCCGCTCGACGAAGGAGGCCAGCTCGATGTGGACCTCGTACACCAGGGGCTGGGCGTCGAGCGCATGGGCGGCGGCCAGGGCGGCGAGGTCGACGGTGTGCACGCACTGGGTCCGGCGGTCGTCGACCCAGCGGTCGGCCAGCACGGCGTCGTCGAGCGAGGTGCCGGCGAGCGCCGCCAGCCCCGCGGCGCCGACGGGGCAGGTGGACCAGGGCACCCGCACCCCGACCGCCTCGGCCGCGGTGATCCGGGTGCCGTCGTGGGCGAGGCGCACCCGGAAGTGGTGGATGTAGTCCTCCATGGCGGCGTCGACCGAGCCCGCACCGGGGACGATCTCGATGCGGCGCCGGTAGGTGAGCGGCCCGCGACGCAACCCGACACCGATCCCAGGGTGCGACTCCAACTGCTCGGCCATGAGGATCCCTCCGGTGTCCCGCCTCGTGCGCTGACCGGGCACGCTAACCCCGCCGCCGACGCGGGTCCCACCCCTCGCACCGCCGCCGCGTGATTGGCTGTCGGCCATGGGTTGGGATGCAGACGCGGGGGTCATGACCGTCGACGAGGCGGTGCCTCGCCGCCCGAGGACCTTCTGGGCCGCGGTGGAGGAACGGGCGGCGGACACGCCGGACGGCGTGCTCGTGGTCGACGACCTGGGCCGGTCGTTCACCGCCCGGCAGTTCCGCGACGCGGCCGAGGCGGTGGCCGCCGGCCTGGCCGAGCACGGCGTGGGTGCGGGCGTGGCGGTCACCTGGCAGCTGCCCACCAGCATCGAGGCCGCCGTGGTGACGGCCGCCCTCGCCCGGCTCGGGGCGGTGCAGAACCCTGCCATCACGGTGCTGCGCGAACGCGAGATGCGCATCGTCGTCGACCAGGTCGACCCCGCGCTGGTGCTGGTGCCGGGCACCTGGAAGGGGTTCGACCACCACGCCATGGTGCAGGCCCTCGACCCCTCGGCCCAGACCGTGGTGGTCGACCACCGCCTCGCTGCGGCGGAAGGGGGTCTGGCCCTCCCCCTCGGCGACCCCGCGATCCTCGCCCCTCCCCTGCCGGGCGGCGACGCCGAGACCCGCTGGATCTACTACTCGTCGGGCACGACCAGCGCCCCCAAGGGGGTGCGCCACACCGACACCTCGGTGATGGCGGCGTGCGACGCCATGCTCGAGCGGCTCCGCATGGGCCCCGACGACCTGTACCCGATCGCCTTCCCCCTCTCCCACATCGGCGGCGCGGCGATGCTGGCCATGGCCCTGCGCTCGGGCTGCACGTTGGCCCTGTTCGACACGTTCGACGCGTCGACGGCCGACACCATGGCGTCGTTCTCGCCGACGCTGCTGGGCTCGGCGCTGCCGTTCCACCAGGCCTACATGGCCGCCCAACAACGGCACGGCGCCGAGCCGCTCTACCCGCGCCTCAAGGCGTGCACGAGCGGCGGGGCGGCCAAGCCCAGCGGTCACCACGCCCGGGTCCGGGAGGTGCTCGGCGGGGCGGGGGTCGTGTCGGCATGGGGCCTCACCGAGGCACCCGTCGTGACCCAGGCCGCCCTCGACGACAGCGACGAGCAGCTCGACGGCACCGAGGGCCGCCCGGCGCCGGGGGTGCAGATCCGCGCCGTCGCCATCGACGGCCACGTGTGCGCGACCGGCGAGGAAGGCGAGCTGCGGGTCAAGGGGCCCCAGGTGTGCCTGGGCTACGTCGACCCGTCGCTCGACGCCGACGCCTTCGACGCGGAGGGGTGGTTCCGCACCGGCGACCTCGGGGTGATCTGGCCGACGGGCCATGTGGCCATCACCGGCCGCCTCAAGCACGTGATCGTCCGCAACGCCGAGAACATCTCCGGCAAGGAGGTGGAGGACGTGGTGCTCACGTGCCCCGCCGTCGCCGACGTGGCGGTGCTCGGCGTCCCCGACGAGCGCACCGGCGAACGCGTGGTGGCGGTCATCGTGCCCGCCGACGACGCCGAGGCCCCGAGCGTGGCCGAGCTCGGCGCGCACTGCACGGCGCAGGGGCTGGCCCGCTACAAGACCCCCGAACAGGTGCACGTCGTCACCTCCATCCCCCGCAACGCCATGGGCAAGGTCCTGGTCCAGGACCTGCGCGACGAGCTCACGGCCTGACCCACGAGGTGCGGCCCGCCCGGGCCGAACCAGAGGAGGAACCATGAACGAGGTCCGCGTCGAGGAGGCCGAGCCCGGCATCCACGTGGTCACCATCGACCGCACCCACCGCCGCAACGCGCTCAGCTCCAACGTCCTGGCCGAGCTGCACGGGGTGTTCGACGCCCTGGCCGGCGACCCGGCCGCCCGCGTGGTGGTGCTGACCGGCGAAGGGGTGTCGTTCTGCACCGGGGCGGACGTGAAGTCCGGGCCGGAGGACGCCGACGCCGTGCAGGGCACCCCCACCGGTGAACTGCTGTCGCGGGTGCAGGGCGACCTCACCCGGACCTTCCTGGCCCAGGAGCTCATGGCCGGGCTGTTCGAGCGGGTCCACCGCATGCGCCTGCCGGTCATCGCCGCCGTGAACGGCCACGCCCACGGCGGCGGCTTCGCCCTGGCCCTGGCCTGCGACATCCGCTACGCCGCCGAGTCGGCCAGCTTCGGCGCGGTGTTCATCAAGCGCGGGGTCTCGGCGTGCGACATGGGCACCAGCTACCACCTGCCTCGCCTCGTGGGCGCGTCGCGAGCAGCCGAGCTGATGCTCACGGGGCGGGTGTTCGATGCGGCCGAGGCCCGCGAGATGGCCCTGGTGCTCGACGTGGTGCCCGACGGCGAGGTGGTGGAGCGGGCCATGGTCACCGCACGCGAGATCGCGTCGAACCCGCCCCTGGCGGTGTGGATGACCAAGGAGACCATGTGGCAGACGGTCGACGCGCCGAGCCTGCGCCACGCCCTCGACATCGAGAACCGCACCCAGATCATGTGCACCGCCACGGGGGAGCTCACCGAGGCGTTCGCCGCCTTCCGCGAGGGTCGCCCGGCCGAGTGGAAGCCCCTCTGAACCAGATCTGCAGGGGGCGAGGGTTGGCGGCCAACGCTCGGTCCAGTGGCAATCGGCTGTGTGGGGCGAGTGCCGACCACGGTGCGTGATGTCGCTGGCGGTCGGGCTGCGCCCGTGGATCGGCGATCGGGGACGCCGAGGGTGAAATTGCCCACGTCGTAGCGACAATGCGAGATGGCCGACGAGGTTGTCGCCATGACGTGGGCAGATCGGCGAGTGGCACGGGCGGACCGGCCCGGTGCGGGCCCTGGATCTCCAGGGCCGACAGGAAGGGTCGATTCCCTCCCGGCCAGATCCCGGCGTTCGGGGCGCATCGGCTGGCGTAGGTTCGAGGCTGTATGAGGAGTCAGGAGAGCCCATGATCTCGACTCGACGTGACGCGACCTCCCGAGCGGCTCGAACCACCGTTGCGACGCTGCTGGTGCTGGGCGTCGCACTCGGCGCCTCCGGGTGTGGATCGGACCAACCCGCCATGGGCGACACGCGGATCACGGACTACGCGTTGGGCTACCCGACGACCGACGAGTCGATGCCCTCGACCCACGAGATCACCTACGACCAGCGGGGTGGGAAGACCCTGTGGGTCACCGGGATGATGCACGACAGCCTCGTCGAGATCGGCCTGGACGGAACGGCGACGGACTTCTTCCCGATGCCCGCCGGCAGCACTCCGCACGGCGTGGCTTTCGATGCGGACGCCAACCTCTACGTCGGCCTGCAGTACGCCGACGGACCCGACGACCGTGGGCAGATCGCCAGGGTCGACCCGCAGACGGGCGCCGTGCTCGAGACGCACGCCGTCGGAGCCGATCCGCATGGGATGAGTATCGGCTCGGACGGCGCAACCGTGTGGTTCACCGGCAAGCTGAGCAACGTGGTCGGCCGCGTGACCGCCCGAGGAGAGGTGAGCACGTGGCCCCTTCCGACACCGGAGGCGATGCCCATCTACATCACCCCCGGGCCCGACGGTGACGAGCACATGTGGTTCACCGAGCTCACCGGCAACAAGATCGGACGGATCGCTCCCGACGGCTCGATCAGCGAGTTCGCCATCCCCACGCCGGACAGTCGGCCCATCGCCATCGTCCCCGATCCCCGGGGTGATGCGCTGTGGTTCTCCCAGGAGGCGGGCAACAAGGTCGCCCGCATCGACCTGGACGGCACGATCACCGAATACCCCGTCCCCCGGTCGCAGAGCAACGTCATCCTCGGGGCCCTGACCTTCGCCAGCGACGGCGATCTGTGGATCCAGCAGTACGTCAACCAGGATCCGGAGATCGGTCCGCAGGGGCCTGGCGGAGACGACCATCTCGTGCGGCTCGCCGCGGACGCCCTGACCCGTGACCCCGACCGACTGCAGGACGGCGACTTCACCTTCTACGCCGTGCCGACCGAGAAGTCGGTCCTGCATCGCATCATCGAGGGCCCGGACGGCGGCATCTGGTTCACCGAACTCGCGACCGACAAGATCGGCCGACTCCAGCCGGACTGACCGCCCCTTGCGATGGCCGATCGCGCACTGAGCTCCCAACCGGCACCATGCGCGAGTGGCAGCTCAGGGCGACCTCCTGTTGTCGATCCGGCGGCAGTTCAACTGGGGCATCGTCGTCGTGGGCGATCGGGACGATCCCGACGTGCCTGTCGAGCTGGATGAGGATGGTTTCGCAACGTCGGGCACGACACTCGCGTTCGCAGTGCGCCACGCGCAGGACACTGACCTGGATGACATTGACGCGGATGAACGCGTTCGTCTCGCAGAAGTAGCCATCGACGTGATCGCAGGCCCTCCGACTGGTCCGACGACGTTTCAGCACGTCGTCCTCGTCAGATCAGGTTCACTGTCGATCGGTGACGCCGACGGGGTGGATTCGGTGCCGATCGAATCAGGGCATTGCCGAATCAGCGTGGTGCTGAACCCCCCGGAGCGCGCGGAGAACGTTCGGGTCTGGGCGGAGCAAGCGGCGACCAGGGGCAGTGATGGCCGATGAAGCTGTACCTCGAGACGAGCCTGCCGGTGCCTCGATGTGCCGGAGGGTGGCCACGTTCCCGGCGGTAGGTGGCAGCTCAGGGTTCGATCAGTGACTGGAGACGGGCAGCGATGTCGCCGACCTCGGAGCGACTCGTCGTCGCCCACATCACGAACTCGTACACGGCGACGTTGGGAACCCGGGTCGTGGTGACGCCGTTCAGTTCAAGGAACACCGCCGTCGCCAACCACCCGAGGCGCTTGTTCCCGTCGACCAGGGCGTGGTTCGCCAACAGCGACTGCAACAGTGCTGCGGCCTTGGACCAAAGGTCCGGGTACGCGTCCTGCCCCCCGACCGTCGCCTGAGGGCGGGCTGCGGCCGAGGCCAGCAGACCGGCGTCGCGAAGTGGGGCCGGCTCACCGAGCAGATCGACTGCCAGGCCCACCAGGTCGTCGACGTCGAGGTACTCGACCTCGTCGGTCACTGCCCGAGGCGGTCCAGGGCCTCGGCGTGAGCCGTGCGAACCCGCGTGGACGCGGTCGCGACCCGCGCCCGGTGCTGTGACCGATCCACATACTCGCGAACCGCACGACGGGCCGCTTCCTGCATCGAGATCCCCTCGTGACGCGCTTGCTCACGCAGCGCATCCTGCTCCTCGTCGGTCAGTCGCAGGGTCATGGGCACGGGCCCGATGGTATCAAAGTGACACTTCCCATGATGCGCCGTCGAGTGACGGTTCCGAGGGCAGCATCGGTGCAACCCGCTACCACCGACCATGGCGACGTGGCCATCGCTGGGCCGCGGTTGTTGCCCGCCAGTGGACCGATCCTGTTCGCCGCCGACCGGCGAGCGGGAGCGGGCGCCCCGGCGGCGCTCTGGATGAAATATGCAAAGATGCCTCGGTGATCACCGACGACGGCATCGCCCAGCTCCGCCGGCGCATCGGGGTGCCCCGCCCGCACTCGGCACCGCCTCGCTACCTCAGCCCCAACAGCGACGCCTTCCGCCACGTGGCCCTGGCCTACGGCGACGACAACCCTCTGTGGTGCGACCCCTCCTACGGCGCCTCCACCCGGTGGGGCGGCCCCATCGCCTCGCCCCACCTGGTGGGCGGCGACACCCTCATCGGCGAGGACGAGGTCACCCGCCTCGAGGGCGACACCAGGGCCCTCATGAAGGGCGACCCCCTCGGCGGCGTGCACGCCTTCTACTCGGGCTCGCACCGGGAGTGGTGGAACCCACTGCTGCCGGACACCCGGGTCAGCCGCCGCAACGCCCTCGTCGGGGTCCACGACAAGGCCAGCGACTTCGCCGAGCGAGCGGTGCACGAGTGGTTCGCCGAGGTCTTCGGCGCGGTCGACGGCCCCATGCTCTCGGGCCAGTACCGGCTCATGATCCGCACCGAGCGCCAGAAGGCGCGCGAGCGCAAGGCCAACGACGACGTCGAGATCCGGCCCTACACCGACGACGAGATCGAGGCCATCGAAGAGGCCGTGGCCGGCGAACGCGACCGTCGTCGGGGCGCCGAACCCCGTTGGTGGGAGGAGGTCGAGGAGGGCGACGAGCTGCCCACCCTGGTCAAGGGCCCGCTGCGCATCACCGACATGGTGGTGTGGCACACCGGTGTGGGCATGGGGCTCTACGGCGTGTCGGGGCTACGCCAGAACGTCGACCACCACCGGCGCATGCCCCGGTTCTTCAAGCGCGACGAGCTCAACGTGCCCGATGTGCAGCAACGCCTCCACTGGGATCCCGAGTGGGCCAAGCGGGCCGGCAACCCCACCTCCTACGACTACGGCCGGATGCGTGAGACCTGGCTCATCCACCTGTGCACCGACTGGATGGGCGACGACGCCTGGCTCTGGAAGCTCGACTGCCAGTTCCGCAAGTTCAATTACGTGGGCGACACCCACTGGATGCGGGGCACGGTCACCCGCAAGTACCTCGCCGAGGGCGACCGCCCTGCGGTCGACCTCGACGTGTGGGGTGAGAACCAGCGCGGCGAGACCACCACCCCCGGCCACGCCACCGTGCTGCTGCCCTCCCGTGAGCACGGCGAGGTGCGCCTGCCCGACCCTCCCGGCGGGGCCACCACCTGCCAGGAGACCCTCGACGCCCTGGCCGCCCGCTTCGCCGCCGACGAGCAGGCCTGAGGGGCGAGGCCCGACGGGCGAGGCGCGACGACGGGCGACCGCTAGAACGCGTGGCGGGGGAGGGTGAGCGGCAGGTCGAGCGAGCTCACCAGCCCGGGCTCGGCGTCGACCACCGCCGGGATGGCGTTGACGATCCGCATGGTGGTGGCCACCATGCCCTCGTCGCTGAACGTCTCCGGCGTGCCCACGGTGAGCTCGGCCTGCATCCCCGGATCGCCCTCGACGACGACCCGGTAGGTGCCGTCGCGATCCGCGGTGGGCCACTCGGGAGCCACATCGGCGGCCATGCGGTTGACGTGCTCGATGACGATGGCGTCGCGTCCGCCCACCACGCCGATGGTCTCGAAGCGCACCGCCCCCACCGTCCCGGCCTCGATGACCCCGCAGGCCACCTCGAGACGTCGGGGGGTGACGGCCCGCTCGTAGGTCTCGCGCACCTCGTCGAGCTCGACCCCCATGGCGGCCGCCACCATGCGCACCGGTGGGCCCCAGGTGCCGGCCTGTGCACCCGGGGTGGCCATCAGCGGCGTGTGGTCGAGCGGCTGGCCGAACCCGAACACCTCGCGCATGGTGAACTCCACCGGGTAGCCGTGGTAGCCGAAGATCTCCTGGACGCGCACCGACTCCACCCGTCGGGACATGGTGAGCAGGGTGAGCACGAACTGGTCGCCGGCGAAGCCGGGTTCGATGCCCGACGCGTACAACGTGGCCCCGCCGGCGGCGGCTGCGTCCTCGAGCCGTCGACGCAATGCCGGCTGGTAGGCGGGCGGGAACACCAGGCCGGCCGAGGTCACCGTGACCACGTCGATGCCGGCGGCCAAGAACCGTTCGTAGTCATCGGCGGCGGCGGCGTCGAGCCCCGGACCGCTGGCCGCGTAGCAGATGCAGTCGGGGGCCAGGCCCACCAGCGCCTCGGCGTCGCCCGTGGCGGTCACACCGATCGGCCCGATGCCGACCAGCTCGCCCGCATCCCGACCGTCCTTGTCCGCGGCGTGCACCCACACCCCGACGAGCTCGAGGTCGGGGCGGTCGGCGACGGCGGCGACGGCTCGGGCGCCCACGCCCCCGGTGCCCCACACCACCACCCGTAGCGGGCGGTCGGCGGTCATCTCGGTCGTGGCCTCGTGCGTGCTCACGGGGTCCCCTCCTGGTAGGTGGCGGCCAACTGTCGACGCAGCACCTTGCCCACCTCGCTGCGGGGGAGCTCGTCGACCCAACGGACAGCGACCGGCACCTTGTAGGGCACCAGGTGCTCGCGGCAGTGGGCGACCAGCTCGTCGTCGCCGACCTGCTCGCCGACCACGAACGCCACCGGCACCTCGCCCAGGCGCTCGTCGGGCACCCCCACGACGGCCGCGTCGGCGATCTGGGGGTGCAGGCGCAGCACCTCCTCCACCGCATCGGGGAAGACCTTGTTGCCGCCCCGGTTGATGAGGTCGCTGGCCCGCCCCTCGATCCACACGAAGCCCTCGTCGTCGACCCGGGCCAGATCGCCGGTGTCGAGGAAGCCGTCGACGTCGCGGCGCTCGTCGAGGCCGACCGCGGCGTTGGGCGGCTTCACCCAGAGGTGGTCGTCGGCGTCGACGCGGATCTCGACGCCCGGCAGCGGGCGACCGGCGGCACCGACCTTCTCGGGGTGGGCCTTGGCATCGGCCGCGGTCCAGCCGACGACCTCGCCCATCTCGGCCTGGCCGTAGCTGTTCAGCACGTGCACACCCTCGAACTTCGCCGCGAAGCGCCGGGCCTGCAGCGGCGAGAGCGGAGCGGTGATGGAGCGGACGTAGCGCAGCGGGGCGAGGTCGTCGACGTCGGAGTCGGTGAGCATCGACATCGCCGCCGGCGGGAGCACGGTGGAGCGGATCTGGAACCGATCGACGAGCTCGGCGAAGGCGCCGGGTTCGAAGCGGTCCATGAGCACCAGGGCGGCGCCGGCCCGCAGACCGAACAGCGCGTTGTAGATGCCGGCGTTGAGAGCCATCGACACCGGGATGAGGTTGGGGGTGGGCGGCCGGTCGGAGGTTCGGCCGGCGCGCAGCGGACCCAGCACGCGGTCGAGCAGCTCGAGGTAGGCCTCGTGGGTGTGCAGGATCGGCTTGGGCCGACCGGTCGTACCGGAGGTCCACACCACGAAGGCCACGCCCGGATCGAAGCGTCGGGGCTCGCCGTCGAGCACCGTGCTGCCCGATTCGGTGACCAGCAGGGCGGGGCGGGTCTCGGCCACCACGGCGTCGACCTCGCGGCGGGGCAGGCGGGGGTTCACCGGGACGTACACCCCACCGGCTGCCCACACCGCGGCCATCGTGCACACCAGCTCGGGACCGTTGGGCAACATCACCGCCACGCCCTGACCGGGTTCGATGGCCAGCTCGGCGGCCAGCTCCCGGACCCGGGCCCGGGCCTCCCCCGCGCTCGTCGAGGTGGTGACGGTGTGCAGGAGCCCTTCGTCGTCGGCGAATGGGTGCTCGAGCAACAGATCGGCCAGGTTCACCAGCACCTCCTCCGTGCGGGCGCGCGGCGCCGCCCCGGGTCGTGGCTTCAGCGGATGAGGGGGTCTCGGGGCAGGCCGAGGATGCGCTCGCCGATCTGGTTCCGCTTGATCTCGGAGGTGCCGCCGGCGATGGACATGGCCCGGTGCATCAGCGACACGTTGGCGGCGATGGAACCGGGCCCGTCGAGGAACGTGCCCTCCGGGCCGGCGAGGGCCTGGAGGACGGCGGCCGCCTCGTGGGCGTTCTCGGTGAGCACCAGCTTGGTCACCGCCCCCTCCGGGCCCGGCGCCCCACCGGCCACGGCCCGCTGGGCCCGGCGCACGTTCATGGTGGCGATGGACTGGGCGTCGGCGACGTAGCGCCCCACCCGGCCGGCGCCCCCGGCCAGGAGGTGAGGCGCTTCGTCGAGCGCGGCGATGAGCAGCTCGCCCGGGATGTTCATGGCGCCCTGGCCGTCGCCGAGGCTCACGCTCTCGTTGCCCAGCGTGGCCCGGGCCACGGTCCAGCCGTCGTCGACCTGGCCGACCACGTCGTCGTCGGGCACGAACACGTCGTCGAAGAAGACCTCGTTGAACTCGGACCCGCCGCTCGGCATGCGCAACGGACGGATCTCGACGCCGGACGACTCGAGGTCGATCACCATGGTGGTGATGCCGCTGTGCTTGGCCACGTCGGGGTTGGTGCGCACGGTGGCCAGGCCCCAGCGGGCCACGTGGGCCCCGCTGGTCCAGACCTTCTGGCCGTTGATCAGCCAGCCACCGTCGACCCGGGTGGCCTTGGTCTTCACGCCGGCGGCGTCGGAGCCCGCATCGGGCTCGGAGAAGAGCTGGCACCAGATCAGCTCCTGGTCGAGCGCCGGGCGCACCCAGCGGGCGATCTGGTCCTCGGTGGCGTGCTGGATGAGCGTGAGGATGACCCAGCCGGTGATGCTGTACGAGGGCTTCTTGACCCCGGCGGCGGCGAACTCCTCTTCGATGACGAGCTGCTCGACGGGCCCGGCCCCGCGGCCCCACGGGGTGGGCCAGTGAGGCACGGCGTACCCCTTGTCGACCATGACCTTGGTGCGAGCGGCGTCGTCGAGGTCGGCGACCTCGGCGACGAAGGCGCGCACCTCGTCGCGGATGGCTTCGGCCTCGGGCGGGAGCTCGACCGAGCGGGCCAGGCGGACCCCGGCCCGGTGCAGGTCGGTGACGTCGCGGGCGGCGGCCTCGGCGTCGACGACCGCGGCGATGGCCAGCGCCCGGCGCAGGTAGAGGTGGGCGTCGTGCTCCCAGGTGAACCCGATGCCGCCGTGCACCTGGATGTCGAGGTTGGCGGTGAGGTCGGCCGCGGGGACGGCCGAGGCGGCGGCCATGGCCGCCGCGTAGCTGCGGTCGTCGCCGGTGGAGCCGCCGACCCGGGCGGCCTCCCACACCAGCGAGCGGGCCTTCTCGGCGGCCACGAACATGTTGGCGCAGTGGTGCTTGACCGCCTGGAAGGTGGCGATGGGCCGGCCGAACTGCTGACGCTCCTTGGCGTAGGCGGCGGCCAGATCGGTGCAGGCCCCGGCCACCCCGGCGGCCTCGGCGGCGAGCAGGATGCGGGCCAGGTCGCGCAGCACCCGGGCCCCGCCGGCGAGGACGTCGACCGGGGCGCCGTCGAGGACCACCCGCGCGGACCGGCGGGCAGGATCGAGGTTGGGCGGGACCGTGACGGTGACGCCGTCGACGCTCGCGTCGAGCACGACCACGTCGTCGCCGGCGGTGAGCACCAGGAGATCGGCGAGGCCCGCACCGAGGGCGACGGCGGAACCGAACGCCTTGCCGTCGGACACGTCGATCTCACCCTCGAGGGCGATGCCGGCCACGACGGAGCCGTCGGCCAGGCCGGGCAGCAGCCGGGCCACCATGTCGTCGGGGGCCACCTCGGCGAGCGTGGCGCTGGCCACCACGGTCGGCACGAAGGGGCCGGGGGCCACGACCCGACCGAGCTGTTCGACCACGACCGCCAGCTCGAGCAGACCGAAGCCGGACCCGCCGTGGGCCTCGGGGAGGTGCAGGCCCAGCCATCCGAGCTCGGCGAGAGCGGACCAGAACGGCGGGAGCTCTTCGGTGTCGGACTCCAACAGCTGTCGGGCCGCGCCGAGCGCGTCGTGCTTGGTGACGACATCGGCGGCGACCTCGGCCAGGGCGATGTGGTCCTCGGTCAGGGCGATGGACATGGTTGCGACCTCGAGTACTCGAACGGAGCGGTGGCGGGCGAGCCCATGATGGGCCGACGAGCGAGCGGGGCGCCCGGCGAGAGCCGGATTTCCCCGGTGGTGGATGATCGGTGCTCGGCTGCGGAGGTGGCCGGCCGCCGTGCGTGCCGTCGACCGCCAGCCGACGCGGAGCCGGCGGACCCCGATGGTCGGCCGTCGAAGTATAAAACATACGACGGTGCCATGAGCGGCCGCAGCCTCTCGCCCGACGCGCCAGGGCCGTCGGTCGAGACGACCGACGGCCCTGGCCTCGAGCGGGAACCGGGTGGGTGGATCAGGCCGGGCGGCGCTGCACCAGGCTCTTGCAGTTGTCGTACATGATGAGGCGCTGCTCGTCCTCGGGGTACCCGGCCTCGGTGAGGTCGTCGGTGAAGGAGTGCGGATCGGCCAGGCCCTCGGTGTGGGGCCAGTCCGAGCCCAACAGCAGGTGGTCCGAGCCCATGATGCCGCGCAGCGCGGCGAGGTCGTTCTCGTAGAACGGCGACACCCACACGTTGCGCTTGAAGACCTCTCGGGGGTCCTCGGCGAAGGCCTTGGGGGTCTGGCTGTAGAGCTTGCCCAGGCGCTTGAGCAGCGGCGCCACCCAGTCGGCACCGGTCTCGATGGTGGCGAAGCGGATGTGGGGGAAGCGCCCCATGAGGCCGTGCAGGATGAGGGCGGCGAAGGTGTCGGCCACGGCGTCGTGCGACAGCGCGGCGCGCAGGGGCTCGAAGCGGTGGGCCTCCATCTCGGCGCCCTCGCCCCACATGGTGATGAGGTCCATGTAGGCGTTGCCGCCGCCGTGGTAGGCGACGGTGACACCCGACTCCTGCACCTTGGCCCAGAACGGGTCGAAGCGGGGGTCGGCCGGGCTCTTCATGCCCTCGGCGGTGAGCACCGGACCGGTCTGCAGCAGGATCACGCGAGCGTCGCGCTCGAGCACCCACTCGAGCTGCTCGATGGCGTTGTCGACGTCGGACAGCGTGAGGTAGGGCACGGCGAAGATGCGCTCTTCGTAGGCGAAACCCCAGTCCTCGTCCATCCACTTGTTGAAGGCGCGGAACGCGGCCCGGGCGGCCGGCAGGTCATCGCGCAGGGCCATCTCCATGCCGACGCCCAGCGTGGGGAAGAACAGGGCCCCTTCGATGCCCAGCTGATCCATGGTCTTGAGCCGGATCTCGCGGTCGCGGTAGGCGGGATCGCACGGCTCGAGCTCGCCGAAGAGGTCCTTGACGCTGTCGCCCTTGGGGTTGTTGCCCCGGAAGTACTGCTCGAGGCTGCCCGGCGCGCTGAGGCGGTCGAAGGTGGGGTTGGGGATGAACCGGTTGATCTTGCCGCCGACGAGCAGCATCTGGCGGCCGTTGACCTCGGCCCACTGCATGGCCCGCTTGGCGTACTCCGGCTCGATGTGGCGGGTGAAGGCGTCGAGCGCCTCGTAGTAGTGGTTGTCGGCGTCGAACACGCGCATCTCGTCGGACATCTGGTGGTCCCCTCTCCCCGGCCGGACTCTGGATCCCCGGCGCTGACTGAACTCTGATTCTAGTCCAGGAGGGCCGGACGACCAACGCCCGCCGGGGTTTCTCCTGCGGTCGGACGCCGCCGTACCCTTCGGGGGCAGCGCGTGACCGGGCGCGCCGCACCGTCCACCGGGGGGACACCGTGACCGACAGCCCACTGACCGTCTGCGACACGCCCGAGGAGCTCACGGCGGCCTGGCTCACCGCGGCCCTCGGCACCGCCGGGGTCGCCACCCCCGTCACCGCCAGCCGCTTCGAGCGGGTCGGCACCGGCCAGATGGGCACCAGCTACCGCCTCTGGCTCGAGTACGCCGATCCCGAGGCCGCGGCCGCCGAGGGCGCCCCCGCCACACTGGTGGCCAAGATGGCCGCGGGCGATGCGGCCACCCGGGCGGTCATCGGCGACGGCTACCGCAACGAGGTGAGCTTCTACCAGGAGCTGGCCGACACCCTGGCCGTGCGCACCCCTCGTTGCTGGTACGCCGACATCACCGACGACAACACCTGCTTCGTCCTCCTGCTCGACGACCTGGCGCCCGCCACCCCCGGCGACCAGGTTCGGGGCTGCTCGGTGGAGGAGGCCACCCATGCGGTGATCAACCTCGCCGGCCTGCACGGCCCCCGCTGGCGCGACGAGGCCCTGCTGGAGCTGCCCTGGCTCTCGCGCCACGAGCGCGAGGGAGCCGAATTCTACGCCCAGGTCCTGGCCGGGGCCATCCCCACCTTCCTCGACCGCTTCGGCGATCGCATGGCCGCCGAGGACCCCACCACCCTCGGCGAGGTGCCCGAGCACCTGGCCGACTGGCTGCTCACCCGTCCCGAGCGCTTCGCCGTGATCCACGGCGACTACCGCCCCGACAACCTCATGTTCCCCGCCCACGGCCCCGGCGTCTCGGCCGTCGACTGGCAGACGTTGGCGCTCGGGCTGCCGGGGCGCGACGTGGGCTACTTCCTGGCCACCAGCCTCGAGGTACCGGTCCGCCGAGAGCACGAGCGCAGCCTCGTCGGCGCCTACCACGAGGCGCTGATCGCCCACGGCGTCGACGACTTCACCCTCGAGGAGTGCTTCGAGGACTACCGCTTGGGGGTGGTGCAGGGTCCGCTCATCACCGTGCTCGGCGCCGTGTACGCCACTGACCCGACCGAGGCCAGCGACGCCATGTTCACCGCCATGATCACCCGCTCGCTGGCCGCCATCCGCGACCTGCGCCCCTTCGACCTGCTCGAGTGATCCCGGGCCGGCGAGCCCGGCCCAGACACCCGGCCCGGTCGACCCCACCGGTCGACCGGGCCCGCAGCGTCAGCCCTCGCCCGCCTCTTCCTTCTCGAGCTGGTTCTTCAGCAGCTTGCCGGTCTGGTTGTACGGCAGGGCGTCGCGGAACTCGACGTACTCCGGGACCTTGTACTTGGCCAGCGCCTCGGCCACCCAGGCCTTCACGTCGTCCTCGGTCAGACCCGAGTCCGGGCGGCGCACGACGAACGCCTTCACCTCCTGGCCGAGCACCTGGTGGTCGACGCCGATGACGGCGGCGTCGTCGATCTCGTGGTGCTCGACGAGGCGGTTCTCGATCTCGATGGGGTAGATGTTCTCGCCGCCACGGATGATGAGGTCGCGCATGCGGCTCTCGAGCACGAGCATGCCGTCGGTGATGCGGCCGAAGTCGCCGGTGCTGTACCAGCGATCATCGTCGAGGGAGTCGGCGGTGGCCTCGTCGTTGTTCCAGTAGCCGCGGAAGATGGACGCGTGGCGCAGGTGGACCTCGCCCACCTCGTCCTCCGGCAGGGGACGCCCCGACGGGTCACGGACCTCGACCTCCGTCGTGGGGTTGGCGATGCCCACCGCCTCGGGCCGGGCCTCGAGCAGGGGGCCACCGATGCCGGTGCCCATGCCGCAGCTCTCGGACATGCCGTAGCCGCAGCCGAGGCCGATCCAGGGCATCTTCTCGCGGAAGAGGCGGAACAGCTCGGGCGGGAACACGGCGCCGCCACCGCCGGCGCTGGTGACGCCGGTGAGGTCGTAGTCGTCGAAGTGCTCGTACTGCAGGAGGCGCCAGAACTGCGTGGGCACCCCGCTCCAGTTGGTGATCCCGTGCTCGACGGTGAGGTCGAGGTGGGCCTTCTCCTCCCAGCGGCCGGGCGGCGGGAAGACCAGCTTGTTCCCCAGCTGGGGGCCCCCGATGAGGGTGGCCACCAGACCGGAGATGTGGAACATGGGGCTGGCCATGATGGTCGCCGGCTGGGGCCGGGGGCCGGCATCGGGGTCGGCCGGCGGCGCGAACTCGGCGGCCACGGCAGCCGACAGCCGGTTCGACTGGCCGAAGTGCAGGAAGCCCCGGTGGGTGAGGGTGGCCCCCTTGGGCCGGCCCGTGGTGCCGCTGGTGAACAAGATGATGGCGGGGTCGTCCTCGTGGAGGTCGACGTCGGGCCGGGTGCCCGGTCCACCGGCGACCGCCCGTTCGACGAGCTCGTGGATCTCGACGATGGGCACGTGGACCTCGGCCTCGAGCTCGTCGAGGCGGGCCAGGCGGCGCTCGTCGCCGGTGACCACCTTGGGCGACGTGAGCTCGATGCCGTGGACCATCTCGGGGCCCGTCCACCAACCGTTGAGACCGGTGAGGATGGCCCCCATGGACAGCACGCCCCACGCCACCACGAGGTACTCGGGGCAGTTGGCCGCCACCACCGCCACCCGGTCGCCCTTCTCGATCCCGTACTCGTCGGCCAGCAGGCGGGCCACGGCGTAGGCGGCATCCAGGGTCTCGGCGAAGGTCTGCGTGCGGCCGGTGTCGGCGTCGACCAGCAACGGCAGGTCGCCCCACTGCTCGACGGCGTTCTCGAAAGCCGCTCGCAGGTTCGGCATCCGCTGGGCGTAGACCTCGGCCGGCGCGCCGAGGACGTCCTCCACGACGATCTCGAACGGTGCCCCCTCCCCCAGGAGGCGCTCCCGCGCATCGTCGGACAGGAAGGCAGCTCCCTGCCACGTGAGGCGAGCGGGCTCGGTCATGGTGGTTCCCCCTGGTGGTCGTCGAACGGTCGCGAAGAACGGCGCGAGCAAAAGAGGATCGCGCAACCGAGCGGGCCGGTCGTCACGCCGGTGGCACGGCCCCTTGCGATGATCAGACGAGCACGCCGACCTGGGAGTACCCGCGCACGGTGGAGGTGTGCTGGCGCACGACCCGATCGGGGTCGACCTGCCAGTCGGGGAAGCGGCGCAGGGCCTCCTCCAGCCCGATGCGGCCCTCCATGCGAGCCAGGGCGGCGCCCACGCAGAAGTGGATGCCGTAGCCGAACGAGACGTGGTGGGCGAACTGGCGCCGCACGTCGAACCGGTCGGGATCGGGGTAGACCCGCTCGTCGCGCCCGGCGCTGCCGGTGAGCAACAAGACCTTGGAGCCCTCGGGGATGGTCACGTCGTGGACGGTGACCTCCCGGGTCGTCCAGCGACCCTGCACCGGCGAGGGGGCCTCGAAGCGCAGCAGCTCCTCGATGGCGTTGGGGACGAGCTCGGGGTGAGCCACCAGGTCGGACCGCTGGTCGGGGTGCTCGGCCAGCAGGACGGCGGCGTTGCCCAACAGGCGCATGACCGTCTCGGTGCCGGCGGTGAACAACAGCAGCGTGAAGTCGGTGATCTCCGAGCGGGTGAGGCTGCGCACCTCGCCGTGCTCGTCGGTGATCTCGGCGTGGCAGAGCACGCTGATGAGGTCGTCGGTGGTGGGATCGGCCATGCGCCGTTCCACCAGGGCATCGAGGTACTCGTACAGCTTGATGCGGAACCCCAGAGCGGTCTCGTTGATCATGCCGACGCCGGGCTCGATGTGGAAGATGCCGTCGATGTTGTGGCGCTGCTCCTCGCGGTCCTCGTCGGGCACGCCCACCAGCCGGGCGATCACCCGAGAGGGGAGCTGGGCCCCGAAGTCCTGCACGAAGTCGAACCCGGTCGAGCCCACGTGCGGGTCGAGGAGCTCGGCGCACAGCCCACGCACCTCGTCCTCCATGGCCGCCATGCGCCGCGGGGTGAAGGCACGCGACACCAGGGCCCGGTGGATGGTGTGCTCGGGCGGGTCCATGAAGATGATCTGGCCGGTGTTGCTCAGGTCGGGGCCCATGATCTCGAGCACGGTGCCGTGGGCCGAGCTGTAGGTGCCCGGGTCGCGGTGGGCAGCCTCGACGTCGTGGAAGCGGCTGAGGGCCCAGAAGTCGAACCGGTCGTTGCGGTAGACGGGGGCCTCGTCGCGCATGCGCGTCCAGACCGGGTGGGGGTTCGTGTCGATCTCGGTGTCGAACGGATCCCAGTAGATGTCGCTCATGGATCAGTACCTGCCGTAGAGGAAGTCGACGGCCGGGGTGGCCGCCGGGAACGACCCGGTGGCACCGGCCACCGTGTAGCCGGCATCGACGATGATGGTCTGGCCGTTGAGGTAGCGCGCCGCGTCGCTGCACACGAAGGCGAGCACGTCGGCCTGCTCCTCGGGAGTGGAGGCGTCGACCCCGGCGGCGTCGCGGAAGTCCTTGCCGAACTCGAGCCACAGGTCCTTGTTGGCCAGGGCGAGCGGGGTCTCGGTGGGCCCGGGCAGGATGGCGTTGAGCCGGATGCCCTTCTGCAGCATGGCGAAGGACTGGCGGGCGACGTAGGCGCACACCGCCTGCTTGGACCACATGTAGTCGGCCGTGCCCGGGTGGGCCTCGACCCAGGCCACCGCGCTGTCGAAGTCGGGGGTGTCGAGGTACTCCTTCAGGCGCTCGAGGTTCTTCTCCCAGGCCAGCCCCGCCGACGACGAGATCATGCCGATGGCCGAACCGCGCCCCAGCATCCCGGCGTCGATGGCCCGGTCGATGAGGTGGCGGTGCCCGATGAAGTTGATCTTCTCGATGCCCGGCGTGCCGTCGGCGACGCCGGCGCAGGAGAAGAGCGCGTCGATGCGCCCGCCGCACTCGTCGACGGCGGCGTCGATGCCCGCTCTGTCGCGCAGGTCGAGCGAGATCGCCGTCACCCCGTCGAGCTCGACGGGCGCATGGTCCATGACCACGACCTCGGCCCCCAGGTCCTTGACCAGCTGCGCGGTGGCCGCGCCCATCCCCGTGGCTCCACCCACGACCAGTGCCCTCTTGCCGTCGTAGCGGTATGACGCAGCGCCCATGTCGCCCCTCTCGTGTTCTCACGGGCCGGGACGGCCCGTTCCCGGGGTCGGCCCACACGCCCGTTCCCCACGTCCGTATACAGTATGCGCTCCGACCGAAGGGTGCCGCGGGGGCGTCGCGCTCCCGGCACGAACCGGGCCCCGGGGCCCGAGGGGGAATGGACCACATGGGCGAGTTGTGGCACGAGGAACGCCTCTACATCGACGGTGAGCTGGTCGACGCCGAGGGCGGCAAGGTCTACGACAACGTGAACCCGGCCACCGAGGAGGTCATCGGGGTCGCAGCCGACGCCAGCGCCGCCGACCTCGAACGGGCCATCGCCGCCGCCCGGCGCGCCTTCGACGAGTCCGGGTGGTCCACCGACGTCGCGCTGCGGGTGCGGTGCCTGCGCCAGCTCCACCAGGCCATGGTCGAGCACCACACCGAGCTGGGCGACCTCACCATCGCCGAGGTGGGCGCCCCCCGGCTGCTCATCGACGGCCCCCAGTTGGCCACCCCCCGCGACTACCTCATCTTCTACGCCGACCTGGCCGAGTCCTACGACTGGTCCACCGACCTCGGCGAGGCCGACACCATGGCCGGCCGGATGCACCGCTGGGTCACCAAGGAGGCCGCCGGCGTCGTCGCCGCCATCACGCCGTGGAACTACCCGACCCAGATCAACATGGCCAAGCTCGCCCCGGCCCTGGCCGCCGGGTGCACCGTGGTGCTGAAGCCGGCACCGGACACGCCCTGGTCCGGTCTGGCCCTCGGTCGACTGGCCGCCGAGCACACCGACCTGCCGGCCGGCGTGCTCAACGTGGTCACCTCCTCGGACAAGGCCATCGGCGAGGTGCTCACCACCTCGCCCGCCGTCGACATGGTCAGCTTCACCGGCTCCACCGCGGTCGGGCGGCGCATCATGGAAGCGGGCGCCGAGACGATCAAGAAGGTGTTCCTCGAGCTGGGCGGCAAGTCGGTGCACATCGCCCTCGACGACATGGACGACATCGGTGCCGCCGTCGGCGGGGCCTGCTTCCAGGTGTGCACCCACGGGGGCCAGGGCTGCGCCACCACCAGCCGCCTGCTCATCCCCCGCGACCGCTACGAGGAAGGCGTGGAGGCCGCCGGGGCCCTCATCGCGGCGCTCCCCTACGGCGACCCCACCGAGCCCGGCAACATGACCGGCCCCATCGTCAACGCCGCCCAGCTGGCCCGCATCGACGCCATGGTCCGCCAGGCCGTGGCCGACGGCGCCCGGGTCGTCGTCGGCGGCGGCATCGCCGAGCAGTTCGACAAGGGCTTCTGGTTCCAGCCCACCCTGTTGGCCGACGTCACCAACGACATGGCCATCGCCCGCGAGGAGATCTTCGGGCCGGTGCTGGTGGCCATCGCCTACGACAGCGACGACGAAGCCGTGGCCATCGCCAACGACTCCGTCTTCGGGCTCTCGGGGGCGGTCGTGGGCGCCGACCGCGAGCGTTGCCTGGCCGTGGCCCGACGCATCCGCACCGGCACCATGGCCATCAACGGCGGCCTCTGGTACGGCGCCGACGTGCCCTTCGGCGGCTACAAGCAGTCCGGCGTCGGCCGCGAGATGGGTGTGGCCGGCTTCGAGGAGTACCTCGAGCAGAAGGCCTACGCCGAGCCCGCCGGCTGACGCCCGGCGGCACCACCGGGCCCTGGCCTGGGGGGGGGTGCCGTCGGCGTGGCGCACCGAGGCGGGGAGCGCGCGCCGACAGCGTTGTCGATCGAGTCGACACTCGCGCCGGCCGAGAACCGCCGCCACCACGCCGCCGCCATACCGTGGCCCGATGGACGATCCCGACCCCGGCGCCGGCCCCGATCCCGGCCCGTCGACCGCGTGCCGGGTGGCCGCGCTCGGCGGGTTGGTGGGGCCGGCGGCGTTCATCGGTGCCTGGCTGGTCGGCGGGGCCGTCGCCGGGGCGGGGTACTCCCCCGTCGACGACGCCATCAGCCGGTTGGCGGCCGTCGACGCCGACACCCGCGCCCTGATGACGGCCGGCTTCGTGGTGTTCGGCGTGAGCCTCCCTGCCTACGGGGTGGCGTTGGGCCGAGCCGTGCCCGGAGCGACCTGGGCCGGCGCGGCCGCGGCGGCAACCGGCTTGGCCACCCTCGGCGTGGCACTGACGCCGCTCGACTGCTCGACCCTCGTCGACCAGTGGCACGCCGTGTTCGCCGGCCTCGGCTACCTCACCCTGGCCGCCACGCCGCTGCTGGCGGCCCGGCCTCTGTGGCGCCGCGGACATCGGCTCCTCGCCCGCCTGGGCGTGGCCACCGGCGCCGTCTCGGGCGCGGCGCTGGTCCTGACCGCCACCGAGCTCCCCACCGGGGTCTTCCAGCGCCTCGGCCTCACCGTCACCGACCTCTGGATCATGGTGACGGCCGCCGCCCTCCTCACCGGTCGCGTGGGCCCCACCGCCTCGGCAGTGGCGCCCACCGATCCCGCCGAGCCGGCGCGCTGATCCGTCCGGGCGTCGGTCGGGGTCAGGGGATCTCGAGGACCAGCGCCGAGCCCATGCCGCCGCCGGCGCACATGGAGACCAGGCCTCGCGTGAGGCCTCGACGACGCAGCTCGTGGACCATGGTGACCACCATGCGGGCGCCGGTGGCGGCGATGGGGTGACCCAGGCTGCAGCCGCTGCCGTTGGTGTTCACGATGGTGGGGTCGATGCCGAGAGCCCGCACCGCGGCCACCGGCACCGAGCAGAAGGCCTCGTTGATCTCCCAGAGCTCGATGTCGCCGATGGCCATGCCGGCCCGCTCGAGCGCCTTGGGGATGGCCAGGGTGGGGGCCATGCCGGTGCGGGCCGGCTCGATGCCGACCGACGCCCACGCCACGATGCGGGCCAGCGGCTCGAGGCCGTGGGACGTCGCGTAGTCGGAGCTGGTCAACATCACTGCGGCGGCGGCGTCGTTGAGGCCGGCCGAGTTGCCGGCGGTGATGGTGAAGCCGTCGATCTCGGGGTGCAGGGGCTTCAGCTCGGCCAGGCCCTCGACGGTCGTGCCCCGACGGGGGTGCTCGTCGACGGCGAAGGTGAGGGTGGAGCCGTCGGGCTGGGGTGCCTCGACCGGCACGATCTGGCTCTCGAACCAACCGTTGTCGATGCTCTCGATGGCCCGGCCGTGGGTGTAGGCGGCCCACTCGTCGAGGTCGCGACGGGTGAGGCCGGCCTCCTTGGCGCAGTTGTCGCCCACGGTGATGGTCATGTCGAAGGCGGGGGCGTCGGGCGTCTCGCGGTGGCTGGGCGACATCCACGGCACGGGATCGGCGCCCAGACTGAGGCGCTTCATGGCCGACGGCGAGGTGGACAGGCTCTCGGTGCCACCGGCGACGGCCACCGAGTCCATGCCCGCCATGATGGAGCTGGCCGCGATCTGGATGGCCGAGAGGCCGGCGGCGCAGTGGCGGTTGTCGGCCAGGCCGGGCACGCCGGTCAGGCCCAGGTCGACGGCGACGTGGCGGGCGATGACGCCGCCGCCCTGGAGGGACTCGGCCACCACGATGTCGTCGATGTCGGCGGCGGGGACGCCGCTGCGCTCGATGGCCGCCCCCACGGCGACCTCGGCGAGCTGGAAGGCGTCGACCCCGATCAGCGAGCCCTTGCGGGCCCGGCCGATGGGGGTGCGGGCGGCACTGACGATGACGGCATCGGTGGCGGGCACGGCGGGCCTCCTCAGGCCTGTTCGAACTTGAGGCCGGTGGGCTGCAGGCCGAAGACCTCGCCGCCCAGGCGGGCGCCGAGCTTGGTGGCGTCCCACTTCTTCTCGTCGTTGGAGATGGTCTTCTTCTCGCGCCAGCCCTGCATCCAGATGAGGCGGTCGTCGAGCGAGCGGATGACCTGGCCGTTCACGTAGCCCGCCTCGTCGCTGGCCAGCCAGGCCACGAGCGGGGACGAGTTGGCCGGGTCCATCGGGTGGAACTCGTCGTCGCCGATCTCGTCGGGCTCGAAGGAATCGGGCATGCCGGGCATGGTGGCGGTGATGCGGGTGAGCCCGGAGGGGCCGACGCAGTTGCAGGTGACGCCCGAGCTGGCCAGCTCCTGGGCGAGGGTGAGGGTGAGGCCCACGATGGCGGCCTTGGCCGTGGCGTAGCTGGTCTGGCCGAAGTTGCCGGTGAGGCCGGCACCCGAGGTGGTGTTGATGATGCGGCCGTTGATGCGGTTGCCGGCCTTGGCCTGAGCCCGGAAGTACGTGGCGGCGTGGTGGCTGGTGGACCAGGTGCCTCGCAGGTGCACGGCCAGGACCTTGTCGAAGTCCTCGACCGGCATGTTCCAGATGGCGGCGTCGCGCACGATGCCGGCGTTGTTGACCACGATGTCGAGGCGGCCGTAGGTGTCGATGGCCTGCTGCACCATCTCGCCGCACTGCTCGTGGTCGGAGACGTCGCCGTAGTTGGCGCTGGCCTCACCGCCGCGGGCCTTCACCAGGTCGACGGTCTGGTCGGCGTCGCGGCCCTCGCCCTCGCCGCGCTCGCTGCCACCGAGGTCGTTCACGATGACCTTGGCGCCGTGCTTGGCCAGCTCCATCGAGTGGCCCCGACCGATGCCGTGACCCGCTCCGGTCACGATTGCCACCTTGCCGTCGAGCATGCCCATGTGCGTCGGTTCCTCCACCATCAGGTCATCAGGGGTTCGGATACCTTATGCAACACGCCGATCGGGGGTCACATGACGGACAGCCACCACACGAGCGACGGACGGCCACGGCCGCCGGAAGGTGACTGGCTGGGCACGCCCTTCCTGCGCTTCGAACGCCACGGCAGCATCGCTCACTGCGTGGTCGACCGCCCCGAACGGCGCAACGCCCTCACCGGGGCCATGTACTTCGGCATCCGCTACGCCATCGACCACGTCAACGCCGACGACTCGCTGGCTGGACTGTTGATCACCGGCACCGGCGACGTGTTCATCCCCGGTGGCGACCTCGGCGCCGACCCGGTGGACGACTGGGGCGGCCCCGGCTACCTCAGCATGGACAACACGCCCTTCGACGCCGTTCGCCGCTCCCGCAAGCCGGTGGTGTGCGCCGTCAACGGCCTCACTCAGGGCGGCGGCATGCTCATCGCCATGCTCGCCGACATCGCCGTGGCCAGCGAACACGCCACCTTCCGGGCGCCCGAGCTGTTCCGGGGCATCGCCGACACCGGCTACGCCACGTACCTCCCGGCCCAGATCGGCCCGGCCCGGGCCAAGGACATGCTGTTCACCGGCCGGGTGGTCGATGCCGCCCAGGCCCTCGACTGGGGCATCGTCACCCGCGTCGTGGCCCACGACGAGCTGATGGCCGAGGCCACCGATGCGCTCGAGTGGTGCTGTCGTTGCGCCCCCGACGCCTACGGCGAGGTCAAGCGCATCATCGGCGACGTCTACGGCCACTACGACAAGATGACCATGGAGAAGAGCCTGGCCGGCCCGGAACCGGTCGAGGGCTTCACCGCCTTCAAGGAGCGCCGCAATCCCAACTGGGTCGCCGAGGACATCCGCACCGACGGCCGCCTCTGACCCCCTGACCCTCCGACCCGCGGCATCGGCGAACCTGTCGGAGAAGAGCGCCCACAGGTAGCGCCGAAGTCCGACAGGTTCGACGAGGGTTGGCCGGCTAGGAGTGGTGGCGAGCGTCCCGGCGGACGGTACGCACGGCCAGGGCAGCGCCGGCGATCACCACGACGGCTCCGATGCCGAAGACGAGCGCCGAGACGAGCGGGTCGAGCCAGTCGCGCTCGCCACGCACGGCAGGGAGCGTGGCTCCTCCGTCGGCGTAGGTGCAGGTGCTCGGATCGAACAGGCTGTAGGCCAGTTCGCCGGCGTCGCCCTCGACGACCGGGCAGGTGTAGCTCGCCTCCACCACGGCCCTGGCGTGCGACGCCGCGCCGACGGCCACCAACAGCACGGCCACCATCACGATGGCCCCGACCTTGGCCCGGGTGCTCCACTCGATCGGCGATCCGAACGTCACCCGCCCATCCTGGTCGATGGGCGAGCGGCGCCCGACCGGGCCGACTCGCACACCTGCGGCGCCTGGGGCGGCCATGATCGGGGGATGCTCGTCAAGGCCTGCCTCAACGGTGCCCGCCGCCGCACCGACCATCCCGGCGTCCCCGTCACCCCCGAGGAGCTGGCCGCCGCCGGCCGTGCGGTCGTGGCCGCCGGGGCAGGTGCGATCCACATGCACCCTCGAGGCGACGACGGGGCCGAGAGCCTCGACGGGGCCGCCATCGACCCTGCGGTGGCCGCCGTGCGCGCTGCGGTGGACGTGCCCTTCGGCGTCTCCACCGGGGCCTGGTTCCTGCCCGACCCGGCCGACCGCCTGGCGGCGATCGCCACCTGGACCGAGCGGCCCGACTTCGCCTCGGTGAACATCCACGAGCCGGGTGCGCTCGACATCGCCGACGCCCTGCTCGCCAAGGGTGTGGGCGTCGAGGCGGGCCTGTGGCACGGCGAGGCCGCCGCCCTGCTGGTGGAAAGCGGCCTGGCAGAGCGCTGCACCCGCATCCTGCTCGAGCCGCTGATGCAGGACCTCGACGACGCCCTGGCCGCGGTGGCCGACATGGAGGCGGCCCTCGGCGACGTGGCCCCGGGCGTGCCCCGACTGTTGCACGGCTACCAGGCCACGGCCTGGGCGGTGGTCGACGTGGCCATCGAGCGGGGCTACGACACCCGCATCGGCATGGAGGACACCGTCACCCTGCCGGACGGCTCACTCGCCACCGACAACGCCCAACTGGTCCGCACCGTCGTCGGCCGCATCCGCTGAGCCGCTCAGTGCTGGGGGCCGTCACCGGGTTCGGGGTCGGCCCACTGCGGCTCGCGCTTCTCGGCGAAGGCGGCCGGGCCCTCGTTCTGGTCGGGGTGGCCCCACATCGACACCAGATCCTTGGCGCCGGCCCGGCAGGCGTCGGTGAGCCCCATCTCGAGCGCGCCCCACAGGGCGCGCTTGGAGGCGGCCATGGCCGTCGGTGAGTTCTTGGCGATGGTCTCGGCCAGCTCCTGGGCCCGCTCACGGAGGCGCTCGGGCGGATCGACGATCTCGCTGATCATTCCCAGCTGCAGGGCCCGCTCGGCGCTCATGCGCTCGTAGCGACCCATGAGGGCCATGCGCATGACCGCCTCGAACGGCATCTTGCGCAGCAGCCCGATGGCCTCGATGGCGACGACCTGCCCGACCGAGACGTGGGGGTCGAAGAACTGGGCGTCGGAGGCGGCGATGACCACGTCGGCGTCGGCCACCCAGTGGAAGGCCCCGCCGGCGCACAACCCGTTGACGGCGGTGATGACCGGCTTCTGCACGCCCTGGTGCCAGGCCGTGAAGTGCACGTCGAAGTTCTCCATGGAGTCGCGGTAGCGCTCCATGCCCACGCCGTCGGAGGCGATCTCGGAGACGTCGACGCCGGTCTGGAAGGCCCGGCCGTTGCCGGTGTGCACGATGACGCGCACGGCGGGGTCGCGGTCGAGCTCGAGCCAGGCGTCGGCGAACTCGTCGCGCATGGTGTTGTTCATGGCGTTGAGCTGGTCGGGCCGGTCGTTGATGAGCCACCCGACGGGCCCGTGGCGCTCGAGCTGCAGGCAGGTGTAGTCGGTGTAGGTGGCGTCGCTCACTGCGGGTCTCCGGTCGGTGCGTCGGTGGGATCGGTGTCGTGCGGGTCGGCGGGGAGCCCGGTGAAGGGCGCCCATCGGGCGGGGCGGCGTTCGGCGAACGCCTGCGGTCCTTCGTTCTGGTCGGGATGGCCCCACAGCGACACCAGGTCGCGGGCGCCCGCCCGGCAGGCGTCGGTGAGGCCGAGCTCGAGGGCTCGCCACAGCGCCCGCTTGGACACCGCCATGGCGGCGGGCGAGTTCTGGGCGATGGTCTCGGCCAGCTCCTGGGCGCGCTCCCGGAGGCGCTCGGCGGGGTCGACCACCTCGCTCACCACGCCGAGGTCGTGCGCCCGCGCCGCCGTGATGCGCTCGTGGCGACCCACCAGCGCCATGCGCATGATGGCCTCGAAGGGCGCCTTGCGGGCCAGGGCGATGGCCTCGTAGGCGGTGACCTGCCCGATGGAGACGTGGGGGTCGAGGAAGGTGGCGTCGGCCGCCGCGATCACGATGTCGGCGTCGGCGACGAAGTGGAGCCCGCCGCCGGCGCACGCCCCGTTGACGGCGGCGATGACGGGGGTGGCCACGTCGTTGTGCCAGGCCGAGAGCTTGAGCTCGGCCCGCTTGGTGCGGCGCGACTGCTCGCGCAGGGCCTCGGGGTCGCGGCTGAGCTGCACCACGTCGAGGCCCGTCTGAAAGTTGCGGCCGGCGCCGGTGTTGACGATGACGCGCACGTCGGGGTCGTCGTCGAGGACGCGCCACGCCCGCTCGAGCTCGGCCAGCATGGTGGCGTCCATGGCGTTGCCGGCGTTCGGGCGGTCGAAGACGAGCCAGCCGACCGGACCCCGTCGCTCGACGACGAGGGTCTCGAACGGCTGGTCCCCCACGGGAACGGGATCGCTCACCGTCAGCTCCGGGGGACGTCGCGCCAGGCGGCCCCCTGGTAGGGGTCGGGCTCGCGGGGCAGGCCCAGCACCCGCTCGCCGAGGATGTTCTTGTTGACCTCGCTGGTGCCCCCCTCGATGGTGTTGGCCCGGCTGCGCAACATGCCCTTGACCTCGCGGGGCAACGAGGCGCCGTACACGACGGCGGGATCGTCGTCGGTGCCGTCGGGCACGGTGCCCTCCCAGGCCATGGCCTCGGCACCGAGGAGCTCGGTGGCCAGGAGTTGGATCCGCTGGTTGAGCGAACCCTGGTGGACCTTGCCGATGGAGCTCTCCGGCCCTGGGGCCCGACCGGCCTTGACGGTGGAGCGGACCCGCTGGTTGGTCCACCCCCGGATGCGCTCCTCGCTCAGCACCCTCATGATCTGGTCGCGCACGACCGGGTCGTCCCAGCCTCCGGGCCGACCGGCCTCGCTACGCCGCCGGGCCAGCGCCACCAGCGACTCGGCCCCGGACCCGCCGATGCGATCGACGCCACCTGATCCCGAGCCCGACACCATCTGGCGCTCGCCCGACAGCGTGGCGTTGGCCACCTTCCAGCCGTCGCCGATCTCGCCCACCCGTTGGAAGTCGGGCACCCGGGCGCCGTCGAGGAACGTCTCGTTGAAGTCGATCTCGCCGGTGATGTGGCGCAGGGCCCGGACCTCGACCCCGGGCTGGTGCAGGTCGACGAGGAAGTAGGTGATGCCCTTGCGCTTGGGGGCGTCGGGGTCGGTGCGGGCCAGCAGCACGCCGAAGTCGGCGTTGTGGGCCCAGGTGCTCCACACCTTCTGGCCGGTGAGCACCCACTCGTCGCCGTCGCGTTCGGCCCGGCAGGCCAGCGACGCCAGGTCGGAGCCGGCTCCGGGCTCGCTGAACAGCTGGCACCACACCTCTTCGTTGCGCACCATGGGCGGGAGGAACCGCAGGCGCTGCTCCTCGGTGCCGTGGGCGAACAACGCGGGAGCAGCCAGGTTGAGGCCGAGGGGGTTGAGCCGGCCCAGGTTGTACGGGGCCAGCACCGCCTCGACCGCCCGGGCCACCTTCGGGGCCAGGTCGAGGCCGCCGTAGGCGACGGGCCAGGTGGCCACCGCCAGCCCCGAACGGGCGAAGGTGGGATACCACGACTGGTAGTCGTCGAAGCGACGCACCTCGCGGATGGCGGCCGCTCCGCCACGAGCCGACGCCTCCCGCCACGCCTCGGGCACGTTGGCCTCCACCCACGCCCGCGCCGCCGCCACGGCGTCGTCGAGCGACAGGCCCGCAGCCATGGCCAGCTCGTCGGTGGACACGCCGGGGGGCGGGTGCATCAGGTCGCTCATGTCATCGCCCTCGGTACTGGGGCTCGCGCTTCTCGGTGAACGCCTTCAGCCCTTCCTTGAAGTCGTCGCTGCGCGACGAGAGCTCCATGGCGAAGGCTTCGTCGTGGAGGTGGTCGTCGAGCGGGCTGGTGCGCCCGCTGTGCATCAGCCACTTGGCCAGACCCAGCGCCACGGTGGGGGCCTGGGCCAGGCGGCCGATCAGCTCCTCGGCGACCTCGTCGACGTCGTCGGTGGCCGCTGCGGCGTGCACCAGGCCCCAGTCGGCGGCCTCGGCGCCGTCGACCACGCGACCGAGCAGGATCATGTCGCGGGCGCGCACGTCGCCGATGCGTCGCGGCAGCATCCACGTGGCGCCGCTGTCGGGCGTGAAGCCCCGACCCACGAACGGTGCCCAGAAGCGGGCGTCACTGGCGGCCACGGTGAAGTCGGCGGCCACGGCCAGGTTGAGGCCGATGCCGGCGGCCCACCCCCGCACCATGCAGACGACCGGCACCTGGGTGCGCAGGATCAGGGGGATGAGGCGATGGGCCTGGGAGGGCAGACGCCGCTGGATGCTGCCGGCTCGGGGCCGGGGTGCACCCGCCGCGTTGCGCGACACGATGTCGAAGCCGGAGCAGAAGTGGTCGCCCTCCCCGGCCAGGACGATCACCCGGACCGCTTCGTCGCGACCGGCGGTGTCGACGGCGTCGATGAGCCCGGCCACCACGTCGTCGTCGAGGGCGTTGCGCTTCTCGGGCTTGGCGAAGGTGAGCCGCAGGACGCCGTCGTCGAGCGAGGTCACCAGTCCCGGGATGTCTGTGTCGTACGCACTCATGTGCACGTGTCTACTGCGCCGTCGCCGACGTGACGCCGGGCATCAGGCGGGCGTGAGGTCGAGACCGAGCAGCTTGATCCCGTTGTTGCGGGCGATCTTGTCGATCACGTCCTGCTCGAGGTGGCCGAACTGCATGGCCGCGGCCTCCCGCGAGTGCGGCCAGGTGGAGTCCTGGTGCGGGTAGTCGGTCTCGAAGGTGACGTTGTCGACGCCGACGCGCTCGATGAGCTCCACCCCGACCGGATCCTTGAAGAAGCAACTGAACACCTGGCGGCGGTAGTAGAACGACGGCATCTCCTCCAGCTTCAGCTCCCGGCGGGCCCACTGGTGGGTCATCCACACGTCGTCGCAGCGCTCGACCACGTAGGGGATCCAGCCGATCTGGCACTCGGCGTACATCAGCTTGAGGTTCGGGTAGCGCTCGAGCACCCCGGAGAAGAGGAAGTCGGTGAGGCTGGCGGCGCTGTTGCCGAAGATGATGGTGGCGCCCACCACCTCGGGCGCGTCGGGCGAGGTCTGCGGCGTCTTGGTGCCCGACCCGATGTGCATGCACACCACCGTGCCGGTCTCGTCGCACGCCCGGAAGAAGGGGTCCCAGTAGCCGGAGTGGATGCTCGGCAGGCCGAGGTAGGCCGGGATCTCGCTGAAGGCCACCGCCCGCACGCCCCGGGCGGCGTTGCGGCGCACCTCGGCGGCGGCCAGCTCGACGTCCCACAGCGGCACCAGGCACAGCGGGATGAGGCGGCCACCGCTCTCGGCGGCCCACTCCTCGACCTGCCAGTCGTTGTAGGCCTCGATGCACAGCCGCCCCAGCTCCTTGTCCTGCCCCCACGAGAAGATCTGCCCGGCGAAGCGCGGGTAGTTCGGGTAGCAGAGCTGGGCCTCGACGCCGTTGATGTCCATGTCGGCCAGGCGGTCGGCCACCGTGAAGCAGCCCGGGCGCATGTCGTCGAAGGTGATGCCCTTCATGGTGACCTCCTCGACCGGGTAGCCGGAGGCGGCGATGGGCCGCTTGATGGAGGCGCGGTGGTCCTCGTAGAACCACCAGGCCACGTCGGGCCCGCTGGTGCCGGGCGCCTCCTTGTACACGGCCCCGTCGAGCTCGATGGCGTCGGGGGCCGGGGCCAGCACGATGCGAGGGCCCACGTCGCGGTACTTGGCGGGCAGGCGGCTGGTCCACAGGTCCGGTGGCTCGACGACGTGGGCATCGAGGTCGACGATGGGCGGGATCCGCTCGAGCAGGGCGTCCGACGCCGTGATCTCCGACTGCTGGGTCATCGCTGGCACCTCACCACTCGAGTTGGATGCAATATACGATCCCAGGAGGGGAGCCGTCGACCCGCCGGCACCAGATCGATCTGACGAGGTTGCAGTGAACGACAAGGTCTACACCCACGAGTTCATCGACATCCGGGGCGCCAACCGGCCCAACTACATGCACCACATGACCGCCAACTGGTCGCCCATCGGCCAGGAGGAGCGCAACCAGCTCTGCTTCGGCGTGTGGGGCACGGTGGGCACCACCGGCCACTGGCCGCAGGTGGTGAACATGTGGGAGGAGGACGGCTTCGACGGCCTGGCCGCCGGGCTCGGCCACGAGACCGGGCGCCCCAACCTCCAGGACGTGAAGCTCGAGAAGTGGTGGAAGGAGGCGGCCACCTACCGCAACGGCGGCTTCGACCGGGTGCTCATCCCCGCGCCGTGGACGCGCACCATCACCGAGCTGTGCGCCGACGGGGTCAAGGGCACCACCTACGCCCACGAGACCTACCGGGTCGAGCGCGGCGGGGCCGACGACTTCTTGTCGGCCGTGCGCGACGTGGCCGTCGGCGCCGTGGCCCCCTTCGGCCTCGAGCTGGTCGGCGCCCTCAAGACCTCGATGCGGGCCGACACCGAGTGCATCGTGATCTGGGCCATCCCGTCGTGGCCCCAGTGGGCCGAGCTCGAGAAGGCCGTCTACGCCGACCCGGGCCTGCGGGCCTGGCGCGACATCCAGTGGGGCGCCGAGGACTTCGAGCGCTTCCTCATGTCCGACGCCCCGCTGTCACCCATGAAGATCGGCCGCCAGCCGGCCCGCAGCGACCGCCACGAGGGCTGGTCGGACCTGTAGACGACGCAGGTCGCCGTGCGCGCGACCGGGGTCAGCCCCGCTCGCGCTCGCGGCGCACCTTGGCCTTGCGTCCCTTGATGAGGGCCTTGCCCATGGTGTGCACCACGTCGTCGACCGCCTGGTCGGGCACCTCGACGAGCGAGAAGCGGTCGAAGATCTTGATGGCGCCGATGTCGGCGCCCCTCAGCTCGGTCTCGCCGGTGAAGGCGCCCACCAGGTCCTGGGGGCGCACACCCGACTCCTTGCCGGCCCCGACGAAGACCGTCGTCATGTCGCTGCCGGTGTGCTTGTTCTTCTTGTTCTTCTTGCCCTTCTTGGCTGCCTCGTACTCGGCGCGGTTGGCCCAGTTGGTCGTCCCGGTGCCCTTGTCGCCCTTGCCCGGCTTGTCCCACTTCTTCTTGCCCTCGTAGCCCGACGGCTTGTCGCCCTTGAGGGAGACCTCGGCGATCTCGCGGTCGTCCTCGACGGCGCCGGTGGCCTCGTGGGCCAGCTTCACCGCGGCGAGGGCCACCTCCATCACGTCGAACTCGTCGCAGAGCGTCTCGACCACGCTGCGGTAGTGGTCGAGGTCGTCGGCCACGAGGGTGTCGCGCAGGGTGGCGAGCGTCATCTCGATGCGCTTGTTGCGCAGGTCGGCGACGGTGGGCACCTTCTCGACGCTGACCTGCTGCTTGGTGAGGCGTTCGATGTTCTTGAGCTGGCGGTGCTCGCGGGGCTCGGCCAGCGTGATGGCCACACCCTCGCGACCGGCCCGACCCACCCGGCCGATGCGGTGCACGTAGGACTCGGGCGCGGACGGCACGTCGTAGTTCACGACGTGGGTCAGGTGGTCGACGTCGAGGCCGCGGGCCGCCACGTCGGTGGCGATGAGCAGGTCGGCGGTGCGGCTGCGCAGGCGTCCCATGACACGGTCGCGCTGCTCCTGGCTCATGCCGCCGTGCAGGCCCTCGGCCCGGTAGCCGCGGCCGTTGAGGGTCTCGGTGAGCTCGTCCACCTCGCCCCGCGTGCGGCAGAACACGATGGCCGCCCCGGGAGCCTCGACATCGAGGATGCGGCCCAACGCGGCCGCCTTGTCGGCGCGGCGCACCACGTACGCGGTCTGGCGGACCTTGGGGGCCTCGCCTTCGGCGATGGCCTCCCGGGCGATCTGGATCTTCACCGGATCGGACATGTGGCGCTTGGCCAGACCGGCGATGCGAGAGGGCAGCGTGGCCGAGAACAGCACGGTCTGGCGAGTGGGGGGCGTGGCACCGAGGATGGCCTCGAGATCCTCGGCGAAGCCCATGTCGAGCATCTCGTCGGCCTCGTCGAGCACGACCAGGGCCACGTCGTCGAGCACCAGCGAGCGGCGCTTGATGTGGTCGACGGCCCGCCCGGGGGTGGCCACCACGACATCGACGCCCCGACCGAGGCCCTGGAGCTGGCGACCGATGGGCTGGCCGCCGTAGACGGGCAGCACCCGCGCCCCGAGGGCCCGGCCGTACTTGTGCACCGCTTCGGAGACCTGCATGGCCAGCTCGCGGGTGGGCACCAGCACCAGGGCCAACGGAGCGGTGGTGCCCCGGTCGCCGACGGTGGCCATCCGCTCGAGGATCGGCAGGGCGAACGCCGCCGTCTTGCCGGTACCGGTGGCCGCCTGGCCGAGCAGGTCGCGGCCCTCCATCAGCGGGGGGATGGCCTCACGCTGGATGGGCGTGGGTTCCTCGTAGCCGAGGGCGGTGAGGGCGGTGAGCAGCTCGTCGGGGAGGCCGAGGTCGGCGAAGGTGACCGGAGCGGCGGGGTCAGCGGTGGGGGGCATGGCTCGATTTCCGTTTCCTGAGCCGAGCGAGGGGGCGCACGGCGACGTTCGAGCCTACGGCAACCAGGTGCCGGCTCCTCGGGGGTGCGCCCGGCCTTGTAGAAAGGGACGGTTCCGTCACGAGGAGATCCACCCGTGCAGCTGCGAGATTCCGAGGCCGACGCCGACTTCCGGGCCCGGGCCCGGGCCTGGCTGGCCGATGCCGTGCCCACCCTTGCCCCCGAGCCCGACCCCACCGACTGGCCGGCTCGCCGAACGCGCGACACCCAGTGGCAGCGCCTCTTGTTCGACGCCGGCTACGCCGGCATCAACTGGCCCGCGGAGTACGGCGGCCGGGGCGCCACCCCCACCGAGCACCTGATCTTCCTCGAGGAGGCCAACCGGGCCGGCGCCCCCGACGTCGGCGTGGGCTTCGTCGGCCAGATGCACGCCGGCCCCACGCTCATCGCCGAGGGCACCCCCGAGCAGCAGGACCACCACCTGCGCGGCATCCTCACCGGCGACCACGTGTGGTGCCAGGGCTTCTCCGAGCCCGAGGCCGGCAGCGACCTCGCCAGCCTGCGCACCCGGGCCGTGCGCGACGGCGACCACTACGTCATCAGCGGCCAGAAGATCTGGACCTCGCACGCCCAGGTGGCCGACTACTGCGAGATGCTCGTGCGCACCGATCCCGAGGCCCCCAAGCACAAGGGCATCACCTGGCTCATCGTGCCCATGGACACCCCGGGCATCGAGGTGCGCCCCCTGGTCACCGTGCAGGGCTCGGCCGAGTTCGCCGAGCTCTTCCTCGACGAGGTGCGGGTGCCGGTGACCAACCGCGTCGGGGCCGAGAACGACGGCTGGCGGGTGGCCAACGTGACCCTCAGCTTCGAGCGGGGCACCGGGTTCGTGGGCGAGATGCTCGAGACCACCCGCCTGCACGGCGAACTGGTCCGCATCGCCCGCCAGACGCCGCGGGCCTCGGGCACGGCGTGGGACGACGTCGGTCTGCGGCGCGAGTTCGGTGCGCTGGCCGCCGAGCTCGACGCCCTGTGGGCCTTCACCAAGCGCAACGTGAGCGCCGGCGAGCGGGGCGGCATCCCCATCAGCGGCGGCTCCGGGTTCAAGCTCGCCTACGGCGCGCTGGTCCACCGACTCGGCGACCTGGCCCTGCGCGTCCTCGACCGGGCGTCGCTCAGCTTCGACGACATCGGCGGCCTGCCCACCGGCGCCCAGGTGCACGGCAAGCTGCACGGCTTCGGGGTCTCCACCGGCGGCGGCACGTCACAGATCCAACAGAACATCCTCGCCGAGCGGGTGCTCGGTCTTCCCCGAGAGGCCCGCTGACATGGACTTTGCACTCTCCGACGACCAACGCGACCTGACCGACATGATCCGGCGCTTCGCCGACGACCGCTTCCCCACCGAGACCGTGCGCGCCTTCGGCGAGCCCGGCGGCTTCGACCGCGCCCGCTGGGGCGAGCTGGCCGCGCTGGGCACCTTCGGCATCGCCCTCCCCGAGGACGACGGCGGCGTGGGCCTGCCGGTCGTCGACATGGTCCTGGTGCACGAGACCCTGGGCGGGGCGCTGACCCCCGGCCCGCTGGTGGCCGCCAGCCTCCTGGCCGGTCTCGTCCCCGGCGTCCTCGAGGGCGAGGTCGTGCCCGCCATCGTCGACCGGCCCACCCACGGGCCCATCGTCGTCGAGCACCTCCGCGACGCCGACGTCCTCGTCGTCGTCGACGACGACGGCCTGCGGGTGCTGCCCGCCGCTGCGGTCACCGCCCGCCACATCGACCACCCCACCGATCCGGCCACGCCCGTCTCGGTCGTGGAAGCCCTCCCCGACGAGGCCCCCATCGGCGGCGCCGCCCTCGTCGCCCGCCTCCGCCTGCTGGGCTCGCTCTACGCCTCGGCCCAGCTGGTCGGGAACTCCGAGGCCAGCACCACGCTGGCCGTCGAGTACGCCAAGGAGCGCCACCAGTTCGGGCGTCCCATCGGTTCGTTCCAGGGCCTCAAGCACCTGTTGGCCGACTGCCTGGTGCGCACCGAGGTGGCCCGCTCCTCGGTGTGGGCCGCCGGCGTGATCGCGGACGAGCCCGAGGCCGGAGACCTGGCCCGGGCGGTGGCCGGCGCCCGGGTGCTGGCCGCCAAGGCCGGCACCGAGAACGCCAAGACCGGCATCCAGGTGCACGGCGGCATGGGCTTCACCTGGGAGGTCGACGCCCACCTCTTCCTGAAGCGGGCATGGGTCCTCGAGACCCAGTTCGGCGACCCCGACGGGGCCGCCGAGGCCGTGGCCGACACCCTCGTCGGGTAGCGCGCGCCCGCCCGCCGATCGGCGCCCGATCGGGGCCGGGCGGGCGGGCGGATCAGCCGGTGACGAGCTCGGTGGCCCGGCGCAGGAAGCGCAGGGCCTGATCGCCCACCATGTCCATGGCGGGCCGGGTCGGATCCTTCAGCGAGCGCTGGTAGATGCCCTCGAGCAGCACCGTCATGCGGAAGTTGTAGAGGACCTGGTGGTAGCGCAGCGGTGGGACCTCGATCCCGCGACGGGCCGCGTAGCGCTCCACGATCTCGGCCCGGTCGGGCCACCCGTCGGCCGGGTCCGTCATGGGGGCCCAGATCTCGCAGTAGCCGGCCAGGTCGAGCAACGGATCGCCGATGGTGGACGTCTCCCAATCGAGGATGGCACTCACCCGGGCCGGCCGGTCCGGGCCCACCAGCACGTTCATCATGTGGTAGTCGCCGTGCATGATCGTGGGCACGAAGCTCGTGGGACGGTGACCGTCGAGCCATCGGCCGATCTCGTCGGTGCCCGGCATGTCCCGCCCCTCGTAGGACTCGAGCTGGCCCACCCACCGTGACACCTGGCGGTCGTGGAACCCGGCGGTGCGGTCGAGGTCGCCCAGTCCGGCGGCGCGCCAGTCGACGTCGTGCAGGGCGGCGAGCGCGTCGACCATGGCCTCGGTGATGGCGCGCCGGCCTGCAGGGTCGTCGAACGCAGGGGGCAAGGAAGCGGGCATCGGGTTGAAGCCCTCGACCCGGGCCATCAGGTAGAAGGCGCAACCGAGCACCTCGTTGTCGTCGCAGAAGGCCACCGCCTCCGGGTGCGGGACGTCGGTCCCGGCGAGGGCCGAGAGGAAGCGGAACTCCCGCCGCATGCCCTCGTCGGCCCGGTCCACGGCCACCTGGGCCGGACGGCGCAACACGTACGTGTGCCCCCCTCGATGGACGAGGAACATGGCGTTGGACGCGCCCCCGACCAGCGGCTCCACCGCCAGCGCGTTCCCGGGCGCCACCCCCGCCTGGTCGAGCCACGGGGCGAGACGCTCGGGATCGGCGAGCGTCAGGTCATCCACCTCGGCCACGCCAGTGCTCCTCTCCAACGGCCTCGACCACCAGCATGGCCGGTCGAGGCCGCGAGGCCGTGCCTGATCACGTGGTGCTACCTCGGTCCGAAGCGCAGGCCCCCGTCGATGCGGGCGACGTGGCCGTTCAGGTACCGGTTCTCGACCAGGTGCTGCACCAGGCGGGCGAACTCGTCGGGGTGCCCCAGTCGGTGCGGGAAGGGGACGGTGGCCGCCAGCTGGTCGCGCAGCTCCGCCGGCGCCTGGGCCCAGCCGGCCGTGTCCATGACCCCGGGAGCGACGGCGTTGACCCGGATGCCCTGGCTGGAGAGGTCTCGGGCGGCGATGAGCGTCATGCCCAGCAGCGCCGACTTGGCCGACCCGTAGGCGATCTGGCCGATCTGGCCCTCGAAGGCGGCACCGGAGGTCACCAGCACGACGGCCCCCCGCTCGCCGTCGGGGTCGGGCTCGAGCGCGCTCATGGCCACCGCCGCCAGGCGCAGCGTGTTGAACGTGCCCACCACGTTGAGGTCGAGGGTCTGGGTGAAGGAGTCGAGCGGGTGGGGGTTGCCCTTGCGGTCGACCACCCGCGAGGCCGGGGCCCCACCTCCCGCGCAGGCCACCGCGATGCGCAGCCCGCCGAGGTCGGCGGCGGCGTCGACCGCGCGCTGGGTGTCGTCGGCATCGATGACGCTGCCGGCCACGGCCGCCACCCGATCCCCGAGGTCGGCCGCCACGGCGTCGAGCCCCTCCGCGTTCAGGTCGAACAGCACGACCGGATGGCCGAGGGCGTGGAGGTGCCGAGCGGTGGCCTCGCCGAGCCCGGAGGCGGCGCCGGTGACGAGAGCGACGCGGTTCGTCGGGTCGGGGACGGTGGGAGCGGTCATGGGTTCCTCACGGGGGACGGGCCCGACGAGAGCGACGACCGACCCAGGGGCCGGCGCCACCGGGTGGGCGGGCGGCGGATCGGGGTCAGCGGGCGGCGAGGTCGCGCTCGCCCGTGTCGGCGAACAGGCCGCGCCCGTCGAGCAGCGCCACCACGGCGTCGCCCTGGCGGGCCAGCACCCGGCGGAACTCCTCGGCGGCGGCGTCGGCATCGCCGGCCTCGAGGCTGCGGGTGACGGCGGCCAGCCCCTCGCGCTGGGTCTCGAGGGCTCCGGGCACCACCGCGAAGAAGTTGCCGGGCACGATGCTGGTCATGACCCGGGCGACGGAGCGCAGGCGGGGAGCCCGGGCCGCCCGGTGCAGCGCACCGAGGAAGGCCCGGTTGGCGAGGTTGAAGGCCTCGGGGTCCTGGGCGGCCGCGACGTCGGCCGATGCGGCCACGATGTCGGCCATGCCGGCGGCGTCGCCCCGCTCGACCACCCGGCGGGCCACGAGGGCGAAGATCGAGCCGAACAGCTCGTAGTGGTCGCGGACGTAGTCGGGATCGAGGCCGTTGACGTACGCGCCCCGATGGGGCTCGATGGTGACCCATCCCTCGCGGTCGAGGGCGATGATGGCTTCGCGCACCGGGATGCGGCTCACACCGAGGTTCTCGGCGATCTCGTCCTGACGCACACGGTCACCCGGACGCAGGTCGCCGTCGAACACCATCCGGCGGATGTGGGCGGCGACCTGGTCACCACTGCTGCGTCGGTCCATCGGGCGAGTATACGAAATATCAAATCCAACCTTGGCCGATGGCGGGGCCGGGCGCTCCGGCCCCGGCCCCACCATCGGCGAAGACCAGGGGTCTGCGCCTCAGGCGAAGGTGCAGCGGCCGGTGTCGATGACCACCCGGCCGTCGCCGCCCTTGGTCTGGAAGACCGCCTCGCCCGCGGCGTCGGACCAGATCTCGACGGTGAGCTCCTCGCCCGGGAGGACCGGCTTGGCGAAGCGGCCCGTCATGGAGGTGAACCGGGCGGGGTCGCCTTCGCAGAGGCTGTGCAGCAAGGCCCGTCCGGTGAAGCCGTACGTGCACAAGCCGTGGAGGATGGGCCGGTCGAAGCCGCCCTTGGCCGCGAACGTGGGATCGGAGTGCAGCGGGTTGCGATCGCCGGAGAGGCGGTAGAGCAGGGCCTGGTCGGGACGAGTGGCGTAGGTGACCACGTGGTCGGGCGCCCGTTCCGGCGGGGTGGCGTCGGTCGAGGGCCCACGGTCGCCGCCCCAGCCGCCCTCGCCCCGGATGAACAGCGAGGTGGTGTTCTTGAACAGCGGCTTGCCCGTGGCCACGTCGGTGGAGACCACGTCGGCCACGACGAGCGCACCGGAGCCCTTGTCGTAGATGCCGGTGATCGTGCCCTGGTTGGAGACGGTGCCCTCGACCGGGATCTCGCCGTACAGCTCGATGGCCTGGGAGCCGTGGACCAGCATGGCCGGGTTGAACGAGCCGATCTCGCGCAGGGCACCGGTGCCCCCGAGCATCAACACGACCGCCATGGTGGGCAGCACCCGTTGGGGCGTGTCGGCGGTGTTCTCGGTGGTGAACTGCAGCTCGTCGGTGCCGGCGCCCACGCCGAGGGCGTAGAGGAGGGCGTCCTTGGAGGTCCAGCTCTGCTCGACCGGGTCGGCGGTGGCGCCGACGGCGTCGGGGTTGATGGGCATCTCAGCTCCTGGGTCGTTCGGTGACGACGATCATGGCACCCGGAAGGCACCGTCGACGATGGCGTGGAGCTCGTCGAGCGACATGCGGCCCGCCGACGATCCGCCGACCACCTCCGGGTCGATGCCCTGGAAGGCCTGCACCAGACCGCTCAGCACCCGGGCCATGGCCCACGGGTCTCCCGGGCGGATGGACCGCTCGCGCTGGCCCCGTGCCATCACGTCGGCCTGCAGCGAGATGACCCGCTGGAGGTTGCCGGACAGCTCCGGGGACCGGGGGATCTCCGGCGACAGCACCGTGGTGCCGGCCGAGCGCAGGTAGAGCCGCCCGAAGTGCGGGTGGGCCCGGAAGAAGCCGACCTCGAAGTCGACGATGCGGTGCAGGGCGTCGAGGGCATCGGCGGCGGCGGCGACCGCGGCCTCGATGCCGGGGGTGAAGTCCGCCCCCCGCCGCAGCCAGATGCTCAGGAACAGGTCGTCTTTGTTGGCGAAGAAGGAGTAGACCGACCCCACCGAGTACTCGGCGAGGCCGGCCACCTCCTTCAGCGTGGTGTCGTGGAACCCCTTGGCCCCGAAGACCTCCTCGGCCGCGTCGAGCAGCTGCTGGCGCGCCAGCTCCTGCTGGCGGGCCCGGCGTTGCTCACGGCGGCCGGCGACGTCGAGGGCGGCTTCGGGCTGGGGGGTCACACGATCACGGTCCGTCGGGGGTCGGCGCCGGCCGGGTCATCCGGCCGCGTTGTTGCTGGGCCACTCCGGGCGGTGGTAGCCGTCGAAGCGCAGCTCGCCGCCGCGCAGCTCCCGGATGGTGAGGAAGTCGCCCTTGTAGCCCTTGTGATCGTAGGGGCCGAACTGCACGTAGCAGCCCGGGCCACCGTTGGTGGCCGGCATCCAGCGGATCTTCTCGAGGCCCTCCTTCACCCAGCGCGGATGGGGGATGGCGGCGTTGGCGATGCCGTGGATGGCGGCCCGGGCGGTGTCGTAGGCGAGGGCGATGACCACGTTGCCGGTCTTGCGGCCGAAGCGCTTCTGGAACCGTTCGATCAGGGCGTTGTAGTTGGGGTTGGCCCCGTCCTCACCGAGCTGGTCGACCCCGTGCCAGCCCTCGAGGCCCTCGGCCCACTTGTTGGAGTTCGAATAGAACATGAAGGCGGTGCCCATGACGCGGGGCGGATCCCAGTCGATGGCCTTGAACGCCTCGGCGAAGTGGAACGTGGCGTAGCCGTAGCCCCCGTAGTAGATGCCCTCGACACCGAGGTCGCGCATCATGGCGAGGTCGTCGGCGAGCCCCACCGGGTTGGGCTCGAGCTTCACCTCACGCACGACGGACATGCCCTGGCGCAGAGCCTCGTCGCGGAAGTAGTCGGCGTAGTCCTTGCCGGACGAGCCCGCCTCCCAGAACAGGCCGACCTTCTCGTGGCCCTGGGCGGCCAGCCACTGCGCGCACATCACGCCCTCGGTGGGGATGTCGCCGTTGGCGACGGTGAAGTTGTACTCCGAGGCGTACTTGTGGGCGCCCGTCCAGCCGATGCAGGCCACGCCGAGCTCGTTGGCGGTGTCCTGCACCACCAGGCAGTTGTCGGAGATCATCGGCCCGAGCACGACCACGCAGCCCTGCTCGACGAGCCACGTGTAGCCGTCGATGACCTTGCGGTAGTTCTCACGAGGGAGGCCGCGCGCGTCGGCGATGACGAGCTGGACGGGGCTGCGGGCCCACACCCCTTCGTTGAGGGCGTCCTCGATGGCGAGGATGGTCGGATCGATCCAGTCGGCGAGCAGCTGGTTGAGGTCCATGTCGATGAGGATCCCGATCTTCACCGGCTCGAAGGGGTCCCCCTGGGTCTGCAGGCCACGCGTCGGCGGATAGATCGTGATGTTCTGCACGGCGTCGTCGACCGCCGGGCCCCCGCCCTGCCACCAGTACTGGGTGTCGGCCTCGCCGGAGCCCCCCTCGAGGTGGGCCCGGGTGCCGTGGGCCACGTTGGTGACGGCGCGGTCCTCCTGGGCGATGCCCAGGTCGACCGGGGCCGGGAACATCCGCTGGGCGTACTCGATCTCGTCGTTGCTCACTGGTTCCCCCGTGCTCGCGACGGCCTCTGCCGCCGAGGTGTGGCGCGGACCCACTCGGCTCCGCGGGCCCGAACGTAGCAGGGTTCAGTCAATTGAGTTACGGTTCACTCCACGAACGGGTGCGCGCCGCCGCGCACCCCGACTCCAGCCTGTAGGGGGCACCCACCATGCATGCCGACGACCTGATCCTCATCAGCGTGGACGACCACCTGGTCGAGCCGCCCGACATGTTCGACGACCACACCCCCGCCAAGTGGAAGGACCGCTTCCCCCGCGTCGAGCGCAACGACGCCGGCGACGACGTCTGGGTGTTCGAGGGCGCCACCATCCCCAACATCGGCCTCAACGCCGTGGCCGGCCGACCCAAGGAGGAGTACGGCATCGAGCCGACGGCCTTCGACGAGATCCGCGAGGGGTGCTGGAACGTCCACGAGCGGGTCAAGGACATGGACGCCGGGGGCGTGCTCGGCTCCATGAACTTCCCGTCCTTCCCCGCCTTCAGCGGGCGCCTCTTCGCCGCCTGCGACGACAAGGACCTGGCCCTCGACGTGGTGCGGGCCTACAACGACTGGCACGTCGACGAGTGGTGCGGCGCCTACCCGGACCGCTTCATCCCCATGGGCCTGCCGGTGCTCTGGGACCCCGAGCTGGCCGCGGAGGAGGTCCGTCGTCTGGCGAAGAAGGGCGTGCACTCGCTCACCTTCACCGAGAACCCCTACACGCTGGGCTACCCGAGCTTCCACAGCGACCACTGGGACCCGCTCTGGAAGGCCGTGTGCGACACCGACACCGTGCTGTCGATCCACCTCGGTTCGTCGGGGCAGCTGGCCATCACCGCCCCCGACGCGCCGGTCGACGTCATGATCACCCTGCAGCCCATGAACATCGCCTACGCGGCGGCGGACCTGCTGTGGTCGCGCATCCCCAAGCAGTTCCCCGACATCAGGATCGCCCTGTCCGAGGGCGGCACCGGCTGGATCCCCTACTTCCTCGACCGGGCCGACCGCACCTACGACATGCACCACCTCTGGACCGGCCAGGACTTCGGCGACCAGCGGCCGAGCGACATCTTCCGCAAGCACTTCCTCACCTGCTTCATCGCCGACCCGGTGGGCGTCGGCCTCCGCGACGAGATCGGCATCGACAACATCGCCTGGGAGCTCGACTACCCGCACTCGGACTCCTCGTGGCCCTTCGCTCCCGAGGAGCTGGCCGAGGTGGCCGAAGGGGTCCCCGACGCCGACCTGCACAAGATGGGCTACGAGAACGCCATGCGCTGGTACCACTGGGACCCGTTCGCCAACGGCCGCACCCGCGAGGAGTCCACCGTCGGCGCCCTGCGCGAGAAGGCCCGCGGCCACGACGTGACCACCAAGTCCTACGACAAGGGCCGCCGCGAGAAGCACGTCGGCATCGAGATCGGCAAGCTGGCCCCCACCGCCTGAACCGACCGCACCCGGTCGCCCGAACCCGTTCGTCCCCACCCGGCCCCACGACGAAGGAACCGAGGTTCCTCCCGGTGGGGCCGGAGCGCGTGCGAACCGGCCCGCCACCACGAACGTCGATGATGGAGCCATGACCCCCACGATCACCCGCCCCGCCGGCCACCCCCTCGTGGGCCTCGAGCTGGTCGACGGCGACGTCGCCGTGCTCACCCTCGACGACGCCGACCACCGCAACGCCCTGAGCATCGAGCTCTCCCTCGACCTCGGCGCCGCGGTCGAGGGAGCCCTCGCGTCGGGCGTGGGCGCGATCGTCCTGTGCGCCGCCGGCCCGGTGTTCTGCGCCGGGGGCGCCCTCGACGACCTCATCACCCCCCGGGCCACGCTGGAGGAGACCTACACCGGCTTCGTGGCCCTCGCCGACTGCCCGGTCGTCACGGTGGCCGCGGTGGGCGGCGCCGCCATCGGCGCCGGGGTCAACCTGCCGCTGGCCTGCGACGTGGTCGTCACCTCGCCGGCGGCCCGCTTCGATCCCCGTCTGCTCGACCTCGGCATCCACCCGGGCGGCGGCCAGCTGTGGCGTCTGGTCGACCGGGTGGGTCGCCAGGGCGCCGCCGCCCTGTCGTTGTGCGGCGACGTGCTCGACGGCGCCGAGGCCGAGGCCAAGGGGTTGGCCTGGCGCTGCGTCGCCGACGACGACCTGGTGCCCACCGCGCTGCGGCTGGCGCGACGCGCCGCCGGCCGCCCCCGTGCCGCGGTGCTCCGGGCCAAGCAGACGCTCGACGCCAGCCTCGCCATCGGCAGCGCCGAGGAGGCCATGGCCCTCGAGCTCGAGGCCCAACGCCGCTCCATGGCCGACCCCGACCTCCCGGGTCGCGTCACCGCGCTTCAGGACTCCCTGGCCCGCCGCACCCGCCAGCCCTGACCCACCCCACCCCACCCCACCCCACCCCACCCCACGCTTCTTGCATGGTTTCGACGCGCCCCACGACGCCGTTCTCATGCAAGAACGTCCAACGATCTGTTCTTGCATGGTTTCGGCGTGCCCCACGACGCCGTTCTCATGCAAGAACGCGAGGGGGGGGTCAGCGCTTGTCGTAGGTGATGCCGGCGGCGTCGACGTCCCAGGTGGCGTCGGTGACGCCCTCGTCGCGCAGCTCGCGCTTGAGCACGCGACCGACTGGGGAGCGCGGGAGCTCGGCGCGGAACTCGATGTAGCGGGGCAGGGCGAAGTAGGGGAGCTCGTCGACGCACCAACGGAAGAGCTCTTCCTCGGTGACGGCCTGGCCCTCGGCGACGGTGGCGGTGACCTTGAGGTCGTCCTCGGTGAGCTCGCTGAGCACGGCGTGCACGGCGACGTCGGCGAGGGCGCCATGGCCCATGAGGATGCGCTCGACCTCGAAGCTGGAGATGTTCTCGCCCCGGCGGCGCAGGTAGTCGGCCTTGCGGTCGACGAAGAAGAGGAAGTCCTCGTCGTCGACGAGGCCGATGTCGCCGGTGTGGTACCACCAGTTGCGGCTGGTGGCCACGGTGGCCTCGGGCCGACCCCAGTAGCCGGCAAACATCACCTCGGGGCGCTTGGGCCGGATGACGATCTCGCCCTCGGTTCCGCGCGGCACCTCGTTGTCGTCGTCGTCGAAGATGCGCACGTCGAAGTACTCGTCGTTGATGACGCCAGCGGCGTTGGGCTTGTTGCGTACGCCGTGGGGCTGCCAGGAGATGAGGCTGGCCTCGGTGACGCCGTAGGCGCCGCTGAAGGTGGTGACCCCGAAGCGCTCGCGGATGACGTCGTCGACCTCGACGGGCATCGGGGCGGCACCGATGAGCCGCAGCGACGTGTTGGCCTCCGGTGCCCCCGACCGGGGCATCTCGGGGCGGTCGACGTCGTGGGCCAGGAGGTAGGCCATGGTCCCCAACGTGGAGGTGACGGTGGCCCCGGTGCGGTTCATCTCCGGCCAGAAGTTCGACACCGAGAACCGCCGGTAGATGGCCGAGCGCCCGCCCCACACCAACGGGCCGAGCACCGCGGTGGTGATGGCGTTGAAGTGGAACAGCGGCAGCGGCGTCCACACCACGTCGTCGGCGGTGCGCTCCCAGCAGATCCCGATCTGGCGGGTCAGGGCCTCGTGGTAGTTGTGGCTGAGCATGCAGCCCTTGGACGGACCGGTGGTGCCGCCGGTGTAGATGAAGGTGCCCAGATCCGACGGGCGGATGTCGACGCTCGGCGGGGCGGCGTCGGCGGTGAGCAGGTCGGCCCAGGTGTGGACCGTCGCCGACCCCATGGTCGGCGTCTCCGCGGCGATGACCACCACGTGGCCCAGGTCCGGCAGGTCCGGTGCGACCCGCTGGGCCCGGTCGGCCAGATCGGCCTCGACCACCAGCACGGTGGCGCCCGAGTCGTGCAGCTGGTGGCGCAGGTAGTCGCCCTTGTAGGCGGTGTTGACGGGCACGGCGATGGCGCCGGTCCACACGATCCCCCACCAGGCCAACATCGCCTCGGCGGAGTTCTCGATGAGCGTCGCCACCCGGTCGCCCTTGGTCACCCCCAGGTCGGCGAGCGCCGTGGCCAGGCGGCGCGCCGTGTCGTGCACCTCGGCGGCGGACACCTTGGTGCCGCACACGTCGAGGTACTCGCTCGAGGGATCCGTCTCGAGTCGATGCTCCAACAGCTCGATGATCGTGGTCTGCTCGCCACTCACCCAGACGTCGCCAGCCATGTAGTCCCCTTCGTGGGCTCGTCGGAGGCCGAGTCCGACACCCCTGCCGAACGACGCCACCCTACGTGCATCATGTATCCAATCCGGATGTCCGGGGGTCCGCGACGCCGCTCGCGCCCCCGAGGCGCTCACCGCTCCCCCGGTGCACCGCTCCGCCCGCACCGTCCACGTGCGAGCGCAGATCGTGCGATCCTGAACGGGTGACTGACGAGATCCCCGTTCCCGACGACCTGCCCACCACCGTCGGCGGCGCCCTCGAGCGAGCGGCCCGCCGGTTCCCGGAGCTCGAGGCCCTCGTGGAGGGCGATCTCCGCCTCAGCTACCCGCAGCTGCTCGACGCCGTCGACGACGCGGGCCGAGCCCTCGTCGCCAGCGGCATCGAGCCCGGCGATCGGGTGGCGATGTGGGCCCCCAACTGCGCCGAGTGGGTCGTCGCCGCCTCGGCCGTTCACCGCGTCGGCGCCGTGCTGGTGCCGCTCAACACCCGGTTCAAGGGGCCCGAGGCGGCCTACATCCTCAACACCTCGCGCGCCCGGCTGCTGTTCACGGTGTCGGACTTCCTCGACACCGACTACGTCGAGATGCTGGGCGACCGCGGCGACGTGCCGTCGGTGGAGGAGGTCGTCGTGCTGAGGGGCCCGGCCCGTGGCGACACCGTCGGGTGGTCGGACTTCCTCGCCCGCGCCGCCTCGGTGGCACCCGACGCCGCCGCCGAACGGGCCGCCGCCATCGACGGCGACGACATGGCCAGCATCTTGTTCACCTCGGGCACCACCGGCGCCCCCAAGGGAGCCCCCATGCTGCACCGCAGCCTGGTGCGGGCCTACTGGTCGTGGGCCAGCGTGGTGGGCCTGGAGGAGGGCGACCGGTACCTGATCGTCAACCCCTTCTTCCACTCCTTCGGCCTCAACTCGGGCATCCTGGCCGCCTACCTCAAGGGCGCCACGATCATCCCCCATGCCGTGTTCGACGTCCCGGCGGTGATGAAGCGGGTCGAGGAGGAGAAGGTCACCATGCTCCCCGGACCCCCGGCCATCTACCAGACGATGCTCGACCACCCGAACCTCAACGACCACGACCTGTCGTCGCTGCGCCTGTCGGTCACCGGGGCGGCGGCGGTGCCGGTGGAGATGATCCGGCGCATGCGCGAGGAGCTCACGTTCAAGACCATCGTCACCGGCTACGGCCTCACCGAGGTCCACGGCATCGCCACCATGTGCCGCCACGGCGACGACCCCGAGATCATCTCGCAGACCTCCGGGCGGGCCATCCCCGACGTGGAGGTGCGCGTGATCGACGAGGACGGCAACCCCCTCCCCGCCGGCCAGGCCGGCGAGGTCGTCGTGCGGGGCTACGTGGTCATGCCCGGGTACTTCGAGAACCCCGAGGCGACGGCCGAGACCATCGACGCCGACGGGTGGTTGCACACCGGCGACATCGGGGTCATGGACGATGCCGGCAACCTCACCATCACCGACCGCATCAAGGACATGTTCATCGTGGGCGGCTTCAACGCCTATCCCGCCGAGATCGAGGGCGTCATCCTGCGCCACCCCGCCGTGAACCAGGTGGCGGTCGTCGGGGTGCCCGACCGCCGCATGGGCGAGGTGGGCATGGCCTTCCTGGTGCTGCGCCCGGGTGCGGAGCTCTCCGAGGAGGAGCTGGTGGCCTGGTGCCGCGAGCAGATGGCCAACTACAAGGTGCCGCGGCACGTGCGCATCGTCGAGTCGCTCCCGATGAACGCCAGCAACAAGGTGCTCAAGTTCCAGCTGCGCGACGAGGGCATCGCCTCCCTCGACAGCTGACCCGGGGTCGCCACCGCGGGGCAGGATGGGGACGTCCCCATCTTGTATATTTGATGCGTCTTCGCCGTTCGGGCGGTGGCGTCCCCCCCCACCACGAGGAGCTCGCGCCGTGGCCTCCAAGCGCACCCCGTTCCCCCGCCCCCTGCCGATCGGCTGGTTCGGTCTGGCCCGCACCGACGAGTTCACCGAGGCGGTCACCACGGTGGAGGCTTTCGGACGCGAGGTGGTCGTCTGGTTCGACGGCGAGCACCACCACGCCGTCGACTCCGTGTGCCCCCACCTCGGTGCCCACCTCGGCGTCGGCGGCCGGGTGGAGGAGGGCTGCCTGGTCTGCCCCTTCCACGAGTGGTCGTTCGGGGCCGACGGGACCAACGTCGCCATCCCCTACGCCGACCGACCCAACCGCAAGGCCCGCTTGGGCACCTATCCCACCATGGTGCGCAACGGGCTCCTGCTGGCCTGGTACCACCCCGACCGCGACGTGACGCCCACGTTCGAGGTGCCCCAGCGCATCACCGACGACATGGTCGAGGTGGGCCGCCTCGACCGCGTGGTGCCCACCGTGTGGCAGGAGATCGCCGAGAACTCCGTCGACATGGCCCACTTCAAGTCGGTCCACGGCACCGGCCAGGTGAGCCCCATCGGAGAGATGACGATGGACGGCCCCTTCCGCACCGTGCGCAGCGAGCAGGTGTTCCGCTCGGCCCGGGGCGACTTCCCCGGCACCATCGAGTCCAACAGCTGCGGCCCGGGCGTGGGCATCGTCCACTTCGACCTCATGGGCCGGGTCACCCAGGTGTCGTCCACCACCCCGATCGACGACGAGTCGTGCCGGGTGCGCTTCACCTTCTACACCGACGGCAGCGAGATCGCCGGCAAGATCGCGCCCGGGTTCGCCGCCGAGGTCGAGCGCCAGTTCGACCAGGACATCCCGATCTGGGCCCACAAGACGTTCCTGACGGTGCCCGCCCTGGCCCCCAGCGAGAAGCCGATCATGGAGTTCCGCAAGTGGGCCGACCAGTTCTACGCATCCTGATGGCATGCCCCGACCCGACCGGGTGGGGCGCCCCTCAGCGCAGGGCCTCGCCTCGTGGGTCGAGGTAGATGTCGGGCACGTCGATCTCGGGGTGCGCCAGCATCAAGGCGGTGATCTCCGCCAGCTGACGGCCGACGTCGTCGACGTGCATCACGGTGCCCGAGATGCCCACCGCGGCCCAGCGCTCGAGCGCGGTCGCCAGGTGTTCGGAGGCGCCCATCAGGTCGCCGAACCCGGTCGGCATGGTGGCCCCCATGATCACCCGCTGGAAGCGGCGTTCGGGGTGCTCGTGGCGCCAGTACCGGATGGCGGTGTCAAGGGCCGCCTTGGATGACGCGTAGGGCGCCAGGCCCCAGCGCACCTCACCAGCGGACTCCGAGGAGATGAACGACACGATGCCCTCGGGGGAGAGCACCTCTACGGCCGCCTGGGCCACCATCGACGGGCCCACCACGTTCACCTGGTACGCCGCCGTCCAGTCGTCGACCTGGGTCTCACGGAGGGGTCGCAGCGTGGCGAAGCCGGCGGAGTAGAGCACGACGTCGAGGCCGCCCATGAGCGCCACGGCCCGGGCGACGACCTCCTCGGCCTTCCCGGGCTCGGTGACGTCGGCGGCCACCACGTGACCGGCGCCGAGCTCGTCGCACAGGTCCTGGAGGGCGTCGGCCCGTCGCGAGCTCACGCACACCTCGGCGCCGAGCGCGTGGGCGCACGAGGCGTAGGCCCGCCCGATGCCCGACGAGGCCCCGACGACCAGCACCCTCACCCCGTCCAGCGACAACGACTGCGCCATGTCTCCCCCTCGGTGCGCTCGGTTGGATGCAATATACGTCCCCGTCCCGAGGGGGTCGGCCGGGACGCGGCGCTGCGGGTCAGGCCCTTCCGTCGAGGAGTGAGGGATCGGCCCGCAGCTCGGCGCGGACCATGGCCTCCCAGAAGCCGATGAAGCCGTTGCCGTCGCTCTTGGCCATGCGGTCGAGCCACGAGGCCGGCAGCGAGGTGCGCAGCTCCCCGCCGGCGGCCCGCACGTGCCAGGCCCGCTGGCAGCGCTGCTCGAGCGCCACCGCCCGCTGGTGCACGGCCCGCACGGTGGAGCCGAGCACGAACACGCCGTGGCCGGCCAGCAACGCCAGCTCGGCGCCGCCCATGGCCTCCACCGCCGCCCGCGCCGCATTGGCGTTGTCGACCGCGCCCTCGTACTCGTCGACGAGCACCAGCTCGCCGCCGCCGAGGCTCGAGCTCTGGTCGAGCGCCGGGGGCACCTCGCCCATGTCGGCCCACACGGTGCCGTAGAGCGGGTGGCTGTGCATGGCCACCCCCACGTCGGTGCGGAGCTTGTGCAGCTCGAGGTGCAGGGGGATCCCGAGGGGCACCGGCCAGTCGCCCTCGACCACGTTGCCCTCGAGGTCGATGCGGATCACCTGCTCGGGCCGCAGCTCGTCCCAGGTGATCAGCCAGGGGTTGCACAGCAGGGTGCCGTCGCCCTGGTTGATGGTGATGTGGCCGGCGAGGTGGTCGTTGTACCCCTCGCGCCACAGGGCCCGGGCCAGCAGCGCCAGCTCTTCGCGGGGCGTGACGTCCGGCAGCAGCTTCTCGGCGGTCGGGGTGAAGGCCATGGTGGCTCCTCGGTCGATCGGCGGTGGTGGCGGCTCGCTCAGCGAGAGCCGGCGGTGGCCGGTGCCGGCGGTGCGTAGGTGCGCCAGGTCTCGAGGTCGCGCTCGTCGGCTCGGCGACCGACATGGGTGACGGTGTCCACGTCGGGCGACTCGGCCCGCAGGGCGGCGACGGTGCAGCGCTCACGGGGCCGGACGGCGAAGGGGTCGAACTGGAAGGCCCGCATGGCGTTGCCGTGCAGGATCTTGTCGGCCTGCTCCTGGGTGAGCCCGGCGTCGATGGTCTCCATCAGGAACTCGGGGGCGTTGGGCCAGGTCGAGTCGGAGTGCGGGTAGTCGGACTCCCAGCAGACCATGTCCTCGTCGAGGTGCCCGATGAGCTCGGCGCCCACCGGGTCCTGGATGAAGCACACGTAGGTGCGTTCGAGGAAGACCTCCGACGGCAGCCGGCCCTCGGGCATCTCGGCCTGGGTCCAGCCGTGGTGGCGCTTGTAGACGTGGTCGGCCCGCTGCAGGAAGTGGGGCAACCAGCCGATGTCGCCCTCGGACAGGGCGAAGCGCAGGTCGGGGAAGCGCTGCCACCAGTTCCCCCAGACCAGGTCGCCGGCGGCGTAGGCCGAGCTCATGCCCGAGAGCGTCATGGGCACGCTGGCCGGCGCGTCGTGGGAGGTGAAGGCGCTCTTGCCCGACGAGCCGATGTGCATGCAGATGACCGTGCCCAGGTCCTGGCAGGTGGCGAAGAGCCGGTCCCAGTGGTCGGTGTGCAGCGACGGGTGCCCGAGCGGCTCGGGGTTCTCGGGGAAGGTGATGGCGTGGCAGCCCTTGTCGGCCAGGCGCTGCACCTCGGCCACCGCCCGCTCGACGTCGAAGTAGGGCACCAGGCCGAGGGGGATGAAGCGCTCGGGGTGGGCCGCGCACCAGGTGTCGATGTGCCAGTCGTTGTAGGCCCGGATCATGACCTCGTTGACGTCGGCGTCGGGTCCCTGGTTGAGGACCTGGCCGGCGAAACCCGTCCAGTTGGGGAAGTTGAGGCCGGCCAGCTGTCCGCCGGCATTCATGTCGCGCACCCGCTCGTCGACGTCGTAGCAGCCCGGCCGCATGTGCTCGTAGCGCAGGGCGTCGACGTTGTAGAGCTCGGGCGGCTTGCCGGCCACGGCGTTCAGACCGAGGTTCCGCCCCCGGATGTCGCCGTAGTACCACTGCTGCACCGCCCCGTCCTTCTCGTCGCGCACGACGGGGGTGAGTTCCCGGTACTTCTCGGGCACGTGGCCCTCGAACATGTCAGCCGGCTCACAGATGTGGTCGTCGACGCTGATCAGGATGAGATCCTCGGCACGCATCACGGGAGGGTCCTCTCGGGCAGGGGGTGGCGGAAGAGCTTCGCGGCGTTCTCGCTGCACATCATCCGCAGCTCGTCGTCGGGGATGTGGCCCCAGGCCTCGTGGATGACGTCCTGCACGTCGGGCCAGGTGCCGTCCCCGTGGGGGTAGTCGGTCTCCACCATGATGTTCTCGACCCCGATGCGGTGGCGGGTGTCGATGGTGCTCGGGTCGTCGAGGCTGCAGAACCAGAAGTTGCGCTGCAGCACGTCGGCGGGGCGCACGTCCCAGCCCAGGCCGTACCCGGAGCGGTCGATGATGTTGTCGAGGCGGTCGAGCAGCATGGCCACCCAGCCGATGCCGCCCTCGCTCATGGCGATCTTGAGGTCCGGGTACTCGACGGCCCAGCCCGACCACAGCCACTCGGCGGCCGACACCAGCGAGATGGAGCCGAAGAGGGTGGCGCCGAGCTGGAGGCTGGGAGCACCCGGCGGCGCCTCGTGCACCCCCGAGCTGCCCACGTGCAGGCAGATGACCGTGCCGGTGTCGACGCAGGCCTCGATGATGGGGCGCCAGTGGTCGCGGTCCCACAGCGACGGAAGGCCGATCTTGTGGGGCCGCTCGGGGAAGCTGATCGCCGTGAACCCGCGATCTGCGTTGCGGCGGATCTCGGCGGCCGCCGCCTGAGGGTCGGCCAGGTAGGCGATGCCGCCGGGGACGATGCGGGTGGGGTACGCCGAGTACCACTCGTCGTGGAGCCAGTCGTTCCAGGCCCGGGTGCACGCCTGGCCGACCTCGACGTCCTGGGCGGCGAAGAAGACCCGACCGCAGAACCCGGTGATCTGGGAGGGGAAGTTGAGGCTGGCCCAGACCCCGGCGATGTCCATGTCGCGGATGCGGGCCTCGATGTCGTAGCAGCCCGGGCGCATCTCGCTGAAGCGGGAGGGCTCGAGCTTGACGGTCTCCTTGCGCCGGCCGGCGATGGCGTTCATGCCCACCTGGAGGAAGACCTGGCCCTCGAAGTGCCAGACCTCCTGGCCGTTGGCGTTGGCCACGATCTGGGGTCCCCGCTCCTGGAGGCCCTCGGGCAGGTAGCGCTCGAACAGGTAGCCGGGCTCGACCACGTGATCGTCGACCGAGATGATCGTGTAGCGCACCGGACGGGGCTCGGGCTCGGGCAGGAACAGCTCGGGGTCGAGTTCGAGGGTCATGCGGGGCTCCACGGTCGGCCGACGTCGCCCGACCACCATCGCACGACCGGGCCCTGCGTTGCCCGTCGACCCAGGGCTGCTCGCCCGGCGTTCCCCCCGCGGGTGGGTGGGGGGCCGGCGACGGCTGGTCGTCAGCCGAGGTGACGGCCCAGGAAGTCGGCGGTCACGGCGGCCGCCCGCTGGTGCTGGGGGCCGTCGTAGGCGCAGAAGTGGTGGCCCTCGACCATCTCGAGTTGCTTGGGCTCCGACGCCCGCTCGTAGGTGTCGAGGGCGACAGCCGTGGCCGCCACCCGATCGTCGGTGGCCACGACCATCAGCACGGGGGTGCCGTCGAGGCGTGGGGCGCACACGGCCGGGTCGAACACCACGTCGGTGGCGTAGCGCATGGTGAACCGGTTCGCCCACCCCGCGTCGGGTCCCCGACCGAGGAACCACTCGGCGGAGTCGGCGTCGTCGAGGAAGCCGGGCACGTCGCTCCCCGGCTCGCGCACCACCGGGCCCTCCGGTGTGACCTCGACGGCGGGCGACACCGTGCCCTCGAGCGCGGCCCGGATGCCCTCGAACCGAGCCCGGGCGACCTCGGGGTCGAGGTCGGCGGCGTCGCCGATGCCGGCGAAGGGCACGTTGGCCACGACGGCGCGCACCCGCCGGTCGACGGCCGCCACGCACAGGGCCTCGCCGGCGCTGAAGCTCGACCCCCACAGGCCCAGGCGGTCGGCGTCGACCTCGGCACGGTCGGCCAGCCAACCGAGGGCGACGCGCATGTCGAGCATCTGGGCCCAGGGGTCGAGCTCGCCTCGGGGTTCGCCGTCGCTGTCGCCCAGGTTGCGGTGGTCGTAGACCAGCACGGCCAGCCCGGTGGCCGCGAACGCCTCGGCGAAGCCGGCCAGGCCCATGCGCCGGGTGGCCGAGAACCCGTGCGTCATCACCACCCCGGGCACCGGACCGTCCGCCGCCGTGGCCGGCAGGTACAGCCACCCCCGCAGCACCGTGCCGTCGGTGGCACTGAAGGCCACGTCGGTGCGCGCCACCTCACCGCTCCCCGGTGTGGCGTCGGTGTTCGCGTCGGCGTCGGTGTCGGTCACGGGTGCCCCCTCAGAGTCGGTGTGCCGCCGGCAGCAGCGGCGCAGCGGCCATGGCGAGAGCGGCCGCAGCGGCCATGGTAGGAAGGCTCCGGGGCCCCGGTCGCCGGGACCCGCCACCACTACCTGGGGGACCATGGCCAGCCATCCCTTCCACGACGTCGCCATCGTCGGCGTGCACAACACCGCCCAGGCCAAGGTGCTCGAGGGGCACGACGCTCGCAGCATCACGCTCGAGGCCGCCCTCGGCGCCCTCGACGACGCCGGGTTCGCCCCCGGCGACGTGGACGGCGTGGTCGGTCCCACCACCGCCGACTTCCTCTACCAGTCGCGTGGCGGGCCGATGTGGCGCTCGACCTCCGGGTTCGGCATCCCCGCCCTGCTCGACGGGGCCATGGCCATCGCCTGCGGCTTGGCCTCGGTGGTGCTCTACGCCACCGGCGGCGCCGGGTCCTACCGCGACCGCTCCGCCACCGCCCCGTGGACCCGGCCCACCAACGAGTACGTGCTGCCGTTCGGCATGTTCACCGCCGCCGAGTTCGCCCTCATGGCTCGCCGCCACATGCACACCTACGGCACGCCGCCCGAAGCCCTGGCCCACGTGGCGGCGACCATCCGCAACAACGGCCACGTGAACCCGGCGGCCGTCTTCGCCGGTCGCGGCCCGTACACCGACCAGGACATCCTCGACAGCCGCATGGTCGCCGATCCCTTCCACCTGCTCGACTGCGCCATCAACTCCGAGGGCGGCTCGGCCCTGGTGCTGGCCCGCGCCGACCGGGCCACGGCAGCGGCCCGTGCCCCGGTGTGGATCCTCGGCGGCACCACCGACCACGTCGGTCCCGCCTACCAGCACCCGCCCTCCTGGGACCTCCCCGGGCGCGACGGGTCCGTGGCCGGCTGGGTGGGGCGCCGCGCCGCCGCCCAGAGCTTCGCCATGGCCGGTCTCGGACCCGACGACGTCGACGTGTGCGAGTTCTACGACCCCTTCAGCTTCGAGATCATCCGGCAGTTCGAGGCGTTCGGCTTCTGCGACGAGGGCGAAGGCGCCGACCTGGTGCTCTCCGGCGCCATCGAGCCGGGAGGACGTTGGCCGGTCACCACCGACGGAGGGCTGCTGTCGTTCAGCCACGGCGGCGGCGCCGTGCAGATGGTGCAACGGGTGATCCGTGGCGTCCACCAGCTCCGCGGCGAGTGCGCCACCATGCAGGTGGCCGACGCCGAGGTGGCCATGTGCTCGGGCGGGGGCTCCGGCGCGCTGTTCAACGACGTGATGCTGCTCGGCAAGGAGCGCCCGTGACCCTGCTGGTCCCCCAACCCGAAGGCATCCCCCTGCCCACCCCGTCGGAGTTCTCCGAGACCTACTGGGAGGGGTGCGCCCGGGGCGAGCTGCGCTTCCAGCGCTGCCGCGACTGCGGGGCCGCCACCCACACCCCGGCGGTGATGTGCGCGGTGTGCACGTCCCGGTCACTCACGTGGGAGCAGTCGTCCGGCCTCGGTGAGGTCTACAGCTGGACCGTGGTGTGGCGACCCCCGACCGCCGACTTCGTCGTGCCCTACGCCCCGGTCATCGTGACCATGCAGGAGGGGTGGGAGCTGCTGAGCAACCTCGTCGGCGTCGACCACACCGAACCGCAGGTGGGCATGGCCGTCGAGGTGGAGTTCCACCCCGTGGGCGGGGGCGTGCAGCTCCCCTACGTCGCCCCGCGCCGCTGAGCGTCCGTCGGGGCGTGGTCGGCCCGCACCGGCGGCGCGGTGACGGAGTATTCCGGGGCGGTCAGGTGCGGCGAGGTCGCGACGGGCAGGCGCCGCCGGAGCGTTGGGCCCGGCGGATGAGGTGGAACCCGTAGCCGGTGCCCAGCACCCAGGTGAGCGTGAGCACACCGCCGGCGACCCAGGCGTGGTCGCGCACCAGCGCTCCGGCCGACGTGCCGGCCAGCACGGTGGCGAGCACGCCGAGGCTCAGCGGGAGGTGGCAGGGGCACAACAGGAACGACCACAGCAACCACCGGCGGCCGTGGCGCTCGAGCGCGACCGTCTCCGCGGCCGGGGCGACGAGGCCGTCGACGACCGGGAGCGACGAGGTGCGGTGGGGAGCGTCGGTCGCCATGCAACCACTATACCCCCCGGGGTGTCCATCCCGCACCGCTCACCACCGGGCAGGAGTCCCGGCGACCGTCGCGGGCCGGGCGCGTACAGTGGCCGGGCGCCCCGGAGGAACCGGGTCGCGAGACAGGGGGAACATGGCCGCGGGACAGGTCCGACTCGACATCGACGGTGCGATCGCCACCATCACCAACGACAACCCCGAGAAGCGCAACGCCTTCACCGACGACATGGATGCCCAGCTGTTCGCCATCCTCGGCGAGCTGCGTCAGCGCACCGACGTCCGGGCCGTCATCTGGCGGGGCGAGGGCCACTCGTGGTCGTCGGGTCGAGACGTGTCGGCCATCGGCACCAACAAGACCGAGCTCACCCACCACGAGCTGATGACCCGGGGGCACAAGGGCATCCAGCAGCTGTTCGACCTCGACGCCCCGGTCATCGTGGCCATCCAGGGGTGGGCCATCGGCGGGTCGTTCCAGCGGGCCCTCCTCTGCGACGTGCGCATCGCGGCCGAGGGAGCCCGGTTCATGCTTCCCGAGGTGGGCCACGGGGTGATCCCCGACACCGGCGGCATGGGCCGCCTGTTCCAGATGTGCGGTCCCGGGGTGGTCAGCGACATGGTGCTCACCGGCCGCCCCCTCGGCACCGAGGAGGCGCTGGCCCTCGGCATCGTGTCTCGGATCGTGGCCCCCGAGGACCTCGACGCCACCGCGCGGGAGATGGCCGAGAAGGTCGCCGCCGCCCCGGCGGTCACCGTGAAGATGGCCCGGCGCGTCATCCAGCACCTGGCCGAACCCGAGATCCGCACCTCCATGGCCGATGAGCTCGTCTACCAGACCTTCATCAACCAGTCCCAGGACTTCGCCGAGTTCCGCGCCGCCCGGGCCGAGGGCCGCGAGCCTCGCTACACGGGGAGCTGACCCATGACCGACACCGACGCCACCCCGCCCGCGCCCACGCCCGCCCCCGGCCTCCCCGACGCGCCACCGCTCGGCGCGTCGGCCCTCCCCGAGGGCACCTACGACGGCACCGTGGTCTTCGTCACCGGCGGCGGCACCGGGCTGGGGGCGGCCATCGCCACCGAGTTCGCCCGCCTCGGCGCCTCCATCGTGATCGCCAGCCGCAAGCCCGAGCACCTCGAGGCCGGCCACGAGCGCATCGCCGAGCTGGGGGCCCCGGTCGTCACCGTGGGCTGCGACATCCGAGACCCCGAGCAGATCGCGGCGGCGTTCGACGCCGCCGTCGAGGCCTTCGGCCTCCCGGACGTGCTCGTCAACAACGCGGCGGCGAACTTCCCGGTGCCGGCCGAGGACATGTCGCCCAATGCCTGGCGCACGGTGGTCGACATCACCCTCAACGGCACGTTCTTCTGCGCCCGCGAGTTCGCCCGCCGCCACCTCGACGCCGGCACCCCGGGGTCGATCGTCAACGTCGGCGCCAGCTACGCCTGGACCGGTGGACCGGGGTTCGCCCACTCGGCGGCGGCCAAGGCCGGCGTCAAGAACATGGTCGAGACCCTGGCGGTCGAGTGGGGCCCCTACGGCATCCAGGTCAACGGCCTGGTGCCCGGCCTCATGCCCCACGAGGACATGACCGCCGACATCCAGGGCAACCTGGCGCGCACCAACGACAAGGACGCCTGCCAGCCGGCGCTGCGGGTCGGGCGACCTCGCGAGCTGGCCTGGGCCGCCACCTTCCTGGCCTCGCCCTACGCCCGCTTCATCAGCGGCCACACCCTGGTGGTCGACGGGGCCAACTGGCAGCGCCGCACGCTCACCAACCCACCCGTGGTCACCGTGCGCGACCAGATGGGCAAGGACCCCTTCTCCCTGGGATGACCCGTCCATCCCCGACCCGGAGGGGTCAGGGGTGGGGGTGGGCCTCGATCAGGTGGGTGAGCCGGGCCAGCGAACCGGCCAGCGACACCCTCTCCACCGCGTCGACCCCCAGGGCGGACTCCCAGCCGTGGAGGTCGGCGTTGACCGAGGTCGCCAGGGCCAACCCCGCATCGGTGGCCTCGACCACGATGCGGCGTCGATCGGAGGGATCGGGCAGCCGCCGGATCCAACCGGCCCGCTCGAGGCGATCGAGGGTCAACGACATCCCACCGGTCGTGCGGCCGAGCACGTCGCAGATGGCGGTGGGAGCGCTGCGCTGCTCGGGTGAACGGCGGATGACGCCCAGCACCAGGTAGTCGGCCGCGCTGATGCCGTGCGCGGTGGTGATGCGGTCGAGCACCTGGCCGACGAGGATCTCGAGTCGGACCACGTGGCCCAGCAGGTCGTCGTCGCCTTCGGGCAGGTCGAGCGCAGGGTCCGGGGACGCGATCACGTCAGGGCTGCGCTCGACGCCTACGGCCCCCACTACTCGGTGATGCCGAACCGCTCGAGCCCGTAGGCGGCGATGGCGTTGCCCCGCAGCACGGCGTAGCAGGCCTGTTCGTCCATGCCGGCCGCGGCGAAGAGGTCGCGCGCCACCTTGCGGGAGTGGGGGAAGGTGCCGTCGGAGTGGGGGTAGTCGGTCTCGAAGAGGATCTGCTCGACGCCCACGTCCGCGCGGCACTTGAGGCCGTGCAGGTCGTCGAAGACACAACCGAACACCCGACCCCGCACCTGCTCGCTCGGGGCGATGGGCAGGTCGACCCCGCCCACGCCGTCGCGCCAGACGCTGTCCATGCGCTCGAGCTGGAACGGCATCCAGCCCACCTGGCTCTCGGCGAAGGCGATCTTGAGCGAGTCGAAACGACCGAGGGTGCCCGAGAACACCCAGTCGGCGAGCGAGCCCTGGGCGTTCTGGGCGTACAGCGACATGGAGGTGGCCAGCGGGGCGTCGGGCGAGGTGGTGGGCATCGACGAGGACGAGCCGATGTGCATCGACACGGTGGTCTCGGTCTCCTCGCAGGCCGTCCAGAGCACGTCCCACTCGCCGCTGTAGAGCGAGGGGAACCCGAGCTTGGAGGGGTTCTCGCTGAAGGCGATGGCGTGGCTGCCCTTGGCCGCGCAGCGGCGCACCTCGTCGGCCGCCAGCTGCGGGTCCCAGAGGGGGACCAGCGTGAGCGGGATCAACCGGCCCTGGCCGGCACCGCCGCACCACTCGTCGATCATCCAGTCGTTGTAGATGCGCAGGGACGTGACGGCGAGGTCCTTGTCGGGCCGTTCGGCGAAGCCCTGGCCGGCGAAGCGCGGAAAGATGTTGGGGTAGTTGATGGCCGCCGAGACGTGGTTGGTGTCCATGTCGGCCAGACGGGCGGCCTGGTCGTAGGTGCCGGGGCGGAAGTCCTCGTAGACCGCGGGCACGTTGCGCTGCTGGGACCGCGGGGTGCCCGCCGGGGCGTGCAGGAAGCCGGTGGGCACGGCCAGGTCGTCGAACAGCCAGACGTCGCACCACTGGCCGTCGTCGGCGTTGCGTTCGAAGCCGTAGTGCCCGCCGGTGAAGGTGAGCTTGACCTTCTCGCGCACCGTGCGCGGGCCGCGCTCGCGCATCGACGCCGGGAGCTCTCGCTGCCAGAGGTCCTTGGGCTCGAGGACGTGGTCGTCGACGGAGATGATGTCGGGCAGCTCGTGCTCGGCGGGGGTCACGTCGGGGAGCAGGCTCACAGGGTCCTCCAGGGTCGTCGGGCCCGGGTCCGCCCGACGGCGTCGGGGAGACCAGGTCCCCCCCATACTATCTTTGCCCAAAGCTACTAGGTCAAGCGCTAGTTCGGGCCCACACCCGCGGCGCGGTCGGACGGGCCGGCGAACCGGCTGTCGGACCGGCTCTCGGAGGGTCCGGCCGGCGGGTCGGCGGGCGGCGACCGGCCTTGCCCCGGTACATCTCCTCGTCGGCCCGACGCAGCAACGAGGCGGTGTCGTCGACGGGGTCGGCCACGGCCAGACCCACCGTCGCCCCCGTCGTGATCGCCGGCAGGCCGGCCAGCTCGATGGGGCGTTCCAGGGCGGTGCCGATCCGCTCGGCGATGCTCTGCAGGATCGTCGCCGACGCCGGCTCGCAGACCACGACGAACTCGTCCCCGCCGACCCGACCCACGAGGTCGGTCGGCCGGACGGCGTCGGCCAGCCGGCGCGCCACCACCGACAGGACGCGATCGCCGATGTCGTGACCGTAGGTGTCGTTCACGTCCTTGAAGCCGTCGAGGTCGAGGAACAGCACACCGACCTCGTGGAGGTGGCGGCGGGCCAGCGACTCGCCGACCCGGGTGTGCACGGCGGTGCGGTTGGGGAGGCCGGTGAGCCCGTCGTGGTGGGCCAGGTGGGCCAGCTCCTCGGTGAGGGACTTGCGCGAGGTGATGTCCTCCACGTGGGCGAGGAGGTGTTGGGGGGCGCCCTCGGCGTCGCGCAGCACCGACACGTTGAGCAGGCACCAGACCACGGTGGCGTCGGGCCGCAGGTAGCGCTTCTCCATGCGGTAGCCGGGGATCCGTCCGCTCAGGAGCCGATCCAGGTAGTCGAGGTCGGCTCCGAGGTCGTCGGGGTGGGTGATGTCCTGGAAGCTCAGGTGGCTCAGATCCGCGGGCTCGCGGCCGAGGATGTCGGCCAGCGCCCGGTTCGCCTCCAGGAAGCGCCCGTCGAGGTCCACCAGGGCGATCCCGGTCGGCGCCTTGGCGAACGCCTGTCGGAAGCGCTCCTGCGCCGTGCTCAACGTCACCTCCAGCGAGCGTCGCTCGGTGATGTCGCGCATGTGCAGGATCACCCCTTCGACCGAGGGGTCCTGCAGGCGGTTGTTGGCCACCACCTCCATCAGGACCGGGCGCCCGAAGCGGTCCTCGATGCGCAGCTCGCGTGGCACGGTCGGACCCAATTCGGACAGGGTCTCGTCGAACGACCGAAGAGCCAGCTCACGGTCCTGCTCGGCGACGAGGTCGAACCCCGATCGGCCCTCGAGCTCGCTCGGCGTCCATCCGAGCTGGGTCTCGGCGGAGGCGCTGACGTAGGTGATGACGGCGCGGTCGTCGATGACCACCACCACGTCCGAGGCGTGCTCCACCAGCGCCCGGTGGCGCCGTTCGCTGGCCAGCAGGGCGGCCCGGGCCACGTGCTCCGCGGTGACGTCGACACCGGTCGCCACGACCCGGCGAACGACGCCGGTGTCATCGCGGACCCCCGTCCGGGTGAACGAGATGGATCGCTCACCTCCGTCCCGGGTGCGCCACCGGCGGATCTGACGTCGAGGCTCCGCCGAGTCGAGGAAGCTGAGGTGCTCGTCGAGGACCTCGTCGAGCTCGTCGCACGCCATGAAGTCGAGCGCGCTGCGCCCGACGAGCTCGTCGACGGACCACCCCAGGATCCGCTCGCACGCGGGGTTCGCCCACAGGATCGACCCCCCGGCATCCGTCACCACGATCAACGACTCGGCTGTCTCGATCGCCGTCATCAGCACGTCGACGTCGAGACCGGACACTCCGGTAGGCAGCCTCTCCTCGGTCACCGAAGAGTCATCGTCGCGTCGACGGCGGAGGTTGAGCGCGAGGTGGAGAATTTGCCCAGTCGACGGGGGACGACGAGAAATCCGAGCGAGCCGGCCACGGATTTGGTCAAATCTCTCCCAACGGCTGACAAGGAGGTGACGCCCATGAGGGTGGCGAACCAGATCTCAGCGTTGTTCGGCGGCGCCGTGCCCGTGCGGATCGAGGCGTACGACGGCAGCGCGGCCGGGCCCGCCGACGCCGCCAGCACCCTGGTGGTGCGCCGCCCTCGCGCCCTGGCCCGACTCATCCAACGACCCGGGGAGCTCGGCATCGTGCGGGCCTACGTGAGCGGCGACGTCGACTTCGAGGGCGACATCTTCGCCCTGCTCGAGACCGCAGTCGACGCCGGACTGCGTCCCGACCCCAAGGCCGTGCCCGGCTTGCTGGCGGCGGCGGGGGCCGACCTGTGGCGCATCCCGCCACCACCCCCCGAGGAGGTCCGCCTGCGCGGCGGGCTGCACACCCGGGGGCGTGACCGGGCCGCCATCTCCCACCACTACGACGTGTCCAACGAGTTCTACCGGATGGTCCTCGGACCGTCGATGGTCTACTCCTGCGGGGTCTGGGAGTCGCCCGAGGCCGGGCTGGAGGCCGCCCAGGCGGCCAAGCTCGAGCTGGTGTGCCAGAAGCTGGCCCTCGAGCCGGGCATGCGCCTGCTCGACCTGGGCTGCGGCTGGGGCTCGATGGTCATCCACGCCGCCCAGAACCACGGGGTCTCCGCGGTGGGCGTCACCCTGTCCACCGAGCAGGCCGAGCTGGCCCGCGAGCGGGTCAAGGAGGCCGGCGTCGACGACCTCGTCGACATCCGCCTCCAGGACTACCGCGACGTCAGCGACGGCCCCTTCGACGCGGTCAGCTCGATCGGCATGTTCGAGCACGTGGGCCGGCGGCGCATCGAGGAGTACAACACGACCCTGTTCCGGCTCCTGCGGCCGGAGGGCCGGCTGTTGAACCACGCCATCGCCCGTCCCGGGTGCCCCCAGGGCGAGTCGCCCCTCGGACGGGCCAAGGCCCTCCGCCGACGCCTGGCCACGGCCGTCGGGTCGGACCTCACCTCCCGCATCGACAGCCCTCTGATGAACCGCTACGTGTTCCCCGACGGCGAGCTCCACGAGGTCGGCGTCGTCGTGTCGCTCCTGCAGGACAACGGCTTCGAGGTGCGCCACCTCGAGTCCATCCGCGAGCACTACGACCTCACGCTGCGGGCCTGGGTGGCCAACCTCGAGGCCAACTGGGACGACGCCGTCGACGAGGTGGGCGAGGGACGGGCCCGGGTGTGGCGCCTCTACATGGCGGCGTGCGCGCTCAACTTCGCCCTCGGCGGCGTCCAGGTCCACCAGGTCCTGGCCGTCAAGCCCGGCAGCCGCGGCGCCAGCGGCATGCCCTGGCGCCCCGGCTTCTGAGGACGGCGGTCCTCACTGGTAGAAACGGCGCATGGACCACGTCGAGACCATCCGCCGCGAGGGCACCGCTCTCGTCGAGGCCGCCGAGGCCGCCGGCCTCGACACGCCGGTCGCCGCCTGCCCCGGGTGGGACGTCCGCCGCCTGCTGCAGCACACGGCCAAGGTGCACCAGCGCACCGAGGCGGTGGTGCGCACCGGCGCCGACAGCCCTCCCCCGTCGAGCGAGTTCCCCCGCTTCGACGACGACTACCGGCTGTTCGCCCAGTTCCGCGCCGCCCTCGACGCGCTGTGCCTCACCCTCGAGGCCGCCGACCCCGAGGGACGCTCGTGGAACTTCACCAGCGGGTCCGGGACCAACGCGTTCTGGCCGCGCCGCATGGCCCACGAGACCACGGTGCACCGCATCGACGCCCAGCGCACCGCCGGCCAGGACGCCGACCCGGTCCCCTCCGATCAGGCCGCCGACGGCATCGACGAGCTGGTCACGGTCATGCTCCCCATGATGGTCGGCCTCAAGAAGCCCGATTGGAACGGCTCGATCCACCTCCACTGCACCGACCAGGCGGGCGAGTGGACGCTGCGCCTCGAGGAGGGCGCGCTCGCAGTCAGCCGCGACCACGAAAAGGGCGACCTGGCCGTTCGCGGCCCGGCGGCGGGCATGTTCCTGTGGGCGTGGAACCGGGCCGACCCGGCCGACGTCGGGCTCGAGTGCTTCGGCGACACCGCGCTGCTCGAGGCCTGGACCCAGCTCGTCCCCTGACGGCCGGTGGACGCCTCGACGGCGGCGACCGCCGTCGCGGGCCGGTCGGCTCGGTGGCAGGGCTCAGCGCAGGAACGTCCACCACATGCTGGCCCCGAGGGCCAGCACGCTGACCCCCACCCCGCTGACGACGACGTGACGGGGCACGTTGCCGTCGGCGTCGGCCGGCAAGCGAGCCCGCACCTTCTCGAGGAGTCGGGCGGCGAAGGGCACGTCGACCGACAGGATCAACAGGCCGGCGGCCAGGGTGAGGAGCCCGGGACCCGGCAGCACCATCAGCACCAGCCCGAGCACGCACAGGAACGACCCGGCGGTCATCCGGCCCAGACGCCGCAGCAGGCTGCGCTTGGCCTCGGCCCGGGTCTCCTCGCGGCGACCCGTCTCCATCTCGGCGGCCAACGCCGCCTCCTCGAGGGCCTCGAGCCGGGGGTGCTCGTGGTGGCCGTGCGGTCGACCCGGCTCGTCGTCGGCCATCAGAGCCCGCCGACCTGCATCGAGCGGAGACGGGCCACCCGGTCCTCGACGGGTGGGTGGGTCATGAACCAACGGGCGGCCTTGGCCTCCCGGCCCCGCAGCGGGTTGACGATGTAGGCCGTGGACTGGGCCGGGTTCACGTGGACCGGGGTCTGCTGGGCCACGGCCTCGAGCTTGAGCAGGGCTCGGGCCAGGGGCTCAGGGTCGCCCATGATCTCGGCGCCGGCTCGGTCGGCCTCGTACTCACGTGAGCGGGACAGGGCCATCTGCAACAGCCCGGCCGCCACCGGCGCCAACAGGGCCATGAGCAGCAGGGCGAAGGGGTTGGGGGAGTCGTCGTCGCCACCACCGCCGAACATCGACGCCCACATGGCCATGTTGGCCACGAAGCTGATGGCCATGGCGATGGCGGCGGCCACCGAGCCGATGAGGATGTCGCGGTTGCGGATGTGGCCCATCTCGTGGGCCAGCACACCCATCAGCTCGTCGCGGTCGGTGATGTCGAGCAACCCGCGGGTGACGGCGACGACGGCGTGCTGGGGGTTGCGGCCGGTGGCGAAGGCGTTGGGCTGGGGGGAGTCGATGAAGTACACCCGGGGCATCGGGGTGCCCGCCCGCGCGACCACCTCGCGCACCGCCTCGTGCAGACGGGGGGCCTCGGCCTCGGAGATGGGTACAGCGCCGGCCGAGCGCACCGCCAAGGCGTCGCTCTTCCAGTAGGACGCGCCGCAGATGCCGAGGCCCATGGCCAGGCCGATGGCGGCGCCGGTGGTGCCACCGAGGAGGCCACCGATCACGATCAGCAGCCCGCCGATGGCCGCCAGCAGCACCGCCGTCTTGGCGATGTTGCCGGCCCCCATCACCCGACTGTCGACCTTGCGGCCGGTTCCACCACCGGGGTTGGTGCTGGCATCGAACATCGTGGGAACGGCTCCTCTCGAGCGGTCGTACCGGAACTCTGCTTCTTCCATTCTGGCCCCTGTCAGCGCCCGATCCACCGCGCCACGAGCTTGCGCAGCTCCTCGGCGACCAGCACGGTCAGGGCCACCACGATGCACAGGCCCCACTGCGCGACGGACAACGTCTCGGTGTCGAACAGCCGCTGGACCGGATCCCATTCGGTGGCCATCACCTGGAGGGCGACGACGCCGCCGATGGCGGCCCAGAGCTTGGGGTTGCTGAAGGCATAGCGGGTCAGGGCGCTGCGGTGCTCGGTGCGGGCGTTGAAGGCGTTCACCATCTGGAAGAGCACGAAGGTGTTGAACGTCATGGTGAGGGCGACCGCCTCGCCGTAGGCCTCGCGGGCCCAGACGAAGAGGCCGAGCGTGCCGACGGTCATCACCGCGGCGAAGAACAGCAACCGGACGACCCGGCTGAGCGAGAGGATGGGCGCGTCGCTCCGGCGCGGGTGGCGGTCCATGACCCCGGGGGCGGGCGGATCGACGCCGAGCGACATGGCGGGTGGGCCGTCGGCGATGATGTTCACCCAGAGCACCTGGATCGGCGTGAACGGCACGGGCAACCCGATGAGGCTGGCCGTGAGGATGGTGCCGATGGCGCCCAGGTTCGTCGACAGCTGGAAGCGGACGAACTTCACGATGTTGTCGTAGATCGTGCGGCCCCGCTCGACCGCCCCGACGATGGTGGCGAAGTTGTCGTCGGTGAGCACCATGTCGCCGGCTTCCTTGGTGACCTCGGTGCCGGTGATGCCCATGGCCACGCCGATGTCGGCGGTGCGCAGGGCGGCGGCGTCGTTCACGCCGTCGCCCGTCATGGCCACGACGTGCCCCCGCGCCTGGAGGGCCTTCACCACCCGGACCTTGTGCTCGGGCGACACCCGGGCGCACACCCCGATCCCCTCGATCGCCTGGGCCAGCTCGTCGTCGCTCATGGCGGTGAGGTCGTCGCCGGTCACGACCCGGCCCTCGATGCCGAGGTCAGCGGCGATGGCCCCGGCGGTGCTGGCGTGGTCGCCGGTGATCATCTTCACGTCGATGCCGGCCCGGTGGCACAACCGGATGGCGTCGCGGGCCTCGGACCGCGGCGGGTCGACGATGCCGACGAGGGCGTGCAACACCAACTCGTCGATCCACCGGTCGGGGTCGGCCACCTGCCCGTCGGGCCCCAGCACCTCCGATGCGGCGAGCCGTCGCGAGGCGACGGCCAGAACCCGTCGGCCCTCCGACGCGATCCGGCCGTTGTCGGCGTGGCGGGCCGAACGGGACTCGTCGTCGAGCTCGCGCACCGATCCGTCGCCGTCGAGGAACGCCGTCGAGCGCTCGAGCACCACGTCGGGGGCCCCCTTGACGTAGACGACGACGGCGTCGTCGTCGTCCTCGGCCCGGTGGAAGGTGGCCATGAACTTGGTGGCCGAATCGAACGGCACCTCGCCCAGCCGGGGGCGGGCCTCACGCAGGGCGTCGACGTCGATCCCCGCCTTGGCGGCCACGACCACGAGCGCCACCTCGGTGGGATCGCCCACCACCTCCGGCTCTCCGTCGCCATCGGTGCGCACCACGGCATCGGCGCACAGGGCGGCGGGCACGAGGGTCTCGGTCAGCTCGGCGGGGTCGGCCGTGCTCCCGTCGGGGTCCTCGAACCCACCCTCGAGGCGGTACCCCTCGCCGGTGGCGGCCCACGAACGACCACCCCGAACCACCTCGCGGGCGGTCATCTGGTTGAGCGTGAGGGTGCCGGTCTTGTCCGAGCAGATCGTGGTGGTGGACCCCAACGTCTCCACCGAGTGCAGACGCTTCACGATGGCGTTGCGCTTGGCCATCTGGGAGATGCCCACCGCCAGGGTGACCGTGACCACGGCGGGGAGCCCTTCGGGAATGGCCGCGACGGCCAGGGCGACCGCGCCCAGGGCCGCGTCACCGAACGTCTCTCCCTGGATCATCTGCAGGGCGAACACCAACCCCACGGCGACCAGGGCGATGGCCGCCAGCCGCTTGGTGAGGCCGTCGAGCTGGCGCTGCAGCGGAGTGTCGCCCACCTCGGCGGCGTTGAGGAGGTCGGCCACCTTGCCCATCTCGGTGTCCATCGCAGTGGCGGTGACGACCATCTCGGACCGGCCCCGGGTGACCGTGGTGTTCATGTACAGCGACCCGACGCGGTCGCCCAGGGGGACCTCGGGGCCCGGGGCCACCGACCCGTCCTTCTCCACCGCCACCGATTCGCCGGTGAGGGCCGACTCGTCGACGGACAGGTTGGCGGCCATGAGGATGCGGCCGTCGGCGGGCACCCGGTCGCCGGCCTCGAGGAGCACGACGTCGCCCGGGACGAGGTCGTCGGTGACGACCTCGCGCACCTCCCCGTCCCGACGGACCCGCACCCGCGAGATCAGCATCTCCTCGAGGGCGGCGAGGGCGTTGCTGGCCTTGGCCTCCTGCGTGTAGCCGAGGACGGCGTTGATCAACAGCACCACGGCGATGACGATGGGGTCCTTCAGGTCCCCGAACACGGCGGCCAGCACCGCGGCACCGGCCAGCAGGACCACGATGCCGCTGCGGAACTGATCCAGGAAGAGCTTCCAGCGCGGCCGCGGGGGCGTCTCGGCCAGGCGGTTCGGTCCGTAGCGGGCGGTGCGCTCGACGACCTCGGCCGAGGAGAGACCGACGGTGGGGTCCACCTCCAGCCGCTCCGCCGCCTCTGCGGCGGCCAGCACGTGCCAGTCCGGCGGGGTGGCCTCGGCGACGGACACGGACCCGCCCTCGGTCGAGGCGGACGGGGTGGGATCGGGCATCTACGGACTCCGGTCAGGTGGTGACGTGGCTTGAACGGACCCGACGGGCCTGTTCGATGCGACCGGAGGTCTCCCCCACCCGTGAAGGCCGATGGCACCGGGTGCCGACCGAGGCCGGCGCCGTGATGACGACACCATCGAGACGGGGTACTCCCCTCACTGCCGGGCAGTATGCCCCAACCCCGCCGCGGTCGACACCCACCCCGGCGCCGCGGCGCACGAGAGGTGACCGAAGGGGCGTCATCCGGGGTGGCGGAAGGGTGTGCGGCCACTGCGGTGGGCCGCCGGTCCCTCCATCCCCCGGTGCAGGTTGACGGCCGAGTTGATCAGACCGATGTGCGAGAACGCCTGTGGGAAGTTGCCCAGCTGGCGCCGGCTGTCGGGCTCCCACTCCTCGGCCAGCAGGCCCACGTCGTTGCGCAACGACAGCAGCCGCTCGAAGAGGCGCTCGGCGTCGTCGGCGCGACCGATGAGGACGAGGTTGTCCACCAGCCAGAACGTGGTGAGGAGGAAGGCGCCCTCCCCGGGGGGCAGGCCGTCGACCGTTCCGTGGGGGTTGTCATGTCCGTCGAGGTCCTCCTCCTCGACGATGACGTCGGTGTGGTAGCGCAGGACGAAGCCGTCGACGAGGAGGTCGCGCTCGATGGCCTCGATGGTGGCCACGATGCGGCTGTCGTCGGGTTCGAGGAACCCCACCAGGGCCAACATGAGCAGCGACGCATCGAGGGCCGAGGAGCCGTAGTACTGGGTGAAGGCCCCCACCTCGTCGTTCCACCCCTCGGTGCACACCTCGGCGTGGATCTCGTCGCGCAGGGCTCGCCAACGGTCGAGGCCGTCGTGGCGTTCGGCCTCCTCGCAGAGCTTCACCCACCGGTCGATGGCCACCCAGGCCATCACCTTGGAGTGCACGAAGTGCCGCTGCGGGCCCCGCACCTCCCAGATGCCGTCGTCGGGCCGGCGCCACACCTCGGCCACGTGCTCGACCAGCATGCGCGACAGCGCCCAGGCGTCCGGGGGCAGCGGTCGGTCGAGGGCGCGCGAGGTCGTGAGGAACATGTCCATGACCTCGCCGTAGACGTCGAGCTGGAACTGGCCGTGGGCCCCGTTGCCGATGCGCACGGGCGTCGAGTCCTCATAGCCGGGCAACCAGTCGAGCTCCGATTCGGTCAGGCGGCGCTCCCCGGCCACGCCGTACATGATCTGCATCTTCTCGGGGCTGCCCGCCACGGCCCGTCGCAGCCACTCGCTCCACTCCAGTGCCTCCTCGTCGTAGCCGCACTCCACGAGGGCATCGAGGGTGAAGGTGGCGTCGCGCAGCCAGCAGTACCGGTAGTCCCAGTTGCGCACGCTCCCGATCCACTCCGGCAGCGAGGTGGTGGGGGCGGCCACGATGCCGCCCGTGGGCTCGTAGGTGAGGGCCTTGAGGGTGATGAGCGATCGGCGCACTGCGCCGCTCCACCGCCCGACGTCGAGGCAGGCGCCGGCCCAGTCCCGCCACCACTGCTCGGTCGACGCCAGCGCCTCGTCGGGGGCAGGGAAGCCGGGAGGGTCCTCGTGGGAGGGGAACCAGGCCAGGGCGAACGTCTCCTCGTGGCCGGCATCGACGCCGAACGTGTTGACGCTGGTCATGTCGTGGCCCCGGGTCGGCACGGATGCGTGGAAGACCACGCCGTCGGCGCCGCCGCGAGCCTCGATGCCCCCGTCGTGGCGCCGGGCCCAGGGCACCAGCGATCCGTAGTCGAAGCGGATCGCCATGTCGCTCTGGAAGGCGACCTCACCCTCGAGGCCACGGACGATCCGCAGGATCGACGGGTGCTCGAGGTCGTGGCGGGGCATGAAGTCGATGACCATCGCTCGGCCGGTCGCCGTCGTGAAGGTGGTCTCGAGCACCAGGGTGTCCTCGCGGTAGCAGCGCGTCACCTCCACCACCTCGTCGGTCGGGGCGATGCGCCAGCGACCGTGCTCGGGTCCGCCCAGGAGGGCCGCGAAGCAGGCCGCCGAGTCGAAGCGAGGTGCGCACCACCAGTCGATGGAGCCGTCCTTGCCGACCAGGGCGACCGTGCGCGCGTCACCGATCAGTGCGTAGTCCTCGATGGGGGCCATTCCGAGAGCCTGGCATCGTCGTCCCGCGCCGACGGAGCCGGGATCGACACCGGAGGGGTCCGCCGGTCCGCTGCGTGCCCAACCGGTACGGTGACTCCGACCGCCCACCTCGCCTGGAGTGACGATGCCCCTTTCCGTGGATCGGCCGCGATCGGACCTCTTGGTCATGTTCGGTGCCTCCGGTGACCTGGCCAAGAAGAAGCTGTTTCCTGCCATCTACCGGCTGGAGCGGCGGGGGTTGTTGGGGATCCCGGTCATCGGGGTGGCGCTCGACGACTGGACCGACGACGACCTGCGCAATCACGCTCGCGCCTCGATCGCCGAGCAAGGCGAGGAGTGGGACGACGACGCCTTCGAGCGCCTGGCGGCGAACCTGCGGTACGTGTCGGGCGACTACACCGACCCGGCCACGTTCGAGAAGCTCCGGGCCGCCGCCGGGCCCGCCGAGCACCCCATCTTCCACTTCGCCATCCCCCCGTCGATGTTCGCCACGGTGGCCGACGGCATCGCCGGGGTCGGCCTGGCCGACGGCGCCCGGCTCGTCATCGAGAAGCCGTTCGGACGGGACCACGACTCCGCCGTCGAGCTCAACGACACGTTGCACCAGCACTTCCCCGAGTCGGCCATCTTCCGCATCGACCACTTCGTGGGCAAGGAGGCGCTGCGGAGCCTGCTGGTCACCCGCTTCGCCAACGCGATCGTCGAGCCGCTCTGGAACCGCAACGTGGTCTCCGCGGTGAAGATCACCATGGCCGAGGCCTTCGGGGTCGAAGACCGTGGCGCCTTCTACGACTCGGTCGGTGCCATGCGGGACGTGATGCAGAACCACCTGCTGCAGATGGTGGCGCTGCTGGCCATGGAGCAGCCGGTGAAGGAGGACGCCCGCTCCCTGCGCGACGAGAAGGCCAAGGTGCTCGAAGCCTGCCGGCCCGTCGATCCGACCCACTTCGTGCGAGGCCAGTACGACGGCTACCTCGAGGTCCCCGGTGTCCGTCCCGGCTCGGACACCGAGACCTACGCCGCCTTCCGCCTCGACATCGACTGCCCCCGCTGGAGCGGCGTGCCCTTCTTCCTGCGGGCGGGCAAGGCGCTCGAGCGCACCGTCACCGAGATGACCATCGAGTTCAAGGCTCCGCCCCGACCGATGTGGATCCCCGAGCACTCGCACCTGCCCCACAACTCGATCCGCATCGAGGTCAAGCCCGAGAACTTCGCCGCTCTCACCTGGCTGCGCAAGGAGCCCGGCGACGAGATGATGCCCACCGCCGTCACGTTGGCGCCGGCCCCCGACGAGCGCGCCGACATCGGCCCGGAGCCCTACGAGCTCCTCATCGAGGAGGCCATGACCGGCGATCCCACCCTCTTCGCCCGCGAGGACTCGGTGCTCGAGTCGTGGCGCGTCGTCGACCGGATCCTGGACGAGTACCCCGAGGTCCAGCGCTACAGCCAGGGGTCGTGGGGGCCCCGTCGGGCCGCCGACCTCGTGCGCCACCACGGGGGCTGGCCAGAGGAGCCCCCCGGGGAGCACCAGTGAGCGACGGTTCGGCCGGACCGCCCGACGTCTACCTCGTCCGCCACGGTGCCACCGAGTGGAGTCGCGACGGACGTCACACCGGCCGCACCGACATCCCCCTGCTGCCCGAGGGCGAGGAGCAGGCCCGGGCGACCGGCGCCCTGCTCGCCGGTCGCACCTTCTCGACCGTGCTCACCAGCCCGCTGCAACGGGCCCGTCGCACCGCCGAGTTGGCCGGCCACGCCGCCGCTGAGGTCGACGACGACCTCGTCGAGTGGGACTACGGCGACTACGAGGGGGTCACCAGCCGGGAGATCCAGCGCACGGTGCCCGACTGGACGGTCTGGTCGGGTCCCATCCCCGGGGGAGAGACCCTCGCGGAGGTGGCGACCCGCTGCGATCGGGTGATCGAACGCCTCCGGGCCGTCGACGGCGACAGCCTCGTCGTCGCCCACGGCCACCTCCTGCGCGTGTTCACCGCCCGATGGTGCCGCCTCGACCCGGTCGAGGGGCGGCGGTTCGTGCTGGGCACCGCCACCCTGTCGCGCCTGGGCTGGGAGCACGACATGCCCTGCGTCCACCTCTGGAACGCCAGGGGCTGAGGGCGGCTCGACCGGGTGGCGACCTCAGTCGCCGCCTCGCAGCGAGCGCACCAGGCCGACGACCTCGTCGCGGAGGCGATCGACGAGGTCGTCGACGTAGGTGACCGGGTCCGGGCCCTCCTCGTCGAGGAGAGGCGTGAGGTCGGCGGCGAGGACCACCTCGCCGGCCGCGTCGGCCCGGTGGGGATCGTCGAACGTGGCGTTGGCCCGCCGTCGGGCGGCGGCGGCGACGTCGTAGGGCTTGACCGCCACCTGGCTGGCGTGAGCGGCCAGGAGGCGGGCCCCGAGCTCGCCGTGGCCGGAGGCGTCGAGGCGGACCTTGGCCGCATCAGGTAACCAGTCGTGCCCCCGCCAGACCTCCACCCCCAACAGCTCCGCGGGGCGCTCGTCGTGGCCCAGTCGCCGGCAGGCGTCGATCACGGCGAGGGCGACAGCCACGTGGGTGGGGTGGCGATCGAGGAGCGAGTGGGTGAGGACCCGGGTCGGTCGAGCGGCGCGGAGGAGCTCGGCGACCTCGCCCACCACGGCGAGGCGGCTTCGTGGGTCGAGGATCTCGGCACTGGGCCGGCCGAGCTGGAGCTGCAGCCCGTAGCGGCCGATGCGGGCGGCGTTGCGCTGCTCCTGGCGACGACGCGCCGGCAGCCCGTCGCGATCGGCCGCGTCGGTGGCCTGCGGACCGGGGGCACCCGCACCGTCGGCGACGGTCAGGCCCGTGAACCAGCGGAGGGGATCGTCGCGGCACGCACCGATGTCGGCCAGGCCGAGCAGCTCGACGTCGTCGGGGTGGGCCCCGACGGCCACCACCGTGGTGCGCGCCAGCGCGTCGTCGACGCCGGCGCCGTCGGGCACGAGCACGTCGACCGTGCGACCGGGCTCGACGAGGAAGGCGGGCAGGCGACTCACCCGCCCAGTGTGGTGGCCTCAGGCGTAGAGCGCCTCGATCCGATCGGCGTAGCGGGCGTGCACCCCGCGCCGCTTGAGCTTGGAGGTGGGGGTGAGCACGTCGGTGTCCGGCAGCCACTCCTCGCCGAGGATGGCCACCTTCTTGACGGCCTCGGCGTTGTTGAACTCGGCCATCACCTCCCGCACGCCCTGGTCGACCGCGGCGACCACCTCGGGGTGGGCGGCCAGGTCGTCGAGGTCGTCGAACTCGATGCCCTGCCCCTTGGCCCACACGGGCGCCACCTCGGGATCGAGGGTGACGAGGGCGGACACGAAGGGACGCTTGTCGCCGATGGCGCAGGCCTGCCCGATGAGCGGCACGAGCTTGAGGGAGGCCTCGAGATTGGCCGGGCTCACGTTCTTGCCACCGGCGGTGATGATGAGCTCCTTCTTGCGGTCGACGATGCGCAGGTAGCCGTGCTCGTCGATCACGCCGATGTCGCCGGAGTGGAGCCAGCCGTCGTCGTCGAGCGCCTCGGCCGTCTTCTCCGGCGCGTCGAGGTACCCGCCGAAGACGTTGCCGCCCCGGAAGACCACCTCGCCGTCGTCGGCCAGGGCCACCTCGGTCCCGGGGATCGCCGGTCCGACCGTGCCCGCCTTGACCCGCGTGGGGGTCCAGGTCATCGGACCGGTGGACTCCGACATGCCGTAGATCTCCGACATGGGCACACCGATGGCGCGGAACCAGGTGAGCACCTCGGCAGGGATCGGCGCCGCTCCGCTCACGGCCCCCAGGACCTGGTCGAGCCCGACCAGCTCACGGACGGGTCGGAAGGCGACCTCGTCGAGGAAGGCCCACGTCGCCAGCTGCTCCTCGGTGGCCTCCCCCCAGTCGATGGCCCGGGCGATGGGCGTGGCCGCGGCGATCGCGTCGTCGAACTGCTGCTTCTTCTCCGGGTCGAGGCCGAGGGCGGCGTTCACGCCGGCGTGGATCTTCTCGAAGACCCGCGGCACACCGAACAGGAAGTGGGGACGCACCTCCTTGAGGTAGGTCGACAACAGGGAGGGGTCGGGGCAGGTGGTGACCTCGTAGCCGAGCATGAGCCCGGCGTAGTGGGAGGTGACCCGCTCGGCGATGTGGGCCATGGGCAGGTACGACACGACCCGCTTGCCGACGTGGTCGTCCCACGGCAGGAGCGGCTTGAGGCTCTCGAGGGTCCACACCGCGTTGCGATGGGTGATGGTGACGCCCTTGGGCGGCCCGGTGGTGCCCGAGGTGTAGATGATGGTGGCCAGGCTGGCAGGGTCGACCTCGGCGGAGGCGGGCTCGAGGTCGAGCGGCTCGCTCTGCAGGAGGTCGGCCAGCGCGACACCGTCGTCGGGCAGCTCGCCGTCGGGCTGGGCCACCACGAGGTGGCGGAGGCGGGGCAGCTCGTCGCGCACCGCCAGGAAGCGGTCGAGGAAACCGCGGTCCTCCACCACGGCCACGACCGCCTCGCAGTGGCCGGCGAGGTAGGCGATCTGCTCCGGCGACGACGAGTTGTAGATCGACACGGGGGTGGCGCCGAGCGAGGCGACGGCCAGGTCGACGACGTGGAACTCGGGGACGTTGCGCAACATGAGCACCACCCGATCGCCCGACCGCACGCCGAGGTCGCGCAGGCCGGTGGCCAACCGGGCCACGCGGTCGCGGTACTCGGCGTAGGTCCAGTGGTGCCAGGTCTCGTCGTCGCCGCGCCAGCGGAGGGCCACCTGGTCGGGGATGCGGGCGCTGAGCGCGGCGAACTCCCCGGGGATGGTGCGGCCGTCGGCCAGCGCGTCCAGGTCGGATTCGGTCACCTCGGTGACGGCCATGGGGTCTCCTCGGGTCGACGGGCTGTGTCGCGGGTCACAGTAGGGGCCCATTGTGGCCCAGTGTCGGCCGGCCTGTCCCGTCGTGGGTGACGATTCCGTCAGCGAGCGCGCGGCACCGCGGCGGGCCGGGCCGCTCGGTTGTGGGGACCGACGACGAGGCGGCACACTTGGCCCCGCAGAGTCTTGACCGAACGGTCAAGAACGCTCCCGCTCCTCGGCCCGAAGGGACCCACCATGACCACCGCGGTGATCGTCGATGCCATCCGCACCCCCGGCGGCAAGCGCAACGGCTCCCTGTCGGGCTGGCATCCCGCCGACCTGGCCGCGGAGACGCTCCGGGCCCTCGTGGACCGCAACGACCTCGACCCGGCGCTGGTCGAGGACGTGATCATGGGCTGCGTGATGCAGGCCGGCGCCCAGGCCCTCAACATCGGACGCAACGCCGTGCTGGCCGCCGGCTTCCCCGAGTCGGTGCCGGCCACCAGCATCGACCGCCAGTGCGGCTCCTCGCAGCAGGCGGCCCACTTCGCGGCCCAAGCCGTGATGGCCGGGGTGCACGACGTCGTGATCGCGGCCGGGGTCGAGGTCATGAGCCTGGTGCCGATGGGGGCCTCGGTCTCCAAGAACGTGGGCTTCCCGTTCGGACCCCGCATGGAGGCCCGCTACGCCGAAGCCGGCGGCCTCGTGCCCCAGGGCATCTCGGCGGAGATCATCGCCGACCGCTGGGACCTGTCCCGCGAGGACCTCGACGCCTACGGCGCCCGGTCCCAGCAGCGGGCGGCAACGGCTCGCGACGAGGGTCGCTTCGAACGCGAGATCCTCGCGGTCGCGGCCAAGCCCCGCGACAAGGAGACGGGCGAGCTGATCCGGTCCGACGCCACGCTGACCGCCGACGAGGGCATCCGCGACACCACGACCGCCGACACCCTCGCCAACCTCAAGCCCGCCTTCAAGCCCGACGGCAAGATCACCGCCGGCAACTCCAGCCAGATCACCGACGGGGCCTCGGCGCTACTCGTGATGAGCGAGGAGAAGGCCGCGCAGCTCGGCCTCACCCCCCGTGCCCGGTTCCACAGCTTCGCCCTGGCCGGTGTCGACCCGGTGACCATGCTCACCGGGCCCATCCCCGCCACCCAGAAGATCCTCGACAAGTCCGGGCTCTCCATGGACGACATCGACCTGGTGGAGATCAACGAGGCCTTCGCCTCGGTCGTGTTGGCGTGGGAGAAGGAGCTCCACCCCGACATGGACAAGGTGAACGTCAACGGAGGGGCCATCGCCCTCGGCCACCCCCTGGGGGCCTCGGGCACCAAGCTCATGGCCACCCTGCTCAACGAGCTCGAGCGCACCGGCGGCCGCTACGGCCTGCAGACCATGTGCGAGGGCGGCGGCCTGGCCAACGCCACCATCATCGAACGCCTGGGCTGACTCGCCCCTCCGCTGACTCCGGCGACCGTGCCGCGGTCGGTGCCAATGATTGCAATGATGGGGACCGCCACACCATGGGGGTCCACATGCCGAATGACGAGCGCAACACCGCACCAGCCGCCTTCCCGCGGCTCTTCAGCCCCCTGCGCATCGGCCCCCTGACCGTCCGCAACCGCATCGTCAACACCACCCACGGCACCGGGCTGGGTGCCGACCGCGACGTGCGCTACCTGCAGGAGCGGGCCCGGGGCGGGGCGGGCCTGCTCGGTGTGCACGGTGGGGGCGGCGTCTACGGCTACGCCCTCGGCCCGGGGCCGGAGGCACCCGCACCGGACTGGGACCACAAGGCCCTCTCGCCCGTGAGCGCTGCGGGCATCGCCTTCTACGACGAGACCACGATCCCCGCCCTGCGCCGTCGGGCCGAGGTGATCCACGCCGAGGGGGCGCTCGGGTACGGGCAGGTCTACCACTCGGGCGCGGCTCGCCACGGGGCCATCCCCGGACCGCTCATGGCGCCCTCCGCCGTCGCCGACCCCTACGAGGCTCTGGTCCCGCACCCTCTCGACGAGCACGAGATCGCCGAGCTGGTGGTCGGGTTCGCCCACTCCATTCGACGCATCGCCGAGGCCGGTCTCGACGCCGCCGAGATCCACGGCGCCCACGGCTACCTGGTCAACCAGTTCCTCTCCCCCTGGGCCAACCGCCGCACCGACGGATGGGGCGGGGATCGGGAGCGCCGGCTCCGGTTCGTGCGGGAGGTCCTCGCCGCGGCTCGTGCGATGGTCGGGCCCGACTTCCCGATCGGCATCCGCATCGGCGCCGACGGCGACGGCGAGTCGCGGGGGATCACCATCGAGGAGCTGGCCGGCATCGCCGGCGACCTGGGCGACGAGGTGGCGTGGGTCAGCGTGAGCGGCGGCAACTACGCCGGGTTCGGCGACGGCCCCGAGGTCGCCTACGTGAGCCCCTGGTACCGCGAGCCCGGCTTCAACGTGGCCGCGGCCGCCGCGGTGCGCGCCGCCACCGACGTGCCCGTCCTCGTCACCGGGCGCATCGCGGACCTGGCCATCGCCGAGAGCGTGCTGGCCGAGGGCCACGCCGACCTGGTCGGCATGGTCCGGGCCCTCATCGCCGATCCCGACCTGCCCAACAAGGCCCGGGCGGGACGGGCCCACGAGGTGCGCATGTGCCTCGGGATGTCCGAGTGCCACGCCATCGGCTCGCACCGGGTCCCCGTCACCTGCGCGGTCAACGCGGCGGCCGCCCGTGAGGACGAGATGGAGCTGGTGCCCACCGAGACCGCCCGCAAGGTCGTGGTCGTCGGCGCCGGGCCGGCCGGCATGGAGGCGGCGCGGGTGGCCGCGGAGCGGGGCCACGAGGTGTGGCTGGCCGACGCCTCCCGCCAGCTGGGCGGCACCCCGGCGGTGCTGGCCCTCGACCCGAACCGACGCAACCTGCGAGACCACGCCGCCTGGTTCGAGGGGGAGCTGCGACGCCTGGGCGTGCAGCTCGTGCTGGGCAACGCGGTCACCGCCGACGAGCTGGTCGACTTCGGGGCCGACGTGGTGGTGGTGGCGACCGGCGCCCGACCCCTCGTCCCCGACGTGCCCGGCATCGCCGACCCAAGGGTCGTCACCGCCCTCGACGTGCTCGGCGGGACCCCGGTCGGCTCGACCGCGCTGGTCGTGGGCGAGTTCGAGAAGCACCTCGGGCCCCCCACGGTCGCCGAGTTCCTCGCCGACCGGGGCGCACAGGTCGAGCTCGTCTCCCAGCAGTTCGACTTCGCGTCCGGCGCCGAGGACGGGACCCGCCTGCCCCTGCGCCAGCGCCTGGCCGGCAAGGGCGTGACCGTGTCGCTGCTGCACCGCCTCGTCGAGGTCGACGAGGCCGGCGCCGTCGTCGAGGACACCCTGACCCGCGAGCGACGCCACCTGGCCGACGCCACCGTGGTGCTGGCCTGCGGGTCGCTCCCCGACGACCGGCTCGCCCGGGAGCTCCGGGGTCGGGTCCCCGAGGTCCACGTGGTGGGCGATGCCCTCGCGCCCCGACGGATGATGCACGCCACCCTCGAGGGCGCCCGGGTCGCCCTGGCCCTCTGAGGGCGGCGGCGTCCCTCCGGCCCCCTAGCCTGGACCGCGATGCGCCTGCGCCACCCCGCCATCCTCGGCTTCGTCGCCCTCGCCGCCGCGGCCGCCCTGCTCGCTGGGTTCCAGCTCTGGCGGGTGGTCGTGGCCGCCCTCGCCTGCTGGCTGATCCTGCGCGTGGGCGTGTTGATGCTCGGGGGCATGGCCCGCCCGATCCCCGAGCCCCCACCCGCCGGCGAGCTGCGCAAGGTGAAGATCGCCTACCGCTGCGAGATCTGCGGAACCGAGGTCCGCATGACGATCGCGCCGGACATGGAGCCCGATCCTCCCCGGCACTGCCAGGAGGAGATGACGCTCATGACCCCCGTCGAGGACCTCTGAGGCGTCCCGGGCCGACCGAGCCGCCCAGGGCGACGGCCAGACGACGTCCGTGCGACGAACGTGACAACTGGGCGGCGGGCAAGTTACATCGATGTGACCCTCCCCAGTGCTGTCCACAGCCTGTGGAGAGCACGGACGGGCCTTCTGCCGCCGGCCGAGCGCCCGGGCCGGGCCGGCGCGGCTAGCGGTACTGGGTGGCGGTGATGATGCCGGCCAGGATGAAGCCCAGGCCGCCGAAGAGCCACCAGTTGCTGGCCGCACCGGGCAGGAGCGCCTCGGTGTAGTGCAGGAAGATCACCACCACGCCGAGCGCGAACAGCGCCAACATCAGCCAGGGCACCCAGACGGGGCTCACCGTCTGGGACTTGGGCACCGGCGGCGTGTAGCGGGTCGACGCCTCGGGCCCACCGGCTCCCGACGCGGGATCACCCTTCTTGGGGGACGGGCCGCCCTTGGGGGTGACCCGCCCGCCGGTGCGGCGGGTGGGAGCGGGGCGCTTGTCGCTGCTGGCCATGCCGGGAATCTACTTCGGCCCAACCCGTGCAGGGACGGCGCGGGGACACGGGTACCTTGGCGGGCGATGGCCGCCCGGATCCTCGTGCTCGACAACTACGACTCGTTCGTGTTCAACCTGGTGCAGTACCTCGGGGAGCTCGGGGCCGAGCCGCTCGTCCACCGCAGCGACGAACTCACGCTCGAACAGATCGTGGAGCTCGAACCCGACGGCGTGCTCGTGTCCCCCGGGCCCGGGCGACCCGAGGACGCCGGGCTCTCCAACGACGTGATCCGCCACTTCGCCGGGCGTCGTCCCGTGTTCGGCGTGTGCCTCGGCCACCAGTGCATCGGGCAGGTCTTCGGCGGCGAGGTCGTCCGCGCCCCCGAGATCATGCACGGCAAGACCTCGCTGGTGCGCCACCACGGTCACGGGGTCTTCGCCGGGCTGCCCCAACCGCTCGAGGCCACCCGCTACCACTCCCTGGTCGTCGACCGCGCCTCGGTCCCCGACGAGCTCGAGATCACCGCCGAGACCGACGAGGGGCTGGTCATGGGTCTGCGCCACCGCACCCACGACGTCGAAGGGGTGCAGTTCCACCCGGAGTCCATCCTCACGGCGTCCGGGCACCAGCTGGTGGCCAACTTCCTCGAGCGCTGCGAGGGCTGAACCCGGGTCCGGTCGGCCCCGGCGATGCCGGTCGGGCCGGCACCGGATCGTCCCCGAGGCGACGGATCAGCCGCCCGCGGTGGTCGAGGTGGTGGGCGCCGTGGTGGTCGTCGTCGTGGGCGGCGCGGTCGTGGTGGTGGTGGTGGTGGTCGTCGTCGTCGTGGGCGGCGGGCCGGTCGACACGATCAGGACCACCCTGGATCCTTCGGCCACCTCGGTGCCCGAAGGCGGTTCGGTGCCGATCACGTTGCCGGCGGCGACCGAGGTCGACGGCTCCTCGCGGGTGTCGACCTGCAGCCCCAGCTGACCCAGGGTGTTGGCCGCGGCCGACGAGCTCTGGTTGAACAGGTCGGGGACGGTCACCTGCGGCGGGCCGGACGAGACGATCAGCTGCACCACCGAGCCCTTCTCGGCCATGGAGCCTCCCGCCGGGTTCTGGCTGATGACGTCGCCGGCCGGGACCTCGGAGTCGGGCTGCTCGCGCACCTCGGGCACGAACTGCTCGGTGCGCAGCAGCGATTCGGCGGCGGCGCGGGTGCGACCCGCCACGTCGGGCACCTCGACCTCGCCCAGCCCGGAGCTGACCCGCAGCACGACGGTGGAGCCGTCCTCGGCCTTGGTGTTGCCCTCCGGCGTCTGCTGGAACACCTCGCCCACGGGGCGGTCGCTGGCCTCCTCCCGGATGTCGGTGCGGAAGCCCTCGTCCTCGATGCGGGGCACGGCATCGGCGATCTGCAGGCCCACGACGTCGGGCACCGTCACCTCGGCCGAGGGCTGGTCGAGCTGCGAGCCGATGAAGAACAGGCCGGCGCCGAGCACGATGAGCAACAAGATGAGGATGGCGACGTAGAGACCGGTGCGCTTGGGCTTGTCGTCGGACGGTGGGTAGGCCGGCGTGCCCTGCCCGGGGGTGACGGGGCCCACGGGCCCGGTGGGCGGCGGGGTGAGCACCGGGCCACCGGCGCCGGTGGCGGGGACGGCCACGGTGGCATCGGCACCCGCCCCTGCGGCGGCGAGCCCGGCGGCCGCGCCGGCGGCGGCGGCCGCGGCCCCGCTCAGGGCGACGACGGGCTTGCGCTCGAGGAAGCGGCGCAGGTCGGCCCGCAGGTCTTCGGCTGAGGCGTAGCGCCCGGCGGGTGCCTTCTCGAGCGCCTTCAGGGTGACGGCCTCGAGCGCGGCGGGCACGTTGGCGTTGATGCGCGTCGGCGGGACCACCGCCTCCTGCACGTGCTTGTAGGCGATGGCCACCGGGGTGTCGCCGGTGAACGGCGGCCGGGTGGTGAGCATCTCGTAGAGCACGCACCCGAGGCTGTAGACGTCGCTGCGGGGATCGACGGCGTGCCCTTGGGCCTGCTCCGGTGAGAAGTAGGTGGCGGTGCCCATGACCGACCCGGCCTGGGTGAGGTTGACGGCAGCCTCGCCGGCCTGGCCGGCCTGGGCGATGCCGAAGTCGGCCACCTTCACCTGACCGGCGGAGGTGATGAGGATGTTGCCGGGCTTGACGTCGCGGTGCACCACGCCGTTGCGGTGAGCGAAGGCGAGGGCGGCGGCGCAGTCGGCCGTGATCTCGGCGGCCCGGTCGGGGTGCAGCGGGCCGTCGGAGCGGATGATCTCCGACAGCGGGCGTCCCTCCACGTACTCCATGACGATGAAGTAGGTGTCGTACTGGGCGCCCCAGTCGTAGACGGCGACCACGTTGGGGTGGTTCAGGTTGGCCGCCGCCTGGGCCTCACGCCGGAAGCGCTCGACGAAGGTCTCGTCCTTGGCGTTCTCGGCGAACAGCACCTTGACCGCCACCGGGCGGTCGAGCAGCAGGTCGCGGGCGAGGTACACGTCGGCCATGCCGCCCCGGGCGAGCTTGCGGTGCAGTTCGTAACGGTCGTTGAAGACGGTGGGCCCCGTCGGCGTGTCGGACATACGGCCGCCACACTACCGATGGCCCCCCTGGCCACCGGGGCACCCTCAGGGACGGGCCAGCGCAGCCTCGAGGACGGCCCGGGCGATGGGCCCGGCGACGCGACCGCCGGTGGCCTCGCTGCCGCCGTCCTGGTCCAGCACCACCACGGCGACAGCCACGGTGGCGGGTTGGCCCGGCGGGCCCGCGAACCCGATGATCCAGGTGTGGCTGCGGGGCGGATCGGTGCCCAGCTGGGCGGTGCCGGTCTTTCCGCCCACCTCGAACCCGGGGATGCGCAGGGCAGTGGCGGTGCCGTCCTCGACGACGCCGATCATGTCGACCCGCATGGTCTCGGCGTTGGTCGGCGACAGCGGGGTGAGCCAGGGCTCCGGGTCGGCCTCGTCGACGAGGCTGCCCTGGCGGTTGCGGATCTCGGTCATGAGGTGGGGCCGCATCATGGTGCCCCCGTTGGCGACGGCCCCCGCCACCATCGCCATCTGCAACGGGGTGGCCTGGACGTCGCTCTGCCCGATGGAGGACTGCGCCAGCTTGGGCGGGTTGGACACCACGTCGGGGGGGAAGAACGACTGGGCCGGAGCCGGCATGTCGATCGGCACGTCGCGGTTGAAGCCCCACGACTCGGATCCCTGCACCATGAGCTCGCCGCCGATGGTCTCGGTGCCCATCTGGGCGAAGGAGGAGTTGCAGGACACGGCGAGGATCTCGGGCAGCGTGCCACCGCACACCCGCCCCCCGAAGTTGGAGATGACCAGGTCGGTCTGCGGCGCCGTGTAGCCCGAGACGAACGGGTAGGACGGCTCGTCGTTGGTGACGGTGCCCGTCTCGAGGCCGACGGACCCGGTGACCACCTTGAAGGTGGAGCCGGGGAAGTAGCGGTCCTGGTACTGGTGGGCTCGCAGGGGCGTGCCCGGAGCCAGGTTGTACAGCGCCCAGGCCTGCTCGGTGGCCTCGATGTCGGTGCCCGACAAGGCGTTGGGGTCGAAGGTCGGGTAGCTCCAGAAGCTGAGGATCTCGCCGGTGCGTGGGTCGATGGCCACGACGGAGCCCTCACGCTCGCCGAGCTGGTCCCTGGCGATCTGCTGGAGGTCCTGGCGCACCGAGACGGTCATGTTGCCGACGTTCTCGTTGGCCACGAAGAGATCGGCGAAGCCCCGGACCTGCTGGCCGAAGGTCTGGCCGGTGAGCTCCTCGGAGTACTCGCGCTCGAGGCCCGACGCCCCGAACTGGAAGGAGAAGTAGCCGGTGACGTGGCCGAACAGCTCGCCCTCGGGGTACACGCGGAGACGGTCGAACTCGGAGTCGACGTCGGGGTTCGGGATGCTCTCGGCCAGCAGGACGCCGTCGCCGGAGGTGATGGCGCCCCGGGCCCGGTTGAAGTCCTGGCGGATGGGGGCGGTGTTGAGGGGGTTGTTGGCCAGGTCGTCGGCGTCGATGACCTGGATCCAGTTGAGCTTGACGAAGAGCGCGACGTAGCAGAGCATCAGCGCCACCCCGAGGCGCCGGATGTTGCGGTTCACCCGTGCCCCCCGCCCACGGCGGGCATGGCGCCGGTGTCGGCGTCCACGGACGGCACCGTGGCCCGCCTGCGGTCGCTGATGCGCAGGAGCAGGGCCAGCAGCACGTAGTTCACCACCAGCGACGAACCGCCGTAGGACATGAACGGCAAGGTGACGCCGGTGAGGGGGAGCAGGCGGGTGACGCCGCCGATGATGAGGAAGGCCTGCACGCCGAGCAGCAGGGTGAGCCCCGTGGCGAGGAGCTTGTCGAAGGCGTGCTCGGCCAGCGAGGCGATGCGCAGCCCGGCGCCGACCATCAACAAGAAGGCGACGATGACGACGGTGCCGCCCAGCAGGCCCAGCTGCTCGACCACCACGGCGAAGATGTAGTCGCTCTCGCTGGCCGGGATGCGCACCGAGCTGCCCAGCCCCAGGCCGGTGCCGGCCAGGCCACCGAACCCCATGGCGAAGAGGCCCTGGATGATCTGGTAGCCGGAGTCGCTCGGGTCCTGCCACGGGTCGAGCCAGATGTCGACGCGCTGGCGCACGTGGCTGAAGGCGGACCACGCGAACCAGGCCCCGGCCGCGAACAGCCCGCCGCCGAGCACGAGGAACGAGGGTCTGTCCGTGGCCACCCAGAGCATCACCACGAACAGGGCGAAGAACATCAGCGAGGACCCCAGGTCCTTCTGGTACACCATCACCACCAGGGTCACGAGCCAGGCGATGACGACCGGACCGAGGTACTTGGGATCCGGGAGGCGAAGGGGGCCGAGCTTCCACACACTGGTGGCGATGAGCTCGCGCTGGTCGGCCAGATAGGCCGCGAAGAACAGCGCCAGCACCACCTTGGCCACCTCGCCGGGCTGGAAGTTGACCGGCCCGAGGCCCACCCAGATGCGGCTGCCGTTGATCTCCCTGCCGATGCCGGGGATGAGAGGCAACAGCAGCAGGCCGATGCCCACGAGGGCGAAGGTGTAGCGGTAGCGCTCGAGGTCGCGCGGGCGCTTCACCACCACGAGGGTGGCGATGAACGCCCCGACACCGATGGCGGTCCACAACGCCTGCTGGCGGGCGAGCTCCTCGCCGGAGGGCATGTTGGGCATCGGGGGCAGGCCGGCGATGAGCACGTAGCCGAGCCCGTTGAGCACGGCAGCGACGGGCAACAGGATCGGGTCGGCGTCCGGGGCCAGGCGACGCAGCGCCACGTGGGCCCCGAGCAGCAGGCCGAGCACGATCACGAGGAAGGGCACCACGTTGGCCGGGATGCGGGCCTCGGCCCCGAGGCTGGCGAGGACGTAGGCGCCGGCGGTGATGATGACGGCCAGGAGCATCAGCCCCAGCTCGGTGTTGCGCCGGTTGGTCACGGCACGATCACCGGCCCCAGGGTGACCGGGTCGGCGGGCTCGACGGGGACGGTGGTCGTGGTGGTGGTGGTGGTCGTCGTCGTGGTCGTCGTGGTCCGCTCGTACTGCTCGACGAGGTTGGCGACGTAGCGGCGGGCGTCGTCGAGGCTGGAGGTCTCGTGGCCGGCCTCGACGTCCTGGCGGAAGGCGGCCGGCACCTGGTCGGCGTCGAGCTCGGTGGTCTCGGCCAGCTCGGGCTGGATCCACAGCACCCCGCCGGGCTTGCCCCGGTAGATGGCGACCTGGTCGCCGTCGAGCGCCACGTAGTAGGTGCCCGTGCCGGCCCACACCACCGCGCCCACGGCCACGCCGACGACCGCCAACAGGGCCACCGCGAACACCGCCACCCGCCAGGTGACGCGGCTTCGGGGGCGGTCGAGGTCGCCTCGACCCTGCCCGTCGTCCGCGCCGCTGTCGGCGACCGCCGCCTCCTCCCCGTCCCCGTCGGGCGGCCCGGCACCATCGACGCGGTCCTCCCCAGCGACGGCGGCGGTGATGCGGGTCGCCGGGCGGGCGCCGGAGGGACCGGGCCCGCCATCGGCGAGGACATCGACGACGAGGAGCGTGATGTTGTCGCGGCCACCGCCCTCGAGAGCCAGACGGACGAGCTCGTGCGCTGCTTCCTGGGGATCGGCGAGTCGGCGCAGCGTGGCCGCCAGCCGGTTGTCGTCGACCTCGTTGAAGAGACCATCGCTGCACACCAGGTAGCGGTCGCCCTCGACCGGGGTGATCTCCCAGGAGTCCACCATCACCTTGGTGTCGATGCCGAGCGCCCGGGTGAGGATGTTGCGTTGGGGGTGCACGGCGGCCTCGGCCCGGGTCAACCGGCCCTGGCGCTCCATGGTGGCCACCAGGCTGTGGTCCTCGGTGATCTGGGTGAGCTCGCCGTCGGACAGCAGGTAGAGGCGCGAGTCGCCCACGTTGACCACGGCGATGGCGTCGTTGCCGTCGTCGTCGACGAGGGCCATGGCGCACAACGTCGTGCCCATGCCCTCGAGGTCGGGGTCAGCGGTGGCTTCGGCCACCACGGCCTCGTTGGCGTCCTGGACGGCTTGCACCAGGACCTCGGTGCCGGCCGAGGTGAAGCGCTCCTGCACGGTGCGCACCGCCAGCTCGCTGGCCGTGGCCCCACCGCGGTGGCCGCCCATGCCGTCGGCGACGACGAACAGCCCGTCGACGGCCAGCAGCGCGTCCTCGTTGGCCTGACGCACCCTGCCGGTGTCGGTGGCCGAACCCCAGGCGAAGCGCGTCACCGCAGTTCCAGCACCGTGTTGCCGACCTGGACCCGGTCACCCCGCTGCACGACCATCGGGCCCGAGACCCGTTGGCGGTTCATCCAGGTGCCGTTGGTCGAGCCGAGGTCCTCGACCAGCCACTGCCCGTCGCGGGTGAAGACGCGGGCGTGGATCTGCGACACGTACGTGTCGTCCACGGTGATCTGACAACCGGCCGCCCGACCGATCGAGGCCTCGTTGCCCAGCGGGTAGGCGCGGCCCCGCTGGTCGGCGGGGTCCACCACCACCAGCTCGGGCACCGCCTTGGCCGCCTTCTCGGCCGCTTTGCGGGCCCGCCGGCCAGGCGGCGCCGCGGTCGGGCCGGCGGCCGGCGCAGCCGGGGCCGCAGTGGGTGCGGGTGTTCGCAGCTCGGCCCACACGGCGCGCAGCACACGGAAGAAGAACAGGTAGAGCAGCGCCAGCAGGCACAGCTTCAGGACGAAGAGCAGCTGGTCGGACACCCGGCTACGACGCCTGGAACGTGAGGCGGACGTTGCCGAAGCCGAGCTCGTCGCCGTCGCGGAGCTCCCGCTCGGTGACGCGCACCCCGTTGACCCGGGTGCCGTTGGTCGAGCCGAGGTCGACGACCACGAAGCCGTCGCCCCGCGACTGGATCTCGGCGTGACGCCGGCTCACGTTGGGATCGACGACGGTGATGTCGCACTCCGGCAGGCGGCCGACGCTGATGGTGCCCTCCCGCAGGACGTAGCGCTCGCCGGTGGGCAACATGAGCGAGCCGGCGCCCGTGCCACCGGGGCCCTCGCGGAGCCGGGCGTCGATGTGGAAGGTGCCGGTGCGCTGTTCGGGGTCGACCACCAGCTCGGCCTCGACCGGGCCGAGGAACGCGTAGCCCTCGTCGCGGGCGTGCTCGCGAGCGGCGTCGCACAGCTCTCTACAGAGCGTGTCGGCGATGTCGGCGAAGCTGTCGTGGTCGTCGGTGGAGATGTGGATGGTGAAGGAGTTGGGGGCGACGACGCGGCCCCGGACGTCGACCGATCGGTGGTCGTCCATCTCCCGCGTGAGGCGCCGCCCGATCTCGATCGGGCGCACGCCGCTCTTGAAGACCCGCGAGAACATGCCTTCCACGGCATGCTCGAGGCGGCGTTCGAAGCCCTTCAGTCCCACGGCCGACACGTTACCCAGGCTCTTGCGGCACCGGTCGCCACGGCTCCCTCCGACTCCCTGGCGCTGCCCCGCCACGACGATTCGTGGGGTCAGCCGGCTCCGGCTAGCCTGACGATTCCACTCGCGCGAGTGGCGGAATTGGCAGACGCGCAGGATTCAGGTTCCTGTGTCCGAAAGGACGTGGGGGTTCAAGTCCCCCCTCGCGCACGACACGACGACGACGACACGACGACGACGGCGTCCTCAGGCTTCTGAGGGCCTCGCGCTCAGGCAACCGGGGCGGGGCTCGGTGACCGGCCGCTGGACAGCGTCTTGGACCGCCGGCGTTTGGCCATCGTCGGCCCACTCGGACTGGAGACCGGACCCAGGCGATCGGGCTGGTCCCTTCGCGTCCAACCATTCGTCGTACCTGCCCCGAATCAGGTCCTCCGCCGCCGCCAGTCCGCCGACCGGCCGAAGCGCCGGTGGGTGGTGCCCTCCCTCCGTGGCTGCGAGCGGCACCCCAGTCACGGGCGAGGAAATGATTGCCGTGCAAGAATGAGCGCCATGGACGACGTGGGTCCCCTCGACTGCTTCGCCCCGGACATCCTCGAAGGACAGACGGCGATCGTGACCGGCGGAGGCACAGGACTCGGGCGCGAGGTGGCACTCGCCCTCGCCCGGCTGGGCGCCGACCTCGTCATCGCATCGCGAGACCCTTCGAACCTGGAGGTCACCGCCCAGGAGATCGAGGCGTCGGGACGATCCTGCGTGGCCGTGCCCACCGACATCCGCGACACCGACGACGTCGATCGACTCCGCGAGGCCGTGGTGGATCGGTTCGGCTCACCCCACATCCTCGTGAACAACGCCGGTGGCCAGTTCCCGGCCTATCCCGGCTCCATCAGCGACCGCGGCTGGCGATCCGTGGTGGACCTCAACCTCAACGGGACATGGAACGTGATCAGTCGGATCGCGCCGCTCATGGTCGAGGCCGGCAGAGGTTCGATCGTCAACATCGTGCACATCTTCAGCTTCGAGCGCGGCGCGACAGCCTTCGTCCACTCGGGCGCAGCCAGGGCAGGCGTGGTCAACCTGACCCAGAGCCTGGCTCAGTTCGCCGGGAGGGCGGGCGTCCGGGTCAACGCCGTGGCCCCGGGCACGGTCGACACGGCGGGAATGCTCGACAACGAGGCTGGACCCATAGAGGACATGGCGGGCCTGGCTGATCTGCTCGGTGACGTCGCCGCAGGGATCCCCGCAGGACGCATCGCCGAGACATCCGAGATCGCCTCTGCGATCGTCTTCCTCTGCACTCCCGCGAGCCGGTGGGTCAACGGCGTGGCCCTACGGGTCGACGGCGGGGAGTACGCCGGCCACTGGCCTGCCGTCGATCGTCCCGCCTGGTGACGAACGAGCTGGCACGCAACGTCACGAACCCTGAGCTGCTCGGCCAGCTGTAGCGGCCCATGCACCGGGATCGAAGGGTGTGAAGCGCCGGCTCCGGACGTGTGAAGGATCAATCGGCCTGGGCTGGCGACGCCAACGACAGCAGTCCGATTGCGGTTCTCTGAGGACCCCACGACGGGGTCCTCAGGTTTCTGAGGGCCTCGGCTCCAGGAGTCCCCGGCGGAGCACCTCGCGTCTCACCATCTCCAGGACGTCGGAGCCCGGGTGGCCCGTCGGTCAGAGGCGCCCGAGCTCGTCGGCGACGAGTCGGGTGATGTCGCGCTGCGGCCCGAGTCGCCACTCGCGCCAGGGGAGCCAGTCGTACCAGCGGGCCAGGGCGCGGAAGTCGAGTTCGGCGCTGATGAGCTCCTCGTTCGCGCCGGCCTGGGCCAGCACCACGCCGAACCCGGGGAACTCGGGGCCACCGATCACGCTGCCCCCCGCCCAGGTCGGTGGGCCATGGGCGTCGCCCACCCGGTTGGCCGACGCCGCGAACACCAGGTTCTCCTGGGCCCGGACCAGCGTGGCGTGCTCGAGGTTCTGGCGGGCACGCGGGAGGTCGGACCGCCCGGTGGGGTTGACCAGCAACCGGGCTCCCTTGAGGGCGAGCACCCGGCACAGCTCGGGGTTGTTGTAGAAGTCGTAGCAGATGGAGATCCCGATCGGGCCGAGCTCGGTGTCGAACACGGGCAGCGCGTCGCCGGGGGTGAAGCGGTCGGTCTCGAGCGGGATGCCGAGGTGCAGCTTGCGGTAGGTGCCCACCAGGCCCGAGGGAGCCACCACGTTGGCCGAGTTGTGGAGGACCCCGCGGTCGTGGGCGTCGGCTTCCTCGAAGCCGTAGATCACGTGCACGCCGAGCGAGCGGGCCGCCTCGGCGATGGTCCCGCAGGACGGGCCGTCGGCCACCTCCGCCTGCTCGAGGTGCCAACCGCACGGGGCATGGGCCGCCGCGCAGTCGGCGCACTCCCCCCACGTGCCGAGCGCCAGCTCGGGGAACACCACCAGGTCGGCCCCACCGGCGGCCGCCTCGCCCATGACGGACACGACCTTGGCGACCGTCGCCTTCTTGTCCCGAGGGACCGACGCGAAGTTGGCGCAGGCCACGGTGACGACGCTGGGACCGAGAGCAGGATCGTCGGGACGCACGCGATCGATCATGGCAGAAGGCACCCGACGGCGATCGCGTCCGCCCCGAGCCCCCCGTCGAGCGGACCGGGACTTCTCCCGGCCCCGACGCACCTGCCGCGGGGAGCACACCTCGGCGCAGTCGGCCAGACTGCCGGGCCAGGGGTTCCACGAGGTGAGGGGCACGATGGCACGACGGGTGATCCAGTTCTCGACGGGCAACGTGGGGCGCCACGCCCTCAGGGCCCTGATCGAGCGACCCGACCTCGAGCTGGTGGGGGTCCACGCCTCGAGTCCCGACAAGATCGGGTGCGACGCCGCCCGGCTCTGCGGGCTCGACGAACCCACCGGCGTCATCGCCACCGACGACATCGAGGAGCTGCTGGCACTCGAAGCCGAGTGCGTCGTCTACACGTCCCAGGCCGAGATGCGCCCCCAGGAGGCGCTCGCCGAGCTCACCCGCTTCCTGCGGGCCGGCACCAACGTCGTGGCCACGTCACTCGTCTGGCTGATCTACCCGCCTCACGCCGATGCCTGGCTGGTGAACCCGCTCACCGAGGCCTGCCTCGCGGGCGGCACCACCATGTACGTCAACGGCATCGACCCCGGGTTCTCGGGCGACGTCCTCGCCTTCGCCGCGTTGAGCCTCACCACCCGGGCCGACACCATCAGGGTCCAGGAGATCTGCGACTACGGCACCTACGACGACGCCGAGTTCACCGGTGCGGCCATGGGCTTCGGCACCGACCCCGACCACACGCCGCTCATGTTCCACCCCGGCGTCCTCACGTCCATGTGGGGCGGCCCCGTCCGGCTGCTCGCCGACGAACTGGGCGTGGAGCTCGACGGCATCGAGGAGCACCTCGAGAAGTGGGTCACCCCCGAGCCCATCGACTGCACGATGATGAGAGTCGAGCCCGGCCGGGTGGCGGCCGTGCGCTTCTCGGTGGAGGGCATCGTCGACGGTCGCCCGGCCATCGTCATGGAGCACGTCAACCGACTCACCCCGGCGGCCGCCCCCGACTGGCCCTACCCTCCGGAGGGACACCTCGGGGTCCACCGCTGCGTCGTCACCGGCGATCCCGGCATCGAGATCAACACCCACGTCGGCCTGGGCGACACCGACGTCAACACCGCCGGCGTCATCGCCACCGCGGCCAAGGCCGTCAACGCCATCCAGGCCGTCTGCGACGCGCCACCGGGTCTGGTCTCGGTGCGCGACCTCCCGCTCGCCCAGGCCACCGGCCTGATGCACTCCTGAGGGCGCGAGCCCTCCACGGCCCAACGGTTGTGGCGATCGCCACGCCCGTCCCGGGAGGCGTCGGCTCGCCACGTCACTAGGTTCGGTCTCGTGCCTCTCCCATCGGGGCGGCGCGGCTTCGCGCCCACACCCCTCTTCCAACCCGGATGACCGCCACGCTCGAACGCTCCGAGCGGCACCTGCGCGGCTCGCTGCTCGCCGCCGTGCCGTTGCTGGTCGCCGTGGCGTTGTTGATGGCCGGCAACGGGCTGACGTCCACCCTGCTCGGGATCCGAGCCGGGCTCGAGGGCTTCGCCCCCGGGATCGTCGGTGTGGTGCTGGCCGGGTACTACCTCGGCTTCGCCGTCGGCTCGATGGTCGCTCCCAGCACGATCACCCGCGTGGGCCACGTCCGGGTCTTCGCCGGCCTCGCCTCCCTGGCCTCGGCCGCCGTGCTCCTGCACGTCATCCGACCCGAGCCGCTGACCTGGTTCCTCCTGCGCGCCGTGACCGGCATCTGCATCTCCGGGCTGTACGTGGTGACCGAGACCTGGCTCAACGGCGCGGCCACCAACCGCACCCGAGGCACGCTGTTCTCCATCTACATGGTCGTCGTGGGCGGCTCGCTGCTCGGCGGACAGCTGCTGTTCTCGGTCACCGACCCCGCCGGGTTCGGCGCCTTCGTGATCGCGTCGGTGCTCGTGTCGCTCGCCGTCGTGCCGATCTCGCTGGCCGACGTCGTGGCCCCACCGACGGTGGACCCGGCGCCGCTGTCGTTCCGGGCCCTGGTCGCCACTGCGCCCTTGGCCGCCGTGGGCGCGGCGCTGTCCGGCTTCACGGGCGCGGCCATGATCGGCGCCGGCGTGGTCTACGCCGCCCAGTCCGGCTTCGACAACATCGCGACGGCCCTGTTCATCGCCGCCACCCTCGCCGGCGGCCTGCTCCTGCAGCTGCCTCTCGGCGCCTGGTCGGACCGGACCGATCGACGGGTCGTCATCGCCGTCGCCGCCACGCTGGCGGCCGTCGTCGCCCTGGTGGCCGCCACCATCGACGCCGACCGACGCCTGATCATCATCGCCATGACCATGGTCGCCGGCGGGGTGACCTTCCCGTTGTACGCCCTCTGCAATGCCCACCTCAACGACTACCTCGACTCCGACCTCGTGGTGGCCGGCGGGGCCCGCATGGTGCTCGTCAACGGCATCGGCTCGGTGGCCGGCCCCATTCTCGGCGCCACCGCGGTGGGCGCGTTCGGGCCCGGTGGCCTCTTCGTGGTGGTGGCGATCGCCTACCTCGTCATCGCCGTCTACGCCGTCTACCGCATGACCCGCCGCGCGGCGGTGAGCGAAGACGAGCGGGCGCCATTCGTGCCCTCGCCGGTGGGCCTCGGCGCCACCACCCCCTTCGTCGAGACCGACGTCGACGAGCTGTACCCCCCTCACGAGGGGGTCGTCGTGCTCGACGGGCGGGGGTTCACCTACCGCGAGAGGGGCAACGGTGCCCCCGTGGTCCTCATCCACGACCACGACCGCGGCTTCGCCTCCATGGCCGGTCTCCTTCCGGCCCTCGCCGCCGACGGCCTGCGGGCCATCGCCCCGTTCCTCGGCGGTCGCGACGACACGACCGCGGCCGACGACGTGCCCGCCGAACCCGACCGCCAGGACCTCGACGATCTGCTCGGGGTCCTGCGCCACCTGGAGCTGCCGTGGATCACGGTCGTCGGCTGCGGCAGCGGGGCCGCGATGGCGCAGCGGTTCGCCACCGAGCACCCCGACCGGGTGGAGGCCATCGTGGTCCTCGTCGACGATCCCGCCGAGGTCACCACCGCCGACGAGGCCGACACGCCCTCCCGACCCCGGCTCGTGCTCGACCGCATCGCGCTCGACATCGACCCCGAGGACGTCGCCGACGACATCACCGACTTCCTGCGCCACGAGGTGCACGTCCAGGTGAGCGGCCCCAGCAGCGTCTAGGACCTGCCGCCTGCTCCGGTCAGCCGGTCAGCCGGTCAGCCGGTCAGCCGGGCGGACGGGCGGGCACCAGCACCCCCAGCTCCGCCATCCGCTCCCGGTAGCGCTCCCACGCCGCCGACGCCTGCCCGTGGGCACCCAGGGCCCGCAGGGCGTCGACGAGGCCACGGTGGGCCGATTCGTCGTAGGGGTCGTCGGCGAGGAGCGTCCGGAAGCCCTCGGAGGCGCCCAGGTGGTCGCCGACCGCGACCGCCTCGGTGGCCGAGAGCCGCAGCACCCGCACGTAGGCGGCGGTGGTCTCGGACCGGAAGGCCTCGGCCCACGGCGCGTAGGGCTCGTCGGGCAGCGCCTCGCCCCGGTAGGCGTCGCGGGCGGCCCGCAGGTGATCGACCGCGTCGGGGGCGCGCGCCGCGTGGGCCGCGACCGCGTCGTCGGCCAGGGCGAGGAAGCGCTCGGCATCGACGGCGACGGTCCTGGTGTCGAGCCGGATGGCACCCGCCTCGGTGACGACGTGGGTGTTGGTCGGACCACGGCGCTCGGGATCGAGCGAGCGCCGCACGGTCGACAACGCCACGGACAGGCGGTTGGACAGCACCTCGGGGTCCTCTCCGGGCCACAGCAGGTCCATCATCGTCTCGCGGGGCACAGGGGCGCCTCGGCGGGCCACGAGGATCTTCAACAGCTCACGGGCCTTGCGGGAGGTCCAGGTGGCCACCGAGCCGTCGAGGGCGGTCACCTCGAACGTGCCCAGCACGGCGAGCGACGGCCGTCCGGGAGGGTCGAGCGGCCGGGGCGCGTCGGCCCGCGCCACCACGGCGCCCGGCGCCGGGGGGCGGCGCCGGGCGAGGCGGGCGACGAGCTCCTCGAGGCGGGGCACGAGCACGGTCAGCTGCAGCTCGCGCACCGCCACCTCGGCTTCGGCGACCAGCGCCTCGACGCGGCCGGCGTCCCCCCGGTCCAGGTCGAGCAGCGTGCCGGCCAGGGCCAGCTGGGCTTGCGCCAACCAGGGCCGGGCCCCGAGGCGGGCGCAGACGGCGACGGCGCGATCCAGGTGGGCGACGCCTTCGTCCACGTGGCCGAGCCTCAACGCCAGCCGCCCGAGGGGGCGGGCCACCGAACCCCACACCGCCGCGCCCATACCGATGGGGACCACGTGGTCGGCGTAGGGCAGCAGCGCATCCCAGAGCTCGGCGACCACGGCGTCGTCGGCCAGGTCGGCGGCGGCGTCGGCGGCCGTCACCAGGGTCAGCAACGTGTGCTGCCCGGACACCATGGCGGCGGGCGAGGGGACGCGGGCCAGGGCCCCGCGGGCGGCATCGGCCCGACCGTCTCCCCACCACAGCCAGGCCAGAACCGCATCCCACAACGGCTCCTCGGGCTCGAGGCGCCCCATCTCCAGGTAGACGGGTTCCATCTCCGCGATCCGTCCCCGCATCCAGAGAGCCACCCCGAGCTGACCGCCGTAGACCCCGGGCCCGTCGGGGTCCTCGAGCTCCTCGGCGATGGCCAGGCACTCGAGCGCCAACCGCTCCACCTGGTCGTGACGCCCGTCGAGCATCGCTCGCATGCAGCGGAACCACAGGGCGTGGCGTGCGAAGCGGGGTTCGGCGATGGTCCCGAGGACGTCGTCCTGGGCCGCCAGCTCCGCGTCGAGCTCACGCACGTCGCCGCGCTCCAGCAGGGCCCCCATCAGCAGGAAGCGGCCGTGCACGGCGAGGTCGTGCTCGCCGGTGTCCTCGGCCAGCGCCACGATCTCGCGCGCCGCCTCGAGGCGTCGACCGAGGGTGGCCGGGCCCAGATCGACGACGCTGGCGGCCACGAGCGCGATGCCCAACGCCACCGGGTCGCCCACCCGCCGGGCCATGGTCACGGCGTCGGCGGCGGCCCGTCGCGCCCCGGCGACCCGGGAGGTGACGGTGGACGACGCCAGGTTGGCCAGCAGCCGGACCCGCTCGGTTCCGTCAGTCCCGGGGAGGGCCGCGAGGGCCTCCGTGCACTGGGCCGCCCGCTCCCGTGAGACGTCGCCGGTGAAGAAGTACTCGATGCCGTGGCGCGCCGCGATGCGGGCCCGGAAGGTCGGGTCGGGGACCTGGCGGGCCGCCGCCCAGGCTCGGGCGTAGGCCGGCTCGGCGGCCGGTCGACCGAAGGCCCGGGCCGAGGCCCCGGCGAGCTCGAAGCTCGTCGCCGCGATCATCCGGACCTCGTCGGGATGGTCGTCGAGCGCCTCGAGCGCCCTCTGGAGGTGGGTGACGGCGTCCTCGTGGGCGAACGACGCGGTGGCCACCTCGGCGGCGAGCGTGCAGGCCGCCACCGCCTCACGCCAGACGTCGGGGCCGGCCGCACAGAGGTGGTGGGCGCAGATCGCGGCCGAGGCACCGTGCTCGGCGGCGCGGGCGGCGGCGAGGCGGTGCAGCTGCTCGCGCCGGCCGGGCGGCACCGAGTCGGCCGCCACCTCGGCCAGCAGCGGATGGGTGAAGCGCAGCGACCGTCGCTCGCCGAGCACGCGGGCCGCGACCGCCCGACCGAGGAGCTCCTCGGTCCGGTCGAGCGGAACGCCGACCAAGGCAGCCACGTCGGGTGCCGTCCCGCCCGGGCCGAGCACGGCCCGGGCCGCCAGCACCTCGGTCACCTCCGGTCCGAGCGCGGCCAGGCGGGTGCGTACCGCGGTGGCCAGCGCCGCCATGCCGATCTCGGGGACCGAACCCGTGGGGTCGGCCGTCGCCTGCAGGACCTGCTCGACGTAGAGGGGGTTGCCGCCCGTGAGGGCGTAGAGGTCGGCAGCTCGGTGGACGTCGCCGGTGAGCTCGGCCACCGCCTCCACGTCGAGCCCGTGGAGGGGGACGACCTCGGCGACGTGGCGTAGCGCACCGAGGGCGTCGGCCACCCGATCGGTGACCTCCTCCCCCGTGCGCACGGTCGCCACCACCGCGACGTCGGCCGTGCGGAGGTGCGCCAGCACGAACCGCAACAACGACAGGGTCGGCGGGTCGGCCCGGTGGAGGTCGTCGAGGACCAGCAGGAGCGGGGCACGGGACGCGGCGCTGTGCAGCGCAGCAGCGACGGCGTCGAACAACTCGAAGCGGTCTCGAGCCGTCTCCCCCTCGAGCACGAGCGGCGCCAGCTCCACCCCTCCCGTCCGCCCCCGGAGCTGGCGCACGATCTGGGTCCACGGCCAGTACGGCGGCGTCCCCGACTCGTCCCAGCAGGTGGCCCAGGCCACGCTGCGACCCGTGCGCCGGGCCACCCCCGTGGTCTCGACGGCGAGGCGGGTCTTGCCGATGCCGGCGTCGCCGACGATCAGGTGGAGTCGGGCTCCCCTCGCCGTGGGCTCGGTGAACGAGAGGGTGAGGGCCGCCAGCTCGTGGGCGCGCCCGACGAACCCGTCTGGGTCCGAGGCGGTAGCGCCTCGTGGGCGTGGGACGACCATCTCGGCGACGACGGTAGCCCCCACCGCTCGGCGGGTCGGGGCCGAGACGAGCGGGAGGTGATCAGTTGGGGATGCGCATCGGCGGGTCGCTGTCGGCGCCGACGCCGCGGCGGAGCGGCTCTCGCCCCACCGGCGGCGTCACGACCCGATCGGCCGCACGGGGCCGCAGCGGGCGCTCCAGCGGCAGCCCGTGGGTCACGGTCACCAGCTCACCGGCGTGGAGGAACTCGAGCGGCAGCCCGTCGAGCAGGCGGTAGCGGACGAGATCCGGCTCGATGACCACCTCCAGACGTCGCCCCCGGTACACCAGGCGGAACGTCATGCGTTCGAGCGGAGCCGGGAGGCACGGATCGAAGCGCAGGATGGGCCCGTGGTCACGCATCCCCCCGAAGCCGGCCACCACCGCCAACCATCCTCCGGCCAGAGCCGCCAGGTGGAGACCGTCGTCGGTGTTGCCGGCCACGTCGCGCAGGTCGACCAGGGCGCTCTCGCGGAGGTAGTCGTAGGCCAGGTCGACGTGGCCCACCTCGGCGGCCACGATCGCCTGGATGCACGCCGAGAGCGACGAGTCGCGCACGGTGATGGTCTCGTAGAAGGCGAAGTCCCGGGCCTTCTGCTCGTCGTCGAAGTGGTCGCCGCACGTGTACAGGGCGAAGACCAGGTCGGCCTGCTTCACGACCTGGCTGGAGTACAGCAGGTAGTAGGGGTAGTGCAACAGCAGCGGGAAGTACTCCGGGTCGGTGCCCGCGAAGTCCCAGCGCCGGTAGCGGGTGAACCCCTCCGACTGCGCCGTCACCCCCAGCTCCTCGTCGTAGGGCACGACGATCGCATCGGCCGCCTCGCACCAGGCCTGCACCTCGTCCTCGTCGACCCCGAGCTCCGCGGCGCGGTAGGGGTGGCGGCTGGCCACCTCGGCGGCGGCGCGCAGGTTCCGGGCGGCCATGAGGTTGGTGAAGGTGTTGTTGTCGACGAGCGCGGTGTACTCGTCGGGGCCGGTGACCCCGTCGATGCGGAAGCAGCCGGACGCGTCGTGGTGGCCGAGGGATCGCCACAGCCGGGCCGTCTCCACCAAGAGGTCGAGGCCGGGACCTCGCTCGAAGTCGTTGTCGCCCGTGGCGCCGACGTAGCGCCGCACCGCATCGGCGACCCCGGCGTTGAGGTGGAAGGCGGCGGTGCCCGCCGGCCAGTAGCCCGAGCACTCCTCGCCCCGGATCGTCCGCCACGGGAACGCCGCCCCGTCGAGGCCCAGCTCCTCGGCCCGAGCCCGTCCCTGGGGCAGGATCGAGTGGCGCCACAGGAGGGCGTCGCGAGCGACGTCCGGAGTGGCGTAGCTCAGGACCCGCAAGAGATAGGTATCCATGTCCCAGAAGGAGTGGCCGTCGTAGCCCCGACCGGTGAGGCCCTTGGCGGGTATGGCCCGGCGCTCCGCCCTGGCGGCCGACTGGACCACCTGGAAGATCCCGAAGCGCAGGGCCTGCTGCAGCTCGGGGTCGCCCTCGACCTCGATGTCGGCGCGATCCCACACGTCGTCGAGGAAGTCTCGCTGGGCCAGGCGCAGCCCCTCCCACCCACTGCGCTTGGCGGCCTCGACAGCGGCATCGACCTGGTCGCGCAGCGCCGGCATGGAGCGCTGGCTCGACCAGCCGTAGGCGACGAACTTGACCACCGAGAGGGTCTGGCCCGGTTCGAGCTCGGTGCTCACCGTGACGCGAGCCAGATCGGGGTCGCTCTCGGAGGCGGTGACCGTGCCCGACGGCCCGTCGATCACGTGGTCCATGCCGGCCGCCATGAGCAGCCCACTGGCCCGCGTGCGGTGCCCGAGGGCTGCCTCGAGGTCGTGGTGGGTGTGGTACTCCCCGACGAGCGGCGCCCGCAGAGCGGCCGCGGCACGCGGGTCGGCCACCTGATCGGGCACCGGCTCGTTGGCCACCAGGGTGGACTGCACGACGATGCGCAGCGGCTGATCGAGGGCCTGCACCTCGTACTGGATGGCCACGACGGCCCGGTGCGAGAACGAGACGAGGCGGGTGGAGTGGACCCGCACCCGCTTGCCGGCAGGGGACCGCCACTCGACGAGTCGGCGCAGGACGCCGTCGCGCATGTCGAGGCTGCGCTCGTGGCGCTCGAGCTCGCCGTGGCGCACGTCGAAGGGCTCGTCGTCGACCAGCAGCCGCAGGAGCTTGCCGTTGGTCACGTTGATGAGCGTCTGGCCCTCTTCGGGATAGCCGTAGCCACCCTCGGCGTAGGGCAGCGGGAGCGTCTCGAAGAAGGCGTTCAGGTACGTGCCCGGCGTGCCGTGCGGCTCGCCCTCGTCGAGGTTGCCCCGTATGCCCACGTGACCGTTGGACAGGGCGAAGATCGACTCCGTCTGGGCGAGGTGGTCGAAGGTGAGCTGTCGCTCGGTGATCGACCACGGCTCCACCTGGAACACTTCGGCGTCGATCACACTGCCTCCACGGCCGTCGCGGGTCAGCGACCGACGCTAGCGCCGCCCAACCCCCGCGAGCGCCACCCTCGCGTCGGCACCTCGACCCGGCGCCGAGGCGACGTGCGGTAGAACGGTCCGGTGACCTCCCCCGACGACGACCTGACGACCCTGGCCACGTGGTTGGAGCCGCGGCTGGGCGACGCCCGTGATCTGCGCCTCGAGGCCGCCGGCAAGCCGAGCAGCGGCTTCTCCGCCGAGACGACGATCCTCTCCGCCACCTGGACCGGTCCGGACGGCGCGCGGTCGGAGCGCCTCGTGCTGCGCCGGGAGACGCCGGACCCGCCGGTCTACCCCACACAGGTTCCCGGCCTCACCACCGAGGTCGACATCCAGTACCGCGTGATGGAGGCGCTGTCCCGGGCCGGCACCGTGCCCATCGCTCCCCTCCACGGCTACGAAGCCGACCCCGCGGTCCTCGGGGCGCCCTTCTTCGTGATGGGCTTCGTCGACGGGGTGGTGCCCATCGAGTCGCCCATGTACACCCTCGAGGGGTTCTTCACCGAGCTCGCCCCTGATCGTCGCCGGGTCATGCTCGACGCCGGGATGGCCGCCATGGCGGCCGTGCACGCGATCGACTGGCGCGGCGCCGGCCTCGACTGGTTGCTCGCCCCCGGCGCCTCCCCCGACACCACCCACCAACTCGACCTGTGGGAGGCCTACGGCGAGCGCGAGCTGGCCGGGCGCCACCACCCGGTGTGGGAACGGGGCCTGGCCTGGCTGAAGGCCGACGTGCCCGCCGGTTCGACCCCGGCGCTGTGCTGGGGCGACCCCCGCCCCGGCAACGTGATCTGGCGCGACGAGCAGCCCATCTGCCTCACCGACTTCGAGGCGGCCTGCCTCGCGCCACCCGAGGTCGACCTCGGCTGGTGGCTGATGTCGGATCGCTGGGCCCACGAGATCTCCGGGGTCGAGCGCCTCGACGGCGAGCCCACCCGCGCCCAGCAGACCGCCGCCTACGAGGCCGCCGCCGGCCGTTCGGTCGGCGGCACCACCTGGTGGGAGGTCTTCGCCGCGATGCGCTACACGGCGATCGTCGTGCGGGTCATGAACCGCATGGTCGACCGCGGGCACCTGCCGGCCGACCAGACCATCTGGCTGGAGAACCCGGCGGCCGCCTGCCTGGCCCACCTCCTCGAGGAGATCGACGCATGAGCACCGACCCCGCCCCCGGCACCATCCCCGACCACATCCCGGCCGCCACCGGCGAGGTGACCGCCGCCGACGACGACTTCCACCCGCCGACCACCGACGACCCGTTCTGGACCGAGACCTGCTGGTTCACCTTCACGGTCCCCGAACGCCGGCTGTCGGGTCAGCTCTACCCGTTCTTCCGACGCAACCAGGGCGTGATGTCCGCCGGTGTGTACGTCTGGGACGAGACCGGCCACGAGCTGTGGAACTGCCGCTACGCCAAGAACTTCTGGCACCTGCCCATCCCCGACGCCCCGCTCACCGACATCGAGATGCCCAACGGCATGCACTACCGCACCGTCGAGCCGCTGCAGCGCTACGAGCTGAACTTCGACGATCCCGACGCCGACGACCTGCACATCGCCCTGACCTTCGACGCGGTGGCCCGGCCCAACCTCCTGGGCAGCTCCCACCTCGACCAGCCCGGGCGCTACACCGGCACCATGACCCTCGACGGGGACACCTTCGCCGTCGACAGCTACGGGTTCCGGGACCGCTCGTGGGGGCCGCGCTCGCAGTTCGGCGACAGCCTGCACGGCGCCACCAACGGCGGGTACTCCTACGCCACCGCCTCCCCGACCGACGGCTTCCACGCCATCACCATGAACTACAGCGGCGATCCCTCGTCGGCCGATGGGTGCATCGGCATCCACGGCTACGTCATCCGCGACGGCGAGTGGGCCAGGCTCACGGGGGCGCGGCGCGAGGTGGTCGAGCGCGACACCGACACGGGCTTCCCGCGTCGCGTCCACCTCGACATCACCGACGAGCTCGGCCGGGAGCTGCACGCCGAAGGTCGCTGCCTCAACCAACTGGCGTTCCCCATCAACCCCAACCTGTTCACGGTGAACTGCCTCACGGAGTGGACCTTCGACGGGCTCACCGCCCACGGCGAGGACCACGACAACTGGTCGGCGGCCTCCATCCGTCGCTTCAACCGGTCCCGTCGCTCGACCTGAGGTCACCGCTCCGAGGTCGAGCGGTCCGAGGCCGGCCCCGCCGGGCGCGCCGCCTCGTCACGGCCGGCCACAAAACAGGACGGGTTCTGTCCCACGGGCACGGTAGGTTGCGACGCCCAGCCGGATCCCTCGCCGACGTCGCTCCCATGGCCCGATGTCGCGTGGGCACGAGACCGCGCCGAGCTGGCACCCCCCGCCCGGACCGATGAGTTCGGACCTCTGGACCAGTCGGAGTCGAACATGAACCAATCCCCCTACGCCGTGGAGGCCGTCGGCCTCACCAAGCGCTTCGGTGACACCGAGGCCCTGCGAGGCGTCGACCTCGCGGTCGAACCCGGCACCGTGCTGGGGCTGCTCGGGCCCAACGGCGCCGGCAAGACCACCACCGTGCGCATCCTCACCACGCTGCTCCGTCCGGATTCCGGGCGCGCCGTCATCGACGGCATCGACGTGGTGGCCGAACCACGGCGGGTGCGCGCCCGCATCGGCCTCACCGGCCAGTACGCCGCGGTCGACGAACGCCTCACCGGCGCCGAGAACCTCGAGCACGTCGGCCGCCTCTACCACCTGTCGGTGCCCGAAGCCCGCCGCCGCGGCACCGACCTGCTCGAGCGCTTCGACCTCGCCGACGCGGCCGGCCGCCAGGTCAAGGGCTACTCGGGCGGCATGCGCCGACGCCTCGACATCGCCATGAGCCTCATCTCGCGACCGGCCGTGCTCTTCCTCGACGAGCCCACCACGGGCCTCGACCCCCGCAGCCGCCTCGGCATGTGGGAGGTCATCGACGAGCTGGTGGCCGAGGGCACCACCACGTTGCTCACCACCCAGTACCTCGACGAGGCCGAGCGCCTGGCCAAGGACATCGTGGTCATCGACCACGGCACCGTGATCGCCCAGGGCACCTCCACCGAGCTCAAGTCGCAGTTCGGCGGCGAACGGCTCGAGGTCACGCTGGCCGACTCGGGCGACGTGGCCCGCACCGCCGAGCTCCTCCAGCACCGCTCGGTCGGCGCCGAGACCATCGACCCGGAGTCGCGCACCGTGGCCATCGGCGTCACCGACACCCACGGCATCGTCCCCCAGGTCGTCCGCCTCCTCGACGACCAGGGCATCGAGGTCCTCGACGTGGTGCTGCGCCACCCGACCCTCGACGACGTCTTCCTCCAGCTCACCGGCCGCCCGGCCGACGAGCCCGCCGACGACCCCACCCCTGCGGGAGCCACCCGATGACCACCGACCTCACCCTCGACTCCGGCACGGCGTCGCCGACGGCGGAGTCCGGCGATCTCACCCACGAGGTCCCCACCGGCCTCGTCTGGGCCTGGCGCGACAGCTGGACCGAGGCCATGCGCCACCTGCGCATCGTGCCTCGCAACCCGGACCTGCTGATCTTCGCCACCATCCAGCCGATCATGTTCGTGCTGCTGTTCAACTACGTGTTCGGCGGCGCCATCGGGGCCATCCCCGGCTACGACGACTACACGCAGTACCTGCTGCCCGGCGTGTTCGCCCAGACGGTGCTGTTCGGTTCGGCCTTCACCGGCATCGGCGTGGCCGAGGACATGACCAAGGGCATCATCGACCGCCTCCGGTCGCTGCCCATGTTCCAACCGGCGGTCCTGATCGGGCGCACGGTCTCCGACATCGTGCGCAACCTGTTCACCTTCGTGGTCATGCTCGTCGTCGGGTTGCTCATCGGGTTCCGCTTCGAGGGCGGGCTGGTCAACGCCCTGGGGGCCACGGTCCTGCTCCTCGGCTTCAGCTACGCCTTCTCGTGGGTCCAGGCCCTCATCGGCCTGTCGGTGAAGTCGGTCGAGGCGGCCAACTCCGCCGGGTTCATCTGGATGTTCCCCCTCACGTTCATCTCGTCGGCGTTCGTGAGCACCGAGACGATGCCGGACTGGTTGGGCACCATCGCCGACTGGAACCCCTTCACCCAGCTCACCAACGCCGCCCGCGCCCTGTACAACGGCAACGATCCCGGCTCGGCGCTGTGGATCTCGATCGCGTGGGCCATCGGGATCACGGTGGTCTTCGCCACCCTGGCGTCGCGCAAGTACAGCCGCTCCGCCTCACGCTGACACCGGCGTCACCGGTCCGGCCGACGCCGTCGTCCACGCGGTCCCGCCACGGCCCCCCGGCCTCGCCGGGGGGCCATGGCGCGCCCGATGGCGCCCGAGAACCCCAGGCGCCGTTACACTGCACAGCGTCGGTCCGGCTCACCGTTGCGCGCCAGGGGTGCACCGGACCCGCCGAGCGCCGCCGAGCCCTGTGCTCCACGGTGGCTCGACCAGCCCCTCCGGGCCGGTCGAACTCCCCCGCCCCGATTCGGGCGAGACGGGAGGCCGGGCGACCACATCCGATGCACGGCCGTTCACGTCGACGAGCGGCCCCCGGCCGGGGAGACCCTCCCGGCACCGGCCGGTCCACGCGCTGCCGGGGCGCGACGACGGGTCACCGACCCGAACAGAACGGAACGACACGAGTGGACCACGCTGCGAGCACGGCCGTCATGGGCGACGAGGACACGACCTCGTCGACGACCGCCGACGAGCACCGATCCGACCTCACCCACCCCGAAGACCCGGACGCACCGCCGGCCGGACCGCCGGCCCCCCGGCCCCTCCGCGAGGTGTTGGCCGACGGGGACCTGGCGCGTGACCCCGCGTTCGTCGCCCTCGTCGAGGCCCACGCATGGGGTGAGGCCGACGAGGCCGGCACCGCCGAGCTCGAGGCCCGCCCCCAGGCCTGGCAGCGCACCCTCCTCGACCTGCTCCACGAGACCGACGACTCCCTCGTGGGCCTGCGTCGGGGCCGTGGCCCCGAGGTCGCCCAGGCCGTCGCCGACCTCGAGGGCGAGCAACAGCGCCTCGAACGTGTCCTGCACCGGCTCCTCGGCATCGCCGAACCCGAGTCCGTGTCCGCCGCGCCCGAGTCTCTCGTGGGCCCGGTCGTGCTCCAGCTCACGTGGGCCGATCGCAAGCTCGTCGCCTGGGCCGGCGGACCCGGCCAGGACCCGGTCGATCGCGCCGGTCTCGACGACGCCCTGGCGGCCACGGCCGCGCCACCGGTGTGGGGCGACCGGGCCCCGCTGCAGCTCCCCGACGGCTCCGGCCGCTCGGCATCGGTCGAGTCGCAGGTCGGCGCCGTGCTGGGGTGGCTGCTGGCCGACTGCACCGACACCGACGTCCCCGGCCTCGGCCCCAGCGCCCGCTGGCTCGGCCACGTCGCCGCCTGGGCCGTCGAGCTCGTGGCCCACGGCGCCATGGTCCCCCACGTGCGCCGCCTGCACCGCAAGAGCCGCCAGAAGCCCTCCTACGTCGTCACCTGGACCCCGTCGCTCGTCGACGCCGAGCGCCTGCGGCGCACCGCCGAGGCCATGCCCGGTGCCGTCAGCGTGCTCAGCCCCGGGGTCGACGCCGCCACCGTCACCCGGGCCGTGCTGGCCGAGGTCGTCGACGTCGTGTGCCACGACGCCGCCAAGCGGGTCGAGGTGCCCGCCGTCCCGCCCGACATCCGCAATCCCGGCGAGCTGGCCGAGACCGTCATCGGCCACCTCGACGGCTCTTCCTTCGAAGCCCCCGCCGGCCTGGTCGGCGACCTGACCAACGCCCTCGACCGGTGGTCGTCACCGGTCACCTCCAAGGCCTACCGCCCCCTCGTGCTCAAGCTCGAGGCCCCCGACTCCGGCAACGCCTGGGACCTGGCGGTGTTCGCCCAGGGCTCGAACCAGCGCCTCACCCCCGTCGAGGTGGCCCTGGTCAACGCCGGCAACCAACGGCGCGAGATGGAGGCCAACCTGGTGCGCCTCGAGCGCCTCTTCGACCCGCTCACCCGCCCCGGCGGCCTGCGGCGGGGCGAGGTCGTGCTCAGCCAGGAAGAGGCCTGGGACCTCATGACCGTGACCGGTCCGATCCTGCGCGACGCCGGCTTCGACGTGCGCGTGCCGGCCCTCTCGCGCCGCAAGCCCACACCGTCGCTGCGGTTGTTCGCCGAGGGCGGCGAGACCGCGGTCGGCGCCAACCAGCTCGCCGACGTGCGTTGGACGGCGGTGTTCGACGACGTCGAGCTCACCGCCGCCGACATCCGCCGGCTGGCCGCCGAGGCCCGCCCGCTCGTACGGGTCGGCGGCCAGTGGGTGGCCATCGACCACGCCGACCTGGCCGCCGCCGCCGAGGCCCTGGCCGAGCGCTCCACCAAGACCCGCATGTCGGGCGCCGAGATGCTGCGCCAGGCGCTCGGCCTCGACGGCTCTCCGCTCGCCGGCGGGGTCTCCATCGCCGGGGAGGGATGGGCCGCCGACCTGCTGGCCAAAGCCTCCACGGCCACCCTCGAGCCGGCCACCGACCCCGAGGGCTTCGAGGGCGAGCTGCGCAGCTACCAGGGCGAGGCCCTGGCCTGGCTGCGGTTCCTCGACTCCGCCGGGCTGGGTGGCTGCCTGGCCCTCGACATGGGCCTGGGCAAGACCCCGACGATGCTGGCCCACCTGGTGGCCACCGCCGGGGAGGCCCCGGCCCTCGTCGTCGCCCCTCCTGCCGTGGTCGGCAACTGGGCCTCCGAGGCCCGCAAGTTCACCCCGGGCCTCAAGGTCGTGGTGCACCACGGCGCCTCTCGCTCCGGGGGCGAGTCCCTCGAGCGCGAGATCGACGGCGCCGACGTGGTCATCACCACCTACGCCACGGCGGTGCGCGACATCGAACAGCTCGAGAAGGTGGAGTTCGGCAAGGTCGTCCTCGACGAGGCCCAGGCCATCAAGAACCCGGCCAACGACACCTCCCAGCAGCTGCGTCGCCTCCAGGCCCGCACCCGGGTGGCCCTGACCGGCACCCCCATCGAGAACGGCCTGGGCGACCTGTGGGCCATCCTCGACTTCACCAACCCCGGCCTGGTGGGACCCCGCGCCCCGTTCGTGGCCTCGCTGTCGGCCAACGGCGGCGGCACCCGCGACGCCGCCGAGCGGGCCCTGCGTGCCCTCAACGGCATCCTGGTGTTCCGTCGCACCAAGGCCGAACCGGCGATCGCCGCCGAGCTGCCCGACCGGATCGACGAGCTCGACCACTGCTCGATGACGCCCGAGCAGATCGGCCTCTACCAGGCGGTCCTCGACGCCCTGGTCACCCAGTCGACCGTCGAAGAGGGGGCCGACAAGCGCAAGGGCCAGGTGCTGGCCGCCATCACCGCCCTCAAGCAGATCTGCAACCACCCGGTCGCCTACCGCCACGACGACGAGGCCCTCGACGGGCGGTCCGGCAAGCTGGCCCGCCTCGAGGAGATCGTCGAGGTGGTCTACGCCGCCGAGGAACGGGTCCTGGTGTTCACCCACTTCGCCGAGTGGGGCGTGAAGCTGGCCGAGCACCTCACGAAGCGCTTCGGCATCCCGGTGGGCTGCTACCACGGAGGTCTCTCCCGCGGCGCCCGCGACCAGCTCATCGCCGACTTCCAGGCGCTCGAGGGCCCCGGCGCCCTGGTGCTGTCGCTCAAGGCCGGTGGCACCGGGCTGAACCTCACCAACGCCAACCACGTGGTGCTCTACGACCGCTGGTGGAACCCGGCGGTCGAGGACCAGGCCCGCGACCGGGCCTGGCGCATCGGCCAGACCAAGACCGTGATCGCCCACCGCCTCGTGTGCCCCGGCACCGTCGACGAACGCGTCGAAGAGGTGGTGGCCGGCAAGCGCCACATCGCCGACCTCGTCCTGCCCAAGTCGAGCACCCTCGGCGACCTCGATCCCAGCCAGCTGAAGGTGGCCCTGGGCCTGCGCGGCGACGAGGTCCTCACCGACGACGATCCCCGACCAGGCGATCACGAGGGCACCACCACCGAGGAGGACGCCGCATGAGTCGCTCACGACGCGGCAACCGATCCCGCAAGGGGACGGCGAAGGCCCCTCTGGGCGAGGCGTTCTGGGGACGCGAGCCCGATGCCGAACCCGGTCCCATCCGGGTCTCGCCCGACCCATCGGCCATGATCCGTTCGCTCGGACCGCCACCGCTGAAGGGCCACGAGGTCGCCGCCGAGTACACCTTCCGCCTCGTCTACGACAAGGCGGCCGGCCTCGCCGGCACCCTGGCCGCCGCGGCCGAGCTCGACGGCGACCCCGACGACTCGCCCACCACCGAGACCGCCGACGCCTGATCCCCGGTCTCGGGCACTGCCCCGACGAGGGTGCTGCGAGGCGGTCGGTCGGGCGGTCGGCCTCCCGGATGCCACCATGGCTCGGTGACCACCAGGCGGCGCACGAGTCTCGGCCACGCCGTCGTGGCCGCCCCTGCTCCGGTCGGGACGGGGTCGTTCCACCGTGCAGGGGCGACGCGGGTCGCCGTGCTCGTCCTGCTCGCCGCGCTCGCTCTGCTCAGCGCCTGTGGGACGGGGCCCTCGTCGGCCTCCGATCCGCCGCCGGGCGGGGTGTCGGACTCCGCCCCGACCGACACCACGACGTCGACCACGACAGACGACGCCGCACCGCGGACGACACCGCCCTCGTCCGTGCCCGCCACGGAGGCTCCGGCGTTCGACGTGCGCACCGCACTCGAGCCGCTGGTGATCGACGACCGACCCCGGCCGGACCGCCCCTACCGGCGTGAGGAGTGGCGGCACTGGGAGGACCTGGACGGCGACGGCTGCCACGCCCGGGCCGAGGCGCTCATCTCCGCCTCAGTGGTGCCGGCCGCGGTGGCCGCCGGCTGCCGGGTCGTCGCCGGCGAGTGGGTCTCGCCCTACGACGGTGCGACCACGACGGACCCGGGGGCGGTGCAGATCGACCACCTGGTGCCGCTCCAGGACGCCTTCGTCTCGGGCGGCTGGCGTTGGGACGCCCCCCGACGACGCCTCTTCGCCAACGACCCGGCCGGGCTGGTGGCGGTGTCGGCCGCGTCGAACCAGTCCAAGGGGGCGCAGGCCCCCGACGAGTGGCGGCCGCCGGATCGCGCCGCCTGGTGCCCTTACGCGTTGGCCTGGCTGCACATGAAGGTCACCTACGACCTCACCGCCACCACCGCCGAACGCGACGCGCTGGGCCAGATGCTGGAAGGTTGCCCGCCGGGCATCGGACCCGATGCCCGCCCCGGTGTCCGCCCGGGCAGTCCGGCACCCACCGTCCCCGTCGCCCCCACCACCGCACCGCCGGGGGCCGAGCCGTACTACGCCAACTGCGACGCCGCCCGCGCCGCCGGGGTGGCCCCGATCCTTCGGGGCCAGCCGGGCTACCGCGATCGCCTCGACGGCGACGGCGACGGCGTGGCCTGCGAGTAGCGGCAGGACGTCCCGTCGGCCCGTCGTGGCGTCCGCTCAGCCGGTCGTGCGCCGCTCGGCCAGACGGGCCTGGGCCCGGGCGTCGCGCTCGGCGACCTCCCCGGCGAGCTCGTCGAGCTGGGTGCGCATGGCGTCGGACAGGCGGGGATCGCCGAGCGCGAGGATGCGCACGGCCAGGAGCCCGGCGTTGGCGGCGCCGTCGACGGCCATGGTGGCCACCGGCACCCCCTTGGGCATCTGCACGATGGAGAGCAGCGAGTCGAGCCCGTCGAGGCGCTTGAGCGCCACCGGCACCCCGATCACCGGCAGGTGCGTGGCCGAGGCGATCATGCCCGGCAGGTGGGCGGCGCCGCCGGCGCCGGCGATGATCACCTCGATGCCGGCCTCGGCGGCTCCCTGGGCGAAGGCCAACATCCCGGCGCTGTCCCGGTGGGCGGACACGACCTTCACGACGTGATCGACGCCGAAGCGCTCGAGCACCTCGACGGCGCCTTCCATGACCGCCAGGTCGGAGTCGCTGCCCATCACCACTGCGACGCTCATCGGCGGTCGTCTCCTCGCGCTCGGCTGTCGGACGGACCCTTCGACCGGCCGCGACCCCAGCCTGGCACGCCGAGCTCAGGCACCGTCGACCAGCGCCGCGGCCGCGGCCCGCGCCCGGGCCAGCACCGTCTCGGGGTCGTCGCCGCACACGGTGACGTGGCCGAGCTTGCGCCCCGGCCGGTGGTCCTTGCCGTAGAGGTGGATCTTGGCCTCGGGATGGGCCAGGGCGGCCCGTAGCGCCTGCGCCGGGTCGGGGGCCTCGGGACCGCCGAGCACGTTGACCATGGCGGCCGCCGGTACGCGGAGGGCGGGCGAGCCGAGGGGGAGGCCGAGCACCGACCGTAGGTGGTTCTCGAACTGGGACGTGTCGCACGCCTCGATGCTGTAGTGCCCCGAGTTGTGGGCCCGAGGGGCGAGCTCGTTGACCAGCACCTCGCCACCGACCCAGAAGAACTCCACGGCCAGCATCCCGACCGCGTCCACCGCCTCGGCCACCTGCTCGGCCAACTGCCGGGCCCGCTGCTCCACCTCGTCGGGGAGCCCCGAGGGAGCGACCACGGCATGGCAGATGCCGTCGCGCTGGTAGGTGCGCACCGCCGGGTAGGTGACGGTGCGGCCGTCGGGGGTACGGGCCACCTGCACCGCCAGCTCGGCGGCGAGGTCGAGCACCGGCTCCACGACGAGAGGGACGCCGTCGGGGAGGCCGGCGAGCACGGGTGCCGCCTCTTCGGCCCCGGCGAGCCACCACACCCCGCGGCCGTCGTAGCCGCCTCGGGCGGCCTTGACGACGAGCGGCCAGCCGAAGCGCTCGCCGAACCCCGCCACCTCCTCGACCGTGCGGGCCAGACCGTGGTCGGGCACGGGGATGGCGGCGGCGACCATGGCGGCGCGCTGAGCGGCCTTGTCGGCGGCGATGGCCAGCGTCGCCGATCCCGGGTGGACGGTGTGGCCCGCCGCCTCCCATCGGGCGACGATGGCCGAGTCGACCAGCTCGTGGTCGAAGGTGATGACGTCGGCGCCGTCGGCCGCCGCGGCCACGACCGCGTCGTCGTCCCAGTCGCCCACGACCGACCGGGGGATGACCGCGGTGGCGCAGTCCGACGGCGTGGCGGCCAGCACTCGCAGCTCGATGTCGAGGGCGGCAGCGGGGGCGGCGGTCATGCGCGCCAGCTGCCCGGCACCCACCACCACCACCGAGGGCCGGTCGCCCCGGTACGCTCCGGACGTGCTCACGTGCCCACCGCCGTCAGGTGACGCCTCATGAGCGACACGCCTGCTGCCAGCTGGACCTTCCTCACCAACCATGCCCACGTCCTGATCTGTATCGCCCAGGACCCCGAGTCCCGGTTGCGTGACATCGCCGAGCGCGTGGGTATCACCGAGCGCTCGACGCAGTCGATCGTGGCAGATCTGGTGGACGGGGGGTATCTGACGCGACGGCGGGTGGGCCGCCGCAACCACTACGAGGTCATCGCCGACCGCCCGCTGCGCCATCCCATCGAGCGCGACCACCAGATCGGCCAGCTGCTCGAGCTGGTGGGGCTCGACGCGTCACGCTGAGGCGACGCTCCCCGCCGACGTCGCCCACCCGGCGCTCGACACGCTGGCTCGCTGTGCTGGTCGGCTGTGCTCGTCGTCAGTGCTGCGTGGCCCGGTGCTGGGGTAGCCGGTCGGCTCGCACGTCCATGCCGCACGCGGCGCAGGTCACCCACGCCTCGCCGCTGCGTTCGGGGCGTTCGTCGACCTGGCTCTGGCGCTCGTCCACCCGTCGGTCGACATCGGGGGAGACGGAGAGTACGGGACCGGATCCGACCCGGGGACCCCATGGGGCACCCGTGGTCGAGGGGAGGGTCGTCATGACGGACCTCCTTTCGTCACGGACGACCGGCGGGGCCTCGTTGCCCCAGCGGCTGCGGTCGTCGTCATCGTGACAGGACTCCTTCCCCGAGAGGAGGGCCGATGGACCCCTCCGGACCGGGAAGCTGTGACGCCCGCCGCATGTGACGACTGACCGTGCTCGCGGCATGGACGTCGGGCGCCCTCACCCGTATCGTGACCCCTGTTGGCACCGGGATCCCCCCTCCCGAGAAGCCACGTACCGGTCAGGTTCCCCCCAACCGATCCGGTTTCTGCGACGCCCCCCGGCCCCCCCGCCCGGGGGCGTCGGCAGTTTTCACTCCCCTGCGGTCGGGACCGTCGGGCGCTGGCGCTCCTCGGCCCCGTGGCCCGGGTCGATGCCCTCCACGTGGTGCAGGCGCAGGAGCGCTTCCGGGGACGGTCCGCGGTCGACGCCCAGCGGCGCCAGGTCGAGGCAGACGTGGTCGGCGCCCACGTCGACGAGGCCCTCTCGCCGGGCCACGAACCGGTTGGGGCAGTCGTCGAGGAGGGGGACGCCGTCGGGTCCCGGGGTCCAGGCGCACCGGTCGAACTTGTCGACCTCGTCACCGGTCTCGCCCCCGAAGAGCGCGGCCAGCTCCATCTGGTCGGCTGCGGGGAAGTGCACCGCGAAGGTGTCGGCCAGGGCCCCCACCTGGAAGGTGTGGTTGGCCTTGGACAGCCAGACCGCGTAGCGCGGCGGATCGATGCCGCTCTGGGAGTGGAACCCGACCAGGCAGCCCGAGCGCTCGCCACCGGACGCGGTGGTGAGGATGATCATGGCCTGGTCACCCCGGGCCATCAGGTCGGCGAAGTCGTCGCTGACGTCGTCCATGCTCGGTCCCTTCCCGCGATCGACCACGACGAGCCCATCGTCGCACGCCGACACCGACCGGTGAGACCTGCGTCACTCGTCGGGGCACTAGCCTGACGCGATCATTGCAGGCAAGGTGAAAGGACCCGCCATGGCCTCGCTGCGCTGCGACACCCGGATCGCTCGACCTCCGGACGAGGTGTGGGCGCTCGTCTCGGATCCCGGCCGGATCGTCGAGTGGTTCCCCGGCATGGAGACGGTCGTGGTCGAGGGGTCCACCCGCACCATCACCCTGCGCTCGGGCCTCCCGCTCATCGAGGAGGTCGTCAACGTCGACCCGCGCCTGCGGCGCTTCCAGTACCGCATCGTCGGCCCCCTCCCGGTGGAGCACCACCTCGGCACCGTCGACGTGCTCGACGACGACGGCGCCACCCGTGTCGTGTACTCCACCGAGATCACCCCCGATCCCCTGGCCTTCGTCATCGACGGCGCCATCGCCGCCGCCGTCGGCGGACTGAAGACCCTGTCCGAGGGCGGCCCCACCGCCGTCACCTCCCGAACCGCAGAGCCGACCCGCACCGAGGGGGCCAGCTGATGGGCCGCAAGATCCTGCTGATCACCACCGACCAGATGCGCTACGACGCCATCGGCGCCAACGGGGGCACCATCGCCCGCACCCCCACGATCGACGGGCTGGCCGCGCAGGGCGTCGTGTACGACCGGGCCAGCCCCCAGAACGTGGTGTGCATGCCGTCGCGGGCCACCATCGTGACCGGCCAGAACGTCGCCACCCACGGGGTCTGGATGAACGGCGTGCCCCTGGCCGCCGACCACCCCGACGTGGCCCAGGTCCTCGCGGCCAACGGCTATCGCACGGCGCTCATCGGCAAGAGCCACTTCGAGCCGCTCCTCGATCCGTTCCTGCGCTTCGAGGAGAACCGCCTCGCCGTCGAGGGGCGCACGGGCCCGAGCCGCGGGTTCGAGCACATGGAGCTGGCCACCCACGGCGCGGTGGGCTTCACGCACTACGCCAACTGGATGCGGGCCAACCACCCCGAGGCCATGGGCGGCTTCTACCAGGTGCTCGACCGCGACTTCGAGGTCAACGGCGGCGGCGGCGGCGACTCGGGCGCGCCCCAGGTGAAGCACAACCCCATCGAGCGCGGCTGGTACCACACCGACTGGGTCGCCGACCGCACCATCGCCTGGCTCGACGGCCTCGACGACGATGCCGACTGGTTCTGCTGGATGAGCTTCCCCGACCCCCACCACCCGTGGGACCCGCCCGCGTCCGAACGAGGGCGGATCGACTGGCGCGAGGTGCCCCTCCCGGCCGGCTACATCGCCGATCCGGCCGAACGCGAAGCGGTGCTCGATGCCCGCGGCCGCCAGTGGCGCCTCTGGTACGACGGCGACCTGGTCTCCAACTACGAGGCGCCGGCCCGTTGGGTGCCGGCCACCCTCACCGCCGACCAGGTCCGCGAGGTCAACGCCCTCGCCCACGTCGAGAACGAGCTGATCGACGAGGCCATCGGACGGGTCCTGGACCGGGTGGGCGCACGGGGCTGGGGCGAGGACCTCGACGTCGTCTTCACCACCGACCACGGCGAGTTCCAGGGTGACTACGGGCTCTTGTTCAAGGGGCCCTACCACGTCGACTCGCTGATGCGGCTCCCTCTCGTGTGGCGGCCCGCACCCAACGCCGGGGCCACCCCGGCCCGGGTCGACCGGCCCGTTGGCCTCATCGACCTCGCCCCCACCCTGTGCACCATCGCCGGGGTGTCGGTTCCGGAGTGGATGGAGGGTCGCCCCTTGCCGGTCGACGACGCCGACGCCGACGCCCGCGGCTTCGAGCGGGTCCTGACCGAGTGGGACAGCCGGCAACCCGACGGCACCGAGGTCCACCTGCGCACGATCACCCGCGACGGCTGGGTGTGCACCACCTACGGCGCCGGCACCGTCCACGACGGCACCGAGGGCGAGCTCTTCGACCTCACCCACGATCCGCTCCAACGGGTCAACCGCTGGACCGACCCTGCCGTGCGCGCCCTGCGCGACGACCTGTTGGCGGATCTGGCCGACCACCAGGTCGGACCGGGTCCGCACCGGCGGGTGGAGGCCCCGGTCTGAGTCGGCCGGATCGCACCGGCGGGGCTCAGGTCAGCTCGGCGAGCACCTCGAGCGTGGCGTCGCGGTTGGCGTAGGGCACGGCCACGAACTCCGTCGCCCCCGCCTCCCGCACCCGCTCGATGCCGGCCTTCACGGCGGCGGCGTCGCCGACGATCGCCACGTCGGCCGGTCCGGCGACACCTTCGCGGTCGAGCATGGCCCGGTAGGACGGCAGGAAGCCGTACATCTGGAACTGCTCGGCGGCTCGTTCGCGGGCGGCGCCCTCGTCGTCGGTGACGCACACCGGGAGCGCGCAGACGATGCGGGGCGCCGGTCGACCCGCGTCCGCGGCGGCGGCACCGATGGTGGGGGCCACGTGATCGGCGATGGTGGCCGGACCGGTCATCCAGGTCACCGTGCCCTCGGCCCGCCGCCCGGCGACGCCCAGCATCTGGGAGCCGAGCGCGGCGACCAGCACGGGGACGGGTGCCGCCTCGGGGACGTCGAGGGCCAGCTTGGCGGTGAGGGTCTCCCCTTCGAAGTCGGCTGCCTCGCCCCGCACCAACGGCAGCAGGATCGACAGGTACTCGCGCAGGTGGCGCACCGGCTTGTCCCAGGACAACCCGAGCATCCCTTCGATCACGAGCTGGTGCGACAGGCCGATGCCGAGGGTGAAGCGCCCGCCCGAGGTCTGTTGGAGGGTGAGCGCCTGGGCGGCCAGCATCATCGGATGGCGGGGGAAGGTGGGCACGACCGCGGTGCCCAGCTCGATGTCGGGCACCTCGTGGGCGGCCACGGTGAGGGCGGTGATGGCGTCGATGCCGAAGATCTGCGGCATCCAGACCGACGCGAACCCCGCGTCGGCGACCCGGCGGACATCCCCGACGGCGGCGGTGACGGTGGAGGGTTGGGTGAACACGCCGATGCGCACGGTGAGGCTCCTCTCGCGCGACGAGGGCCGGCCCCCCGCCTGCCCCGCGACGCTAACTGCTCCGCTGCCGGGTCGATCAGTCGTCGGGGCGCACCGGGCGCCGATCCCGCTTGCGGGCGGCGCGCTGGCGCTTGGCCGCCAGACGCTTCTCCACCGCCCCCTTGCGGGGCCGGGTCGGGCGCCGGGGAGGCCGGACCACCAGGGCGGTGGCCAGGGTCCGGCGCAGCCGGTCGGCGGCCAGCCGGCGGTTGCGCAGCTGGGACCGCTCGTCGTCGGCCGCGGCCGTCACCACCGGTCCGAGACGGTCGAGGAGCCGGCGACGGTCGCCGTCGCGCAGCGACGGCGACGTGGCCACGTCGAAGCGCACCTCGGCCCGGGTGTGGGCCCGGTTGGCGTGCTGGCCCCCGGGACCGCCGGAGGGTCCGAAGCGCCACTGCAGCTCGTGGGCGGGGATCCGGACCCCTGCCGACACCACCAGCTCGTCGTCGGCGCTCATGCACCGGAGCCTACGCTCGGCCCATGACCGGCTCCGAGTGGATCACCGCCTTCGCCGAGCGCCTCGGCCTCCCCGCCCTCGACGACGACGCCGTGGAGGCGCTCCTCGACCTCGCCGGCGTCGCCGCCCACGCCTCCGAACGGCTGGCCGCCCCGCTCACCTGCTACCTGGTGGGTGTGGCCGGCATGGCCCCGGCCGAGGCCCTGGCGGTCGCCCGCGAGATGGCGGACGCCGACTGACGCCGGCAGCGCCTTCTCACCCCACCTCGCCGAGGGCACCGACCCCGAGATAGGTCTCGGCGAACGCCCCGACCGCCACGGGGTGGCCGAAGAGCCAGCCCTGCCCGAACTCGCACCCCGCCCGGCGCAGGGGGACCATCTGCTCCTCGTGCTCCACCCCTTCGGCCACGACCTCGCGGCCGAGGGTGCGCAACAGCTCGACGATGCGCACCACGAAGTCGTCGGCCACCGGGTCCGAGCCCATCTCCGCGATGAAGCTGCGGTCGACCTTGACGGCGTCGAAGGGCATGGTGCGCACCATCTGCAGCGACGACCACCCGGTGCCGAAGTCGTCGAGCACCAGCGACACACCCAGGTCGCGGAGCTCGGAGAGGCGCTCCACGACGAGATCCACGTCGGCCGCCAGCACATGCTCGGTGAGCTCGACGACCAGCCGACCGGGTTGCACCTGGCACCGTCGCAGCGCGTCCTGGACCACGGCGACGAGGTCGTCGGCGAGGAGCTGGGTGGCCGAGAGGTTCACCGCCACCAGCACCGGGGCCAGGTCCGAGCGGTCGGGCCATCCGGCGGCCACCTCGATCGCCTTGGTGATGGTGTGCACGGAGATGGCGCCCATGAGCCCGGAGTCCTCGGCCACCTGGAGGAACTCCGCTGGCGACCGGAGGCGGCCGTCGTCGTGGCGCCAACGCAGCAACGCCTCGGCGGCCACGACCTGACGGTCGGACAACCGCACGATGGGCTGGCACCAGACCTCGAGGGAACCGTCGTCGAGGGCGGCCCGGAGACCGACTTCGGTGCGCTGGCGCTCGCCGACCGCACGGCGAGTGGTGTCGTCGGCCAGCACGACCCGACCGCGACCTCGGCGCTTGGCCTCGTACATGGCGTGGTCGGCGTCGGCGATCCACGCTTCGGGATCACGCCACCGGGCGCCGGTGCCGTCGTCGACGGAGATGCCGATGCTGGCGGCGATGCGGAGGTGGGACTCGGGCTCGGTGGCGTTGTTGAGGGCGAGGGCCAGGCGGCGCCCGACCGCGGCGGCTGCCTGCTCCGGATCGCCCGGATCCAGGGCGTCGCACAGCACGGCGAACTCGTCGCCGCCGAAGCGAGCGGCCACGTCGCCGACCCGCACGACGCGGCGCAGGGCGTCGGCCACCCGCTCGAGCAGGGCGTCACCGGTGGAGTGGCCGTAGGCGTCGTTGACCTGCTTGAAGCGGTCGAGGTCGAACAGCAGCACGGCCGAGGGCCGGCGCGGCCCTTCGAGGTGCCGACGCAGCGCCTCGGTGAACCCGGTCCGGTTGGCCAGCCCGGTGAGGTCGTCGACCAGGGCCCGGCGACGCAGCTCCGATGCCACTCGGTGGCTCGAGCGGGCCAACCCCAGCAGGCGCGAGGCCTCCTCGGCGGCCGAGAACGAGGAGGTGGCCAGGACCTCGGCCAGCGCGGACACGTCGGCGGGCAGCGCGGCGAGCTCGACGTCGCCCTGGTCGGCGACCAGATGGCGCACGAGGTCGACGATCTCGTCGAGCGACCGCGACGCGGCGATGGCTTCGAGGACCTGGGCGGTGCCGGCCAGCAGACGGTCGCTGCGGCGCCGATCGGTGGCGTTGCGCGTGGTCAGCACGATCCCGTTCAGGTCGGGGTCGTCGAGGCGGTTGCGGGCGGTGAACTCCACCCACGCCCAGCCGCCGTCGCGATGACCGACCCGCACCTCACCGTGGACCTCTGCCCCCGGGGCGCTGAGCACCTCGAGCCGGGCCGCCCGGTAGAGGGCGATGTCGTCGGGGTGGAGCAGGTCCTCGACGCTGAGCGACGCCAGGCTCTCGTAGCCGAGGGTGGGCTCGGTGTTGCCGCCCTCGTAGCGCACGCGGCCATCAGGCCCGAGCAGGGTCACCGTCTCGGCTGAGTTGCGCAGCAACTTGGCGAGGGCGTCGGCTCCGATCGTGGGATGGTGCAGGTCGGTCACGGGGGGACGGAGGTTCAGGCGTCGCCGAGGAAGGCGGCGACGGAGGGCTCGGGGGGCCGGGCGATCACGGCTCGATCGCCCGACTCGAGCACCGGCCGCTGCATGAGCTCCGGGTGTTCGACGAGGAGGTCGACCACGGCGGTCGCCTCGCCGTAGGCGGCCTTGTCGAGGCCCAGCTCCTTGAAGCGGTCGTCCTTGCGGACCAGGTCGGCCACGTGGCCGTCGAGGTGGCCGACCAGGCGCTCGAGGTCCGCCCTCGCCGGAGGCTCCTTCAGGTAGAGCACGGTCTCGAACTCGACGCCGCGCTCCTCGAGAGCGGCAAGGGCCTGGCGCGAGTTCGAGCAGCGGGGGTTGTGGAAGAGGGTCAGGGCGGCCATGACGGTGATCGTAGAGGGGCTGGATGGGCGGTTCTTCCCGGGGTGGAGGAGCCCGCGTGGGGCACGGGGTCGGCGCAGGCCGGCGGCGCGGAGACGCCGCACCAGCTCACGGCCGTCGACCTCGACGGCCCCCAGCAGCACGGCCTCGGCCCGCATCTCCTCGGGGATGTCGTAGTGGTCGGCGTGAAAGGCCCTCGGGGGCAGACCGAGGTGGGCGGCGAAGGCGTGGAGCTCGTCGTGGTCGGAGTCGCTGACCATGTGCGACCAGCGGCGGCCGCGGAAGGTCCACACAGGAGGGTCGACGAGGATCACGGGCGGTGCCCCTCAGGAATGGTCCCGACGGCGGTGTCCCCGGCGTCGGCGACCGGGGCGGTGCGCCCGCCGGAGGTCGGCGGAGTCCCGTTCTTCGTGGACCCGGAGATCGGGTGCACCATCTCGTCGGGGAGCGCCCACGGGTCCCGGGGCAGGCGGTCGGGGTCGAAGCGCGCCAGCAGGGTCGGTGCGTCGACGGCCTCGTGGGGCTCGGCCAGGCCCAGCGAGGCACCCATGGCGGCCAGCACCCGGCCGGGCGTGCGACCCGCCGCTCGCTGGTCGGTGAGCGTCACCGAGCCGTGGCGCTTGGCCAGGCGCTCGCCATCGGGCCCCAACACGAGCGGGACGTGCGCGTAGGTCGGCTCGGGCAGGCCGAGCCAGCGGCCCAACAGGATCTGGCGCGGGGTGCTGTCGAGGAGGTCGTCGCCGCGCACCACCTCGCCGATGCCCTGGTCGGCGTCGTCGACCACGACCGCCAGGTTGTACGCCGGCGCGCCGTCGGCCCGGCGGACCACGAAGTCGTCGACCACGCCCCGACCGGGGCCGTGGATCCGATCGTGGAAGCTGGCTTCGGCCGCCTCGGCCCGGACCCGCAGCGACGGGCGCCGCCCTCCCGCTTCCCGCTCGGCCCGCCCGGCCCGGTCGAGCCGGGCGCAGGTGCCCGGGTAGGCATCGGCCGGCAGCGGGCCGTGAGGGGCGCTCACCGACGCCTCGAGCTCGGCGCGCACCTCCCGCCGGGTGCAGTAGCAGGGGTAGGTGCGGTCCTCGGCCACCAGCCGGGCGATGGCCGCCTCGTAGTGCTCGTGCCGTTCGCTCTGGCGCACGATCGGCCCGTCGTGGTCGAGGCCGAGCGCCGCCATGTCGGCGAGGGCGGAGGCTTCGTGTTCGGGGCGCGAGGCCACGGCGTCGAGGTCCTCGATGCGCAGCAGGAAGCGGCTCCCGTCGTGGCGGGCGAAGAGCCAGGCCAACAGCGCGGTGCGCAGGTTGCCGAGGTGGAGGGGCCCGGTGGGGCTGGGAGCGAAGCGGCCGTCGGGCACCCTTCCATCGTGCCGCGACCACCCCCTGATCGGCGACCTCGTCCGGGCAGGACTCCTGCGCCCTGAAGCCCGAGAACCGGCGCGGTCCAGGTCGACGTCCGACCATCAGGGACAAAGATGCCCACACATCGGGGACGCTGCAGCACTGGGCGGATCGTCTGGCTGTGAGATCCTGCGATGGTGAGATCGCGGCTCCTCGGGCGCACACCTGAACGGCGCCGCCAGTCCGTCGCTCTCGTGCTGCTGGCAGGCGCAGCGGTGGGTGTTTTGGGTGGACTCATCGGTCTGGGTGGCGCCGAGTTCCGACTGCCTTTGCTGATCGGAGCGTTCGGTTTCGCTGCGCTGCACGCCGTGATCCTCAACAAGGCCATGAGCCTCGTGGTCGTGGCCGCGGCTCTCCCGGTACGACTCTTCGCCGTGCCCTTGGCCGACATGGCCGCTCACTGGGATGTCGCCGTGAACCTGCTCGCCGGGAGTCTCATCGGCGCCTGGCTGGGAGCGGGTTGGGCGACGCGACTGCGCAGCGATGTCCTCTACCGAGTGCTCGCAGTACTGCTGGTGGGGATCGCCGTCGTGCTGTTCGCATCGCACCAAGGCGACATGGGCTCACTGGGCCTCGATGGGCTCCTGCTCGTTGTCGTGGGCGTTGCCGCCGGTGTCGGGATCGGGGTCGTCGCCTCGGTGATGGGGGTTGCGGGGGGCGAGCTGTTGATTCCCACGATCGTTCTGCTCTACGGCCTCGACATCAAGCTCGCCGGCAGCATGTCGCTCGCCGTGTCACTGCCCACCATGGTCGTCGCCTTCAGTCGATACAGCCAGGACACAAGCTTCGCGATCCTTGGAGAGCACCGCCGCTTCGTCGTGATGATGGCCGCTGGGTCGCTCGCTGGATCCGTGTTGGGAGGGGTGCTGGTGGGGGTCGTACCGGGGGCGCTTCTGATCCCAGCCCTCAGCATGATCCTCCTGGTGAGCGCGGTGAAGGTTTGGCGTCACCAGACGTAGATGGGCAGCGGTCGATCCCCCATGCCCTCACCGTTGATGGGCCCCAAGTCGTCGCAGAGCGCAGACCGCCCCGAAACGCCGGATCAGAGCGCCGGCTCGGGGCTGGACTGGTGCTGCCGCTGCCGTTTCGCCATGCGCCGGTCGGAAACGGTGAGGGGACTTCGATGGCCGGCGGGATGACGTGTTGCAAGCGCTGAACCATTAGGGCCAGCAAAGCCGCGAGGTTCAGCGCCACATTCTGGTGAAGAACTCCATCACGCTCGGCCGGTGCGCTCGCGGTGCTTGCAACCCGGCCAGCAGCAAGGCCGGCGCTGGCCTTCCTCGAGCTCCTCCCCGGTCCGCCGGATCCGCCGTTCCCGAGTGACCTGCTGCTTCGCGTCCTCGACCCAGCAGATGAACTCGTTTCGGGCGAGGGGGGTGATGTCGCGCCACGCATCGAGCGCGGTGGAGCTGGCGACCAACGCGTCGCGCAGGTCGCCAGGTAGCTCGTGGACCACCCCGCCGGGCACGGATGAATCGCTCACGAGCGCACGCTAACGCCCTACCCCGTCGCCATCGACCGCCGCCAGCAGCGCAGCGAGTTCGATCTTCTCCATGGACATCATCGCGGCCATGCCCCGTGCGGCCCTCCGTTGATGGCGGTGAACCGGGTCCGGTCGAGGCGGAAGTCCACCGTCACGGGCGTGCCCGCCGGGCCCGGGCCGACGTCGGTGTAGTTGGTGACGAGGTCGATCCCCGAGTTCGGGAAGACCGAGCAGTAGAACTCGGCGACCTCGAGCGCCTCGCTGTCGAACCACAGGTTGGTGATGATCGCCGGCATCAGCCCTGCTCCTCGGTCTCACCGCTGAGCATCCACGACACACCGAAGCGGTCCACGCACGCCCCGAACAGCGGCGACCAGAACACCGGCTCGAGCGGCATCTGCACCTCGCCACCGTCGGCCAGCGCATCGAAGGCCCGGCGGACTTCGTCGAGGTCCTCGTAGCTCAGGTGGAGCGCCACACCCTTCACACCGCCGCCGTCGCCGGTGGGGTCGTCCGAACCCATGATCAGCGATCCGTCGGGCAGGGTGAGCGCTGCGTGCATCACTGCGTCCGGGGCCATCTCCATGCCCGGATCCTCACCCTCGGGGATCTCCGACGCCGCCATGATCTCGAGTTCTCCGCCGAGGACGGCCTGATAGCGCGTCATGGCCTCTCGCGCCATGCCGGAGAAGAACAGGTACGGGTACAACGACATCGGGACCTCCTGGTAGCGAGCACGTTCGTCACTCCTATGGACGGAGCCAGCATCGCAAACTCATCGCGACGATGACGGCTGGGTCGGAGGAGAGATTGAGCTCGCCAGGCACCTGCCCCCGATCGCCGGGATCGGGTCGGGATGAATCGGCACTTCCTGCTCGGACTCGAGACCAGAGGGCCCGAGCCGGGGGTCGGGTCTGGCCGTGTCGCTCGCCCGATTTGCCCACGTCGTAGCGACAACCTCGGCGGTGACTTCACGTTGTCGCTACGACGTGGGCATTTTCACAGTCGGCGCCACCGCCCCGGAACGCCGGTTATCCGGGTGACCCACCTCCTGGGCTCTGAGGCCCCGGTAGACCGGCACCTCGGATCGCAGGCCGGACCTGCGATGCTCCTGGAGTGGCCGGCGGACGGATGCGATTCGAGTTGCCGCTGCCCACCGTCTCGCATGCAGCTCCTCTACCCTGCGGGTTGTGTGGGCCTGGCGGACAGCAGCACCTGGCGAGGACGCTGTCGCGGGTTGGTGGACCCGAGGTCGTCGTCGATGGCGACACCTCAGGTTCGGGTGGAGGCTCCTCTCGTGGGTCGTCGTGGCCTCCGTTGCCTTCGTGGCGGCGTCGCTCGCTGTCGGCCTCTTCGGTGCGAGTCTCGCTCTCGAGAGTGTCGGTGGGGTCCGAGAAGCGACGGCCTACATCGACTCCGAGCACAGCTGGTTTCCCCCCGGAACGCGCTACACCGTGGTCGTCGACGGGCAACCGCAGGAAGTGCTCCAGCCCTGGCATTCGGCTGGCGGTGACGCACTCTTTGTTGGTCTCGTTGCGGGAGGTCTTGCCGCGACGACCGTTGCCGTTGTCTTCGTCGCTGCGCTCGGAGTGCCAAGGACCCAGAGGCGGCGCCGGGCGGGTCCGACCGCGCCGCTCGCCGATTTGCCCACGTCGTAGCGACAACCTCGGCGTCGACGTCACGTTGTCGCTACGACGTGGGCATTTTCGACCTCATGCCGCTTCGGGTGACTCAGCTTCGATCGCGCGCACTCTCACCGAGATCCGATGGGCCGTCGAGCGGGGCATGTGGCCAGGCCCGTAGACACCCCGCCCGAGCCGCACCACCCGGCCACGCCGCACCTCGGCGCGCAGGGCATCGGAGACCACCTTCGAGGGACGCCCTGGGATTTGCACGCCTCGACCCTGCAAGAACTGGACGAGCTCCGGCACACGAACCTGCCCCACTCGGTGGATGTACCACGTCAGCAAGTAGCGAAATTCGAGGGACCCGACGTTCCAGTAGGTGATCGACGACGTTGGCATGCCTCGATGGTCCCAGGCCGCTGTGACAATCCGGAGCGGCGCGGTCGACACGGTCGGCGAGTAGGAACCAGGCCCGCCGTCGAGGATCAGAGACGGTCGGTGATCTCGGACCAGAGGGCGGCGTAGGCCTTGGCCGCCCGGCTGGTCGGGGCGTAGGCCGCCACCGGGGCGCGGTGCACGCCCATGCGCTCGACGTCGGTGGCCGAGGGGATCGGGGTCTCCAGCAGCCCGGGGCGTTGGGCGCGCAGCTCCTCGACCATCTCGCGATGCAGGCTCTTGCGGGCATCGACCATGGAGAAGAAGCCCATGATCTTCAGCTTCTTGACCACCTCGGGGTGCTCGTTCACGAAGCCGTCGAGCTGATCGAAGGTGCGGGCCGACAACGTGGTGGGGATGATCGGCACGATGAGGGCGTTGGCTGCCCGGAACACGGCCTCGGACGCCAGCGAGATGCTCGGCGGGCAGTCGAGCACCACGATGTCGTAGTCGGACTTCATGGGAGCGAGGAGCTTCCCCAGTCGGCCGAGGGGCTTCTTCGCCTCGTCGAGGAGGAGGTCGAGGTTGCGGTACGAGAAGTCGGCCGGCACCAGGTCGAGGTTGTCGAAGTCGGTGCCCTTCACCGCCCGGTCGAGCTCGCGCCTGCCGCGGACGAGGGCCTCGCCCCCGCCCTTCACCTTGGGCTTCACCCGGAAGTAGAAGGTGGCGGCGCCCTGCGGGTCGAGGTCCCAGACCAGCACCCGGTGGCCCTCGAGGGAGGCCTGGTGGGCCAGGTTCACGGCAGCGGCGGTCTTCCCCACCCCACCCTTGATGTTGTAGGTCGCGAGGATCTTCACCCGTCGGTGCCTTCCGAGACGTCGATGAGCCGGCGGAAGACCCGCCGGGTGTCGGGATGGTCGAACGCGGCGAAGCGTCCGGCGAACTGCTGGCGAGCGCGTCGGCCCCGCTCCCCCAGGTGCTCCACCACGCCGCCCATGGCCAACAGGGTGGCCGCCGGCGTGTCGCCCCGGGCGACGAGCGCGTCGCCGAAGTGACCGAGGGCGTCGGCTTGGACCTCGGTGTCCTGGAACTCGCCGAGGCAGTCCTGCAAGCCCTTGAGGGCCTTGACGGCCAAGGGGGCGACCTCGCGGTCGAGCAACGACCCGAAGCACTCGAGCAGGTAGCGGAGGCGCTTGGCGTCCTTGCGCAGGTCGTGGAGCAGCTCGGCGGGGCTGTCGTCGCCGATGCGCCGGCCGTCGCGGACCACGCGCTTCCAGGCCTTGGCCAGTCGCTCGGCCGCCACCTCCGGCGCCGGGCGGGAGGCGTCGGTGCCGGCGTCGGTCCAGGGCTCGGTCAGGAACCGGTCCCAGGAGGCGACCAGGGCCGCGGCCCGCTCGGAGTCGAGCGCCTCGACCAGCTCGTCGTGGCAGCGCTGCTGGTGGGCGACGAGCAGATCGTGGAGGGGCTCGAGGTCGGCGGCGCGCTCGGCCGGGAGGGTGGCGACCAGGGCCGGGAGGTCGAGGAGGTGCACGTCGGCGTCACGGGTGGGCGTGGTGATGTCGCCGAGCCACTTGAACTCCTGACGCCACCGCGCCCGGGCCTCGTCGGGCAGCACACCCCGGCCCTCCTGGAGCACCGAGCGGGTGCGGCGCACCGCCACCCGGTAGTCGTGCAGGAACTCGGAGTCGGTGTCGTCCCTGGTGCCCTCGAGGTTGGCCGCCATGGTGGAGGCCAGGACCGAGAGGACCTCCCGCCACGCCTCCTCTGCGGTGACGTCCGGGTCGAGGACGAGCTTCAACTTGGAGCTGAGGTAGGCCGGGGCGTCGAGCGCCTCGCGGGCCAGATCGACCAACGGGCCGTCCACCGGCTCGAGGATGACCTGGGCGGCGAGGAAACCGGCGAGACGGGTGGCGTCCTTCTCGTAGCCCCGGACGGGCAGCACCTCGACCACCGGCGGGAGGGTCGCCGACCCGAGCAGGGTGCTGTCGTCGAGCACCAGCCTCGCCGTGGTCTTGCCCTCGTCGTCACGCTCGGCGAGCATCGTGAGACGACTCATGACCTCGGCCTGCGGGAGCAGCACCCGCATCTCGAGCAGCGGGGCCAGGCGGTCGCGCACCGGTGAGTCCGGGAGGTCCTCGACCCACCGGGGAGGGTCGGCGTCGCGGGCCAGGTCGACGGTGCCCAGGGTCTCGCCGGTCTCGACGGAGCTCCACACCAGCGTGGGCGCCTGGCGACCCCGGACGGGGCTGCGCATCTCCAGACACCCTCCGGCCTTGCGCACGCGCCCGTCCGCGGTGTCGAGGAAGATGCGGCGGGCCGCCACCTCTCCCGTCGGCACCAGCCCGGTGCGCTCGGCCACGGCCGCCAGGAGGGTCTCCGGATCACCCTCACCCACCACCGCGAAGCGCTGGATCTGGCTCACCCGCAACCCCTTGGCTGTCCGACGGTCGGCGCCAGGCTACCGGTCGGCCCGACGGCCGTGGGCCCGACCATCGCGGCCGGACCCCACCTCAACGGTGGGCTCGCTCGGCGATGAGCCAGGCCAAGCGGTCCCGGTCGGGATGCTGCAGCACGATGCGCCACGGGTTGGCCAGCGAGGTCTCGATGACGAGCACCTCTGGGTCCCGGTAGGCGGACCAGAGCTGACGTACGCCCTTGCGGCCGCGGGTGGAGTAGTGCCCGGCGGCGACGCACCCGGGCACGTAGGTGCCACCCACCCGCCAGCCGAGCTCGGCCTTCAGATCCTGCTGGGACGCCACCCGCGCATCGGTGACCACCGACATGGGGACCCGGAGGTGGGACTTGAGCGCCAACATCCGATCGGGGCCGGTGAGCTCGATGTCGACGGCATCGTCGTGGACGTGGACCTGGATCGCCATGGCCCCACGCTACGAACGGCCGGCGCCACTGCCACCTCTCGCCTCCCCGAGGACCCGTGGCCGGCAGGTGACCGGGAGGTGAACCGGCGATCGACCCGACGGTGCGGGCCCGATCTCGGCTACTTGAGCAGGTCTCGGAACGGAGTGGTGCGGTCGTTGCTGGGCTCCCGGGGCAGGCCCAGCACACGCTCGCCGACGATGTTGCGCTGCACGTCCTCGGTGCCCCCGCCGATGCGGGCCATCCACTGCCCGGTGAAGACCATCGACTGCCAGTAGCCGTCGTCGTTGGCGTCCTCGCCCCAGAGCATGCCCGACGCCCCCTGGATCGACTCGACCAGGTCGCCCTGGAAGGCCAAGCGGTCCGACACCGCGATCTTCATGACCGAGACCTCGGGACCCGGCGCCACGCCCTGGCTGGCCGCGGTACGGATCCGATAGCCCATGAACCGGCTGATCTCGTAGCTGGTGAAGAGCTCCACGAGCTTCTGGCGCATCACCGGATCGTCGGTGACCCCGCAGCGGCGGGCCAGGTCGAGCACCGTGTCCCACCCCATGCCGTGGCCGGAGCCGATGTCGGCGCGCTCGCTGGTGAGGGTGGTCATGGCCACCCCCCAACCCCCGTTCTCGGGGCCGAGGGTGTTGGCCACCGGGACGCGGACGTCGGTGAGGAAGACCTCGTTGAACTCGGCCCCACCGGTGGCCTGGCGAAGGGGGCGCACCTCGATGCCCGGCGTGCGCATGTCGACGAGCAGGTAGGTGATGCCCTTGTGCTTGGGGGCGTCGAGATCGGTGCGGACCAGCAACATGCCCCAGTCCGAGACGTGCGCCGAGGAGGTCCAGACCTTCTGGCCGTTGACGACGTACTCGTCGCCGTCGCGCACCGCCCGGCACGCCAACGACGCCAGGTCGGAGCCGGCGTTGGGCTCGCTGAAGAGCTGGCACCACACCTGCTCGCCGCGCAGGATCGGCGCCAGGAACTCCTGCTTCTGCTCCTCGGTGCCGTGCGTGATGATGGTGGGCCCGACCATGCCGATGGCCTGGGCGAACATGCCGACGGGCAGGTCGTAGCGGGCCTCCTCCTCCAGGAAGATCCCCTGCATCAAGCCGGTGAGGCCCCGACCGCCGTACGCCTCGGGCCAGGTGAGGCCGGCCCAGCCGTTCTCGGCCTTGGTGCGCTGCCAGTCACGGCAGGCCTTCACGTGGGCCTCTTCGTCCTCGGCCATCGTGCTCATGGTGACCCGCAGCCGGCCCGGCTCCTTCTGCTCCCCGTGCTGGGCCAGGAACGCCCGGCACTCCTCGCGGAACGCGGCCTCTTCCGGTGTCTCGTCGAAGTTCACTACGGCTCCCCCTGGATGCGTCTCCCTCCCATCATGTCCCGCGCGCGGCCGCGTCGCCCAAGCCGCCGTAGGGTCGATGGGGTGGAACCGCTCACCGTCGGCGTCCCCCGAGAGCTCAAGGCCGAGGAGCACCGCGTCGCCCTCACCCCCGACGGCGTCCGCGAGTTGCTGCACCGCGGCGTCGAGGTGCTCGTCGAGCGGGGGGCCGGGGTCGACTCGTCGATCCCCGACGACGACTTCGCCCGGGCCGGGGCCACCCTCGTCGACGACGCCGCCGAGCTGTGGGCTCGCGCCGGCATGGTCTGCAAGGTCAAGGAGCCCCTCGAAGAAGAGTTCGCCCACTTCCGCGACGGCCTGGTGCTGTTCACCTACCTCCACCTGGCCGCCTACCCGGCGGTGGCCGACGCCCTCCTGGCCGGCGGTGTGACCGCCTTGGCCTACGAGACCGTGGAGGACGCCCACCGACGCCTCCCCCTCCTCGCTCCCATGAGCGAGGTCGCCGGACGCATGAGCGTGCAGGTCGGCGCCCACTTCCTCGAGCGCCACAACGGCGGGCGGGGCGTCCTCCTCGGGGGCGTGCCCGGTGTCCACCCCGCCCGGGTGGCGGTCATCGGCGCCGGCAACGTGGGCTGGAACGCGGCGTGGATGGCGGCCGGGCTGCAGGCCGAGGTCCACCTGCTCGACAAGAACGCCGACCGGCTGCGCTACGCCGACCAGATCCAGATGGGCCGCATCATCACCCTGACGTCCAACCGGGGGATGATGGAACGGGTCATCGCCGAGGCCGACCTGGTCATCGGCGCGGTGCTGGTCCCCGGAGGGCGGGCGCCCACGGTGGTCACCGAGGACATGGTGCGGGCCATGAAGCCGGGCACCGTCATCGTCGACGTGGCCATCGACCAGGGGGGATGCGTGGAGACCTCGCACGAGACCACCCACACCGACCCGGTGTTCGAGCGCCACGGGGTGCTGCACTACGCCGTGGGCAACATGCCCGGAGCGGTGCCGAACACCTCCACCCACGCTCTCACCAACTCGACGCTGCCCTACGTCGCCGACGTGGCCGAGCTCGGTCCCGCCGAGGCCTGCCGACGCGACCGGGGTCTGGCCCTCGGGGTGAACACCGCCGGTGGTGCGGTGGTCAACCCGGCGGTCGCCGAGGCGCTCGGCCGAGAGCCCGTCGACGTGCACGACGCCCTCGGCGCCTGACCCACCGGCACCGGGCGGCGTACGGCTCCCGGGCGGGGTCCTCGGTACGCTCGATCCCGATGACCCCTGCACGGACGCCGCCACGGACCGGGGTGTACCCGGGCTCGTTCGATCCGGTCACCGTCGCCCACCTCCACGTGGCCGAGGCGGCCGTCGCCCGCTGCGGACTCGATCGCCTGGACCTCACCATCTCGGTGACCACCCTGGGCAAGGACGACGGGCGCCTCAGCCCCACCGAGGACCGCCTGGCCGCCCTGCACGAGCTGGCCGACCGCCGTCCGTGGCTGGGGGTGCGCACCACGCCGCAGAGCCTGCTGGCCGACATCGCCGTGGGCTACGACGTGGTGGTCCTCGGCGCCGACAAGTGGCACCAGCTGCTCGACCCCTCCTGGTACGGCTCGGCCGAACGGCGCGACGAGGCCCTGCGACGCCTCCCCCTCCTCGCCCTGGCGCCCCGACCGCCTTGGACCCTGCCCGGCCAGGACCCGGGGGCGGACCCACCGTGCGACCTCGCCGTGGTCGTGCTCGACACCGACCCCGCCCACCACCCGGTGTCGGCCACCGCGGTGCGCGACGGGCGCCACGAGTGGCGCGCCCGACCCTGAGAACCAGTCCTGAGGGGCGCGCCGAGCCCGGCGACCGCACGGCTCAGCCCGACGGCCCGCAGGACTCACGCCAGATGCCGGGGCCGACTCCGACCCCACCGATGCGCCGAGACCCGACCCGGTCGAGGAGGTGTCGGCCCGGTACGGTCGAGGTGTGCGAGTCGCCGCCGTCCAGCTCCAGTGCACCCCGGACGGCGACGCCGCGCGGGGTCGAGCCGCCGAGCTGGTGGCCCGCGGGGCGAGCGACGGAGCCGACCTGGTGGTGCTGCCCGAGCTGTTCGCCTCGCTCGGACGACGTGCCGCCATGGTGGAGGCGGCCGAACCCCTCCACGGCCCGACCGTCGAGTGGGCCTCGAGGCTGGCCCGGGAGACCGGCGTCTGGCTGGTGGCGGGCAGCTTCGTGGAGCGGGCCGACGGCGGTCGGCTGTTCAACACCTCACCGCTGTTCGCACCCGACGGCCGCCTCGTCGCCCACTACCGCAAGGTCCACCTCTTCGACGTGACCGTGGACGGGGCCGCCAACCGGGAGTCGGACACCTTCGCCGCCGGCGACGGGCCCGTGGTCCACACGCTCGACACCCTCCCGGCGGCACCGACCGTGGGTCTCACCGTCTGCTACGACCTGCGCTTCCCCGAGCTGTACCGCATCGAGGCCCTGCTGGGAGCCTCCGTCGTCGCCGTGCCCGCCGCCTTCACCGCGGCCACGGGCCGGGCCCACTGGGAGCTCCTCGTGCGGGCTCGGGCGGTGGAGAGCACCATGGCCCTGGTGGCGGCCGACCAGTGGGGCGAGGCCCCCAACGGCATCGTGAACCACGGCCGCTCGATGGTCGTCGACGCCTGGGGCACGGTGCTGGCCGAGGCGCCCGAGGAGGGCGACACGGTCGTCACCGCCGACATCGACCTCCGGGCCCAGGCCGAGCTGCGCGAGCGCCTGCCCAGCCTGGCCAACCGCCGGCCCTCGGCCTATCGCTGGCCCGACGGCGAGGGCTGAGGCCCGGCTCGGCGGCCTCGCCCGTCGGACCGAGCAACCGATGCGTCAGGCGGGTGACGTGGCGGGGTCATCGGTGCCCCACAGGTCGTTGCAGCGCTCGCACACGCTGTCGGGAACGATGCCGAGACGCATGAGCACGGCGAAGGCCTTGCACCCCAGGCACAGGCCCAAGGCGGCCTCCAAGAACGCGGCGGCGGCCAGCAGGCCGAGCACCACCTGGGCCGCCGTCCACGCCCCGGCCAGGGTGAGGGCGACCGCCGTCAGCGAGAAGGCCACCCCGATGCCCTGGGCGAAGCGCTTGGGCGGGCCCGGCACCAGCCTCGGCGCGATCGGCAGCCGAGGCGTGATCACCCGGGTCACCAACTGGCCGAGGGGGCTGGCAGTGGGACCGGTGAGCACCCGGGCCACGAAGCCGTAGGCGATGACGAAGGGGAGCCAGCGCCAGCCGGTGAGCACCGTGGTCACCACCATCGCCACCACGCCGGCGGCCACCAGCCGGGCCGAGACCTCGTTGACCGGGTCGGGGAAGCCGAAGAGGTCGGCCGGCCGAAAGCGGGGTCGTTCGGACTGGGTCATGTTCGGCTCCTCGGCACGGCGGGGTGTCGCCATGCCGAAAGCCTACCCAACAGGTCGGGATTCGAGGTCGGGACCCGAGCCAGTGGCCCGACAGGTGCGGATCGACCTGTCGGGCCCGGCTCGGTTCCCGCGAGCTGTGAAGGGATCGGGTCCTCGGGCGGTCAGCGGCCTCGGCGGCGCAAGGCACCCAGCACGGTGAGGGCCGCACCGGCGGCCAGCAGCACCAGGGCCATGGGCACCCACCCGGTGGTGGAGCCACCCGTGTAGGGCAGCGTGCCCGTGGGGGTCACCGGCGCGGCCGACTCCGAGCCGGCGAGCGTCGGCCCGTCGACCCCGCCCGACCCGTCGGTGCCCGGGCCTGCTCCACCGGGACCGGCCGGATCAGTCGGGTTCGTCAGGTCGATCGGGTCCGTGGGATCGGTCGGGTCGGTCGGGTCCGTGGGATCCGTCGGGTCGACGGGGTCCGTCGGGTCGACGGGGTCCGTCGCCGCGGGCCGGTTCAGGACCGACACCATGGTGCCCCGCGGGTGCTCGTGGGCCAGGGGCTCGGCGGTGATCAGCGACCCGAAGCCGGCGATCGTGTGGCGCTCCTCGTTGTCGGTGCCGGGGGCGATCACGATCTCGTCGCCCACCTCGAACCAGTCGCCCGGGTACGCCTCGGGAGCCATCTCCGGGAGCTCGGCGATCTCGAGGGTGGTCTCCCCGGCACCGGCCGGCTCGGTCAGGATGGTCTGGGGCTTGTAAGCCAACGGGACGGACCCGTCGCCCTCGTCGGCCGCCGGCGACGCCGCACCGGCGGCCAGCGGGCTCGATCCCGTCGTCGCCTGGCAGGCGGCGGTGTCGTAGGTGGACCACGTGGAGGTGGCCTCGTCGTAGACCTCGAGGACCGGGTCGGTGGCGTGCTGGCGCACGATGAGCCCGTCGGCGGCGTCGGCCACCGGCTGGCAGATGCCGAGCGGGGCGTCGGGGTCTGCGTCGCCGAGGATCCACCCGGCCGGCGCCGTCCACAGCAGTGCCGGGTTGAGCTGGTCGAGGTTGAACTCGAGCAGCTTGCCGTTGATCGACACCGTGCTCACCTGGGTGAGGGCGTGCTGGTAGCCGCCGTCGTAGGTGGCATAGGTGGCCCGCTCGGCCGAACCCACGGTGCGGTCGACCAGCAGGGTCTTCTCCGGATCGAGCTGCACGGCTCGGGCGCCGTCGGGCGAGAACTGCAGCAGCTTGTCCGGGCCGTTGACGAAGAAGTCCTTGAGCTGGCTCACCTTGATCTTGAAGATCTTCAAGGGGTTGAGCTCGTCGTGCTCGAACCAGTGCAGGGTGTCGCCGTGACGCAGGTTGATCGGCGAGTCGGCGAACCACTCGTAGACCTTGCGGGCCTCGCTGCTGTTGAGCGAGCGGCCCGAGGCGTGGCGGATGTCGACGATGTCGATGTCGCCGGTGAAGCCCCGCCAGTCCCCGTCGACGAACACCTCGGGCACGAAGTAGTCCGGGATCACCTCACCGTCGGGACCCTTCACCTCGTTCAGCCGGAACGGCAGGCGGTTGTCGCCGGTGCGGCCACCGGAGATGTTGGTGCCGTGCTCGAAGGCCGACGGGAAGCCATCCTTCTCCCACGAGCGGTAGAGGTCGTAGTAGTCGTCCCACTCGCCGGACCGCTTGGCATGGCGCGTGGCCACCTCGGCCCGCAGATCCGGATCGGCGATCCCGTTCAGCACCTGCTGGAGCTCGTCGTCGGGGATGGGCTTCTTGAACGCCACGATGTCGGCGTGGTCGTCGAGGTACCCGAGGGGCCCGTCGAGCTCGGCCCGCACGTTCTTGAGCTTCATGTGCTCCATCTTCTCGATGAAGCCCTGCGCCAACCGCTCGATGGAACCGGGGGTGCGATCCCGCAGCGTGATGAGCAGGTTGTTCGATCGGGCGAACTCGTCCATCGCCTCGAAGGCGGCGTAGCCCACGCCCCACAGGCGCGTGGCCACCGACTCGGTGACCCGGCCACCGTTCACCGCGGCCTGGCGGGCCACCTGGCGCTGGGCCTCACCCGACCCGGCCCTGGCCAGACGAGCCGCAGCCGCGGTCTGCTGCGCCGCCTCCTCACCGGCAGCTTCCGCGAGTTGGCTGTAGGAGCCCTTCCACTTGGCGGTCGGGATCAGGCACGAGGCCACCTCGGCGGCCACGTTGCCCCCGGCCCGGCCCCAGACCTCGCCGAGCAGGGCAGGGTCGTTGGTGGCGTAGGCCTGCTCGATGTCGGCGAACCACCCGGGCAGCAGCGCCTCGGCCGCGGCCCGCTGGTTCTCGGCGTCGGCCACGGCCATGCCGGCCTCGATGCCGAGGTCGTAGGCCTTCTGGCCGGCCTCGGCGATGAACGCCGCCTTCTCGGCCGGACCCATGAAGACCCAGAAGTCCACGTAGAGCTTGGCCGCCTTCAACGAGGTGGCGGCCAACCAGCCACCCGCCTCCGTGAGGTTCTCCCAGTCGGAGGCCAGCTCCATGAGCGTGACGACGCCGTGGACGGCGTTGTACATCCACTCGCCGACCCCGACGAAGAAGGCGTCGGTGGCGTACCAGGCGAACGTGGCGTAGTCACCGGCGTCCCAGTCGGGGTGCATGTCCACCGACGTGTTGACGTTGTAGAGCAGCTCCAACGGGTCGGGCGAGAGAGAGTAGGTGGTCGGATCGAGCTCGGTCTCGGTGCCATCGGGTTCGATCTGGATGCCACCCGGGAGCTCGAAGCCGAGCTCGGAGCGCGTGGCCCCACCAGCAGAGGTGAGCAGCAGGCCGTGGTAGGAGAGGGTCTCGCCGGGGGCGATGGTGACCTTGCCCGGTGGTAGCGCGCACGCTTCGGCGGAGAGGGTGGCATCGAGGGGCCGGAGGGGTCGGAACCCGGCGTTGCGGGCGGCGACCACTTCCATCTGCGACATGTCGATCTCGAGCTCGTTCACCGTGGAGAGGTTCACGAGGTCGACGTAGACCTTCACCTCGTCACCCCCGGTCAGCCATCCGGTGAGCTCACCGGTGCTGGTCTCCATCTCGATCGCCAGGGGCGACCCGACCGTGGCCTTCAGCTCCCCTACCCCCTGCGAGGCCGACGTGGCCCCGCCGGGGTCGGCGTAGGTGAGCAGGGCCTCGACGTCCCAGGTCCCGTCGGCGCCGACCTCGAGCACGTACTCGACGGCGCGTTCCTCCTGGGGCTGCAGGGTGAACGGACCCGGGTCGACCGGTCCCTCGGCACCATCCGGGAGACGGGGACCGAAGGTCTGCTCGATCCGCACCTCGGCCACGGTCGAGCCGTCCGTACGGACCAGTTCGAGCTCCTCGGGCCAGGTGATGCCCTCGATGGCGACCGGCGCCGTGTTCTCGGCCGTCACGGTGGCGACGACCTCCCCCGGAGTGATCTCGCCGTCCTCGGCCTCGATGTCGATGGGGTTCGGATCGAGCTCGACGGTCACGTCGAGCTCGCGACCGACCCGGCTGTTCAGCTCGGCCTCGGTGGGCCCGGCCACCGCACCCGAGGCGTCCTCACCCTGCCAGTTGCTCCGGGCGGTGAACCGGCCCGTGGTGGTCGGTTCCACCGTCCACACCAACGTGGTGGGTGACGCGCCCCGCTGAAGGGTGAACCCCTCGGCCGGGATCGTCGGCGCCTCCACGATCTCCAGCCAGGGCGGGATGGTGAGCGCGGCACCGGCGGCGCCGACCGGCACCACCGCGCTCAGGTCGCCCACGGTCTGCTCGGGACCAACCGCCGAAGGGGCGGAGAGGTGCACCTCGATGTCGAAGGGCTCGTCGGCCGGTAGCACCCCGGTGCCGTCGGGGAGCTGGGGGACGGTGAGCCACACGTCGAGCGGCGGCGCCGGCACCTCCACGGACTGGCTGGCGGAATCGGTGAAGCCGTCGCTGTCCTCGGCGGTGAGGCTGATCGACTTGGTGCCCGGCGTGTCGAAGACGTGGAGAGGGCTGGTGGCGGTGGAGCTGTCCTCACCGGCGAAGTCCCACTCGTAGGTCATGGCCAGGTCCTGCTCGTGGGTGCTGGTGTTCACGAACCGGAACTCCCCGCCACCGCGCTCCTCGACCTCGAAGGCAGCATCGGGCCCGGGGTTGCGCAGGTCGCCGTCCCAGGGGACCCAGGCCTCGGCCGTCATGGACGAGTAGGTGTCGGAGCTCCCCGACTCGGTGACCACCCGCATGGTGCCGCGCACCTTGACCCAGGTCGGTCCGTACAGGCCGTCGGGCCTGGGGGTGTTCCATGTGATGCCACACTTCGCCGCGTCGGGGCCTCGCTGCGACCAGATGGCCCCGTCGACGTTGGCCGGTCCGCCGTAGACGTAGACATTGAAGGAAGGCGACCCGCCACACACGTTGCGGGGGCCCCCTGGCATCCACATGTCGTTGTGGTATGTCACCGACGGGACCGAGGTGCCGGGCGGCTCGAGGTAGCTGCCGGCGCAGCTCACCGACGAGTTCACGACGCCGCTCGCCATGTCGAGGTACGCACAGCCACCGATGCCCCAGGTGACGTCCAGGTAGCAGGGCGAGGGGCTCCAGACGCCGCGATTGGGCCACGCGTGGCACGGGCCCATCGTCGGGACGAGCTCGAAGTCCAGCCGCGTCCCCTCGCTGAACCGACCACCGCCGGTCATGGTCACGTCCTCGTGCTCGACGGGACATGCACCACCGATCGGGTTCCCCGACCCATCGCGCTCACAGTCCGGAAGGGGGACCGCGGGCGCGGCCTTGGCGTCGGCCGGCGCCGGATCGATCGTCTCGGGGACCACCGCCAACAGGCTCGCCAACACAGCCATCAGCACGAAGATGGTCAGGACACGTCGAATCGAGGGCATGCTCGTCTCCAGGAGTTCCGTCGAACGTGGTGGAACCTAGAGATCGACCGCGAACGCACCGCGAACACCGCGCCGGCTAACACTGGGCCGAACGACCCAGTCCGGAGGACGTTCCCGCTGGTCAGCCGCTGTTCGCGCCGTCCCGCGAGATCGACGGCGTCGCGCTAGGGCACGTACTCGTAGCGAGCCAGAGCGCCCGGGAACAGCTCCTCCAACCAGGCCTGCTCGAGCGAGGCGGCGGCCACCTCGGCGTCGATCCCGAACACGTCTCGCAGCTGGGCCACGGTCAGGTGGTCGATGATCCGGTACCCCAGCTCGGGCTCGAGGTCGCCCTCGGTGCAGCCGTCCTCGCCCAGCTCCAGCAGCTGGTCGGGCACCGGCAACGTCCCGGCGAACTGGGTGAGGCCGCCCTGGGCCCGGATGGGGGCGCACAGGTCGGTGAAGGCATTGTGGCCGGCGGCAGCCAGCACGGCGTAGCGCTTGGGTGGGGCCAACCAGTCGAAGAGCAGGTCCACCGAGGTGAGCGGGATGGTGGCGTCCACCTCACCGGCGAGGATCATCGACGGCTTGTCCGGCGGGGTGGCATCCGCGTAGGCCGCAGTGAGCGCCGCCTCCCGATCGGGTGCCTCGGGGTCGACGTCGACGCCCGGCCCGGGGGCCTGGCCGATCACGGTCTTCACCTCGGGGTCGGCGGCGAAGCTCATCACCGCCGAGCCCCCGGCGCTGTGGCCCTCGACGGCGAGCTGGTCGAGGTCCATCGAGCCGGCGAGGAGACCGCCGGCGTCGGCCTCCTCGAGCTCGGCGTAGGTGGCGCGCAACACCTCCACGTCGGCACCCCGCTCGACCGTGCCCAGCGCGGAGGCGGCCAGGTCACGTTCGACGTGCTCCGGCGACGCGGTCACGAACCCCCACGAGGCCATGTGCTCGAAGTGCTGCGAGGCGTAGGCGGCGTAACCCCCGAAGCCGTGGGAGTGGATGATCACCGGGAAGGGGCCATCGGGGGAGGGGGCGACGTCGCGGTAGGCGTCGAGGGGGATGTCCTGCACGAACTGCTCGGGCATGACGGCGCGCACGGCCTCGGGGAAGGCCACCGCCGAGCTGTAGCCGTCGACCACCTCGGCCTCGGCCGTGGCGGCAGCATCGGCCGGGTAGAAGACGTAGGCCACCCGGTCGCCCATGTCGATGGTGGTGGTGCCCACCTCGTAGGGGCCCGGGCCACTGAAGTCGACGGGCTCGACAGCGGGAACCGTGGTGGTCGTGGTGCCATCACCGCCACCGTCGTCGGACGAGCTGCTGCAGGCGGCGAGCAGCACCATGGAGAAGCCCAGGGCGGCCACCACGGCCGTGCGCGGTCGTCGGATGGCCGGGCGCGTCTCGGCGTCGTCGGTGATGTGGTGCACGTGTCCCCCCAGGTCGACGGGTCGTCCGCCAGTGATCCGGCCAGTCTTGCCCACCGGATGACGGTGCTGTCGGGTCGAGCGGGTGCACGGACCCTTGGACCCGCCGGTGTGGCTCGCCGGGCGGATGTCGGCCGGCCGGCCCCGACCAGGTGGGTCAGGTGGCCTTGGACGTCTTGCGATGCTGGCGGATGGCCCCGAACCCCAGCCAGGCCGCGGCACCGACGATGGCCGAGCCGAGGATCACCCCCCACAACGGGGACGTGAAGCTCCACAACAAGAAGTCGATGGTGACCGATTTGGTGTTCTGCAACATGAACACCAGCAGCAGCACGATCGCCACGATCAAGGTGATGCCGCCGGCCCCGACGGGCAGTGAGCTCTTGGGCGGGCCGTGCTCGTGCGTCTGGTCAGCCATGCCGATCCCCTCTCGTGGGCGTCCGTGGTCGATGTTACGGGGGCAGGGTTCGAGTCGCCGGAACCATCCGGGTCACCAGGGCCATCCGAGGCGCCGGAGCCACCCGGGCACCGGGACCACCCGACCCCGTGGTCAACCGGCTCCGGTCGGCCCGTCGCTCTCGTAGCGCTCGGCGGCGGCGCCGTAGATGCCCTTGGCCATGAGCGAGCGCTCGGCCCGGCGGCGGGCCCGGTAGACCTCGGCGGCCACCGCCCGCGCGGTGCGGTCGTCGGGGTCGGCCTGCACCGCCCACTCGGCCAGCTGGCAGGCCAGTCGGTGCCCGTCGGCGTCGCTGGCCGCCGCGCTCAGCGCCTCGGCCCGGGCGACCAGCACCGCCGCGCCGCCGGCGAGAGCGGCCACCTCGCCGGCCACCTCGGCGTCGGGCGCCGGGGATGGCTCCCCCGGCCACGGCGCCGTCGACGAAGCGGGCGGACAGCTCGAGCAGGTCGGTCACGCCTGTCTCCCCTCAGTGGCCTCCGGTGCGCCTCAACCGGCGCCGAGCATCGACAGCCACTCCTGCACGTTGCGGGGGCGGAACACGAAGTTGGTGCGGCGGGTCTCGCCCATGGGCGCCGACGGCTGGGGTGAGTAGAGGTGGCCCGGGAAGAGGATGGCGTCGTCGGGCACCTTGGCCAGCTTCTGGGTGACGCTCTCGTACAGGGCGGCGGCGTCGCCTCCGGGGAGGTCGGTGCGGCCGCAGCCCTCGAGGAAGAGCGTGTCGCCCGAGACGAGCATGCCGTCGACGAAGAAGCACTGGCTGCCCGGCGTGTGCCCGGGCGTGTGGATGAGCTCGATGGGGATCTCGCCGACCATGACGGTGTCGCCGCTGTGGTGGGTGACGAGGTCGGTGGTCTCGAGGTCGGTGACCTTCTGGACGTAGGGGGCCTCGTCGGCCTGCACGTGCACCGGCACCTGGGTGCGGGCCAGGAGCTCGTGGACGCCCTCGATGCCGTAGCCCATCATGTCGCCGCCCACGTGGTCGGGGTGGTAGTGGGTGGCCAGCGCGCCGGTGAGGCGCATGCCGTCGGCCTCCACGACGTCGAGGATGCCGCCGATGTCGTAGGCCGGGTCGATGGCCACCGCCTCGCCCGTCTCGCGGTCGCCCACGAGGTAGACGAAGTTGACCATCTGGCGGGCCACCGGGTCCTGGGTGGCGATGTCTCGTCCCGCCAGCAGCTGGCGGAAGTAGAGGCGGCTGGGAGCGGCAGCGGCGTCGGACATGAGGCCATTCTGGCGCGGCTCTGGCACAATCCACTGACGTGAGCGTCAGTTCCGGATCCCGGAGGACCCGCACCTCGATGGTGCCGCCTCCCGATCTGCTGCCCGATGTGTTGCCCACCGAGCGGCTCACGGCCACGGGCATGCCGGTGCCCGCCCTCCGCGATGAGCTGCGGCGCATCCCCACGGTGCGCAACGTGGCCAACGTGGCGTCGGTGTGGATCCAATCGGTGGGGATGCTGGCCCTGGCCGCGTGGGTCTCGGCACAGGCGCCGACGGCGGTGGCGGTGGGCGTGTGGATCGTCGCCTTCGTGCTCATGGGCCGGGCCTTCGCCCTGTTCTCGATCCTGGCCCACGAGGCCGCCCACCGCCTGCTGTTCCCCGAGAAGCGGTGGAACGACCTGGTCGGCAAGTGGTTGCTGGCCTACCCGGCGTTCGTGCCCTTCGACGCGTATCGGCGCAGCCACTTCGCCCACCACAAGGACGAGCTGGGCCCCCACGAGCCCGATCTCAACCTGTACCGGGGCTACCCGATCACCAAGGCCTCGTGGCACCGCAAGCTGCGTCGCGACGCCTTCGGCTCCTCGGGCGGGAAGAACCTGAAGGGCCTCCTCGGCGCCCTGCGCTCGGCCACCAGCCGGCCCGTGGCGCTGCGCATCGTGGCCACCCAGGCGGTGCTGGCGGTGGCGCTCGGGGTGGCGTTCGGTCGCTGGTGGCTGTGGCCGCTCCTCTGGTTGGCGCCGTGGATGACGGTGTGGCGGGTGCTCAACCGGTTGCGGGCGGTGGCCGAGCACGGCGGCATGGAGCGATCGGCCGATCGGCGCCGCACCACCCACGTGGTCGACCAGCACTGGGCCTCCCGGTTCTGGATCGTGCCGTTCAACACCGGCTGGCACCTGGCCCACCACGCCGACATGGGCGTGCCCTTCCAACACCTGCCGGCCGTGCACCGAGAGCTGGTCGACTCGGGCTGGGTCACGCCCCAGATCACCTACCGCAGCTACACCCAGCTCTGGAAGACTGCGTCGACGGGCTGAGCCACGCCACGTCCGACCGGCGGGCGTCGACGCTCCGACATCGCCGTCGGGACATCGGAAGTAGACTTCGCCTGTTCGCACCGGCCACCAGGGGGACCGCCATGACCGACGTCGCTGCTCGCGCCGAGCGCACGCACGAGCCGCTCACCGACCAGTTCCTCGGCGTCGAGCTGTCGGTCGCCGACGCCCCGGCGTACTACGCCGAGCTGCGGGCGAAGGGCCGGCTGTTGTGGAACGCCTCCCAGGGCTTCTGGGTGGCGCCGCACCACGCCGAGGTGATGGCCGTGAGCACCGACCCGGCCACCTTCCGCTCGGGCCAGGGCATCCTCACCTTCGAGATCGGCGCCGAGTACGCCACGCCGCCCACGATGATGCACACCGACCCGCCTGAGCACACCCGCTACCGGTCGCTGGTGCAGCCCGCCTTCGGCCGGCGGGTCGTGCGCACCCTCGACGAGTCGGTGCGGGCCGCGGCCGAGGCCCTGGTCGCCGACCTGCCCGTCGGCGAGCCGGTTGACGTGGTGGCCCCGCTGGCGGTGCCCCTGCCGGTGCAGGTGATCGCCCAGCTCCTCGGCCTTCCCGAGGAGCGCTGGGACGACGTGTGGGAGTGGTCCGAGGCGTCGATCCCCGGCACCGACACCTACGCCGACCCCGAGCGCCGGGCCGCGTTGCACGACGAGATGCTCCAGGAGCTCCTGCGCCTCGTCGGCCAGGCCCGCACCAACCCGACCGACGACGTCATCTCCCAGCTCGTCGGGGTGGAGGTCGACGGCGACCGCCTCACCGACGACGAGATGACGATGTTCCTCAACCAGCTGCTGGTGGCCGGCAACGAGACCACCCGCAACACCATCTCGGGGGGACTGGTGGCGCTGGCCGAGAACCCCGACCAGTGGCAGCGGCTGGTCGAGGACCGCTCGCTCGTGCCCGGTGCCGTCGAGGAGATCCTGCGCTGGACCACCGCCGTCATCTACTTCATGCGCACCGCCACCCGCGACGTGGTCCTTGGCGGAGAGCAGGTCCTCGCCGGCGACCCGGTGGTGATGCTCTACGCCTCGGCCAACCTCGACCCCGAGCAGTTCGGGCCCGACGCCGCCGAGTTCCGCATCGACCGCGCACCGAACCACCACGTGGCGTTCGGGTTCGGCGCCCACTTCTGCCTCGGCGCGGCGCTGGCCCGCCTCGAGGTGGCGGCCGTGCTCGACGCCCTGCTCGACCGGGGCGTCACCCGCCTCGAGCTGGCCGGCCCGGTGGGTCGCTCACGCTCCAACATCATCGCCGGGGTCACCGAGGCCCCCATGGTCCTGCACACCTCCTGAAACCGGAGCCTCTCGGCGCATCAGTTGCGGTGGTCGTCCGCCCAGACCTGCTCGGCGCGGCGGGCGACGTCGCGCAACGGGCGGCCCAGGGCGCGGGCGGCAGCGGCCACGTCGTCGTGCTCGGCCTTGGCCCGTGACCCGCTGACCTTCACCCGCACGGTCTGGCCGTCGACCTCGACGGTGTGGACCTCGCGCGCCTGGGGCCAGCGCTGCATCGTCGAGGCCCGCACCCCGAGGGTGCCGGTCTCGGCAACGAGTAGGTCCCGCAACACCGGGGCGAGGGCGGGGTCGGCCAGCACGTGCACGGTGTGGGCCGGCCGCCCCTTCTTCATGACGATGGGCGTGACCCAGGCGTCGTGGGCGCCAGCGTCGAGCAGGCGGGCGATGGTGTGGGCCAGCACCTCGCCGGTGACGTCGTCGACGTTGGCCTCGAGCGCCACCACGGGCTGGCCCTCGGCCACCGAGCCGTCGGCCGCGGTGCGGGTGCCGAGAACCACCTGGGTGAGGTTGGGGCGCTCGTCGAGCTCGGCGGTGCCGGCCCCGAAGCCGCTGGCGGTGATGGTCATGGCCGGCATGGGCCCCCACTGCACGACGTTGGCGGCCAGCAGCGCGGCGCCGGTGGGGGTGGTGAGCTCGCGGGCGATGGGCAGCCCGTAGGTGGGGGCGCCGGCCAGCAGCGACACCACCGCCGGGACGGGCACCGGCAGCTCGCCGTGGGCGGCCCGAACGGTGCCGAGGCCGTCGGCCACGGGGCTGGAGGCGACCTCGTCGACGCCGAGCACCTCGAGGGCGGCGCAGGTGCCGACCACGTCGACGATGGCGTCGAGGGCGCCGACCTCGTGGAAGTGGACCGTCTCGGGCGGCTGGCGGTGCAGGTGGCCCTCGGCCTCGGCCAGGGCCCGGAAGGTGGCCAACGCCCGACGGTGCACCCGATCGGGCAGGCCCGCCTCGGCCACGATGGCCACCACATCGGAGGCGCGGCGGTGCGGCGGCGAGGCCTCCGTGCGCACGTGGACCTTGGTGCCGCCGATCCCGGAGCGCATGACCGTCTCGGTCTCGAGCGACCAGCCGCTCACCGGGAGGCGGGCCAGCAGGGCTCGCACCTCGTCGAGGTCGGCGCCGGCGTCGAGCAGAGCGCCGAGGGCCATGTCGCCGGCGATGCCCGAGAAGCAGTGGAACCAGGCCACGGTGGTGCCGGGCGCCCCGCCCGACGCCGGCACCGTCACCCCGTCCCACGCCAGGGCGGACGGGGCGCTGTCGTGGCTGTGGTCGTGGCTGTGGTCGTGGGGATGCGTGTGGTCGTGCTGGTGGTCAGCCACGAGGCGACGCTCCGCCCGCTGGGGCCCAGGCGGCGGGCGACCCTGCGGCATCCTGAACCGCCCGCCCCGAGCCTGAGGGTGAGGTCGAGGTCGAGGTCGAGGTCGAGGTGTTCAGCATGCGCAACACGGCGCAGGCGGCGCCGAAGCCGTTGTCGATGCCGACCACGCTGAGGCCCGAGGCGCACGACGCCATCATCCCGAGCAGGGCGGTGACCCCCGCCAGCCCTGATCCGTAGCCCACGCTGGTGGGGACGGCCACGACCGGAGCGGCGGTGAGGCCGGCGACCACGCTCGACAGGGCGCCTTCCATGCCGGCCACCACGACGAGGGCGTCACAGGCCACCAGCTCGTCGACGGCGTCGAGGACCCGGTGCAGGCCGGCCACGCCGATGTCGGTGATGCGCAGCGGGTCGAGGCCGTGGGCGGCGAGCGTGACCGCCGCTTCCTCGGCCACGGGCAGGTCGGCGGTGCCGGCGGCGACCACGGCCACCCGCTCGGGGCGCGGGGCGGCCGGCCGCCAGACGATCGTGTGCAAGGTGCGCCCAGCAGGGTCGCCGGCCCCGGCCTCGGTGCTGCGGCCGCCCGGGTTGGCCCCGAGAGCGGCCTCGCGCTGAGGCCCGTCGGCCCGGGACAGCAGCACCGGTGTGGACCCGGGCTGGGCCAGCAGCTCGCCGACGATGGCGGCGCAGTGCTCGGGGCTCTTGCCCGGGGCGTAGACCGCCTCGGCCATGCCCTGGCGGAGTTGGCGGTGGTGGTCGATGCGGGCGAAGCCGAGATCGGCGAAGGGCAGGCGTCGCAGTTGGGCCACGGCGTCGTCGGCGCTGACCGTGCCCGAGCGGATGCCGTCCACCAGTCCCCGCAGGGCCATCTCGTCCATCCCCCCATCCTCCCCGATCGTCGGGGTCGACACCGCACCGACCGTGGCGCGGCGGAACTCGCCGGGTCCGATCGACCGGTGTCGTTATCCTCCGACCGTGACCGACATCGCCGCTCCGCCCCCTGCCAGCCCCGACTGGTCGGCGCGCACCATCGCCTTCCTGGGGCCGATCGGCACGTTCTCCGAGCAGGCCCTGTTGAGCGACGAGGACCTGGCCCGGGCCAAGGCCGTGCCGCTGCCCACGTTCTCGGCGGTGCTCAACGCGGTGGAGGCGGGCGAGGTCGACCTCGGGTTCGTGGCCATCGAGAACGCCATCGAGGGCACGGTCAACGTCACCCAGGACACGCTCGCCTTCGACGCCGACCTGCTGATCCAGCGCGAGGTCGTGCTCCCCGTCCACCTCGACCTGATGGCCCGCCCGGGTGTGGTGCTCGACCAGATCACCCACGTCTGGTCCTATCCCCACGCTCTGGCCCAGTGCCGCAAGTTCCTGGCCCGCGAGCTTCCGCTGGTCGAGGCCGAGGCCACAAACTCCACCGCCGATGCGGCCCGCACGTTGGCCGAGCAGGGCGACACCCACGCCGGGGCCATCGCCCCCGCCCGGGCGGCCGAGGTCTACGGCCTCGAGGTGCTGGCCCACGCCATCGAGGACCACGACGACAACGCCACCCGCTTCGTGCTGGTGGCCCGCGCCGGCGTACCCGCCTCCACGGGGCACGACAAGACATCGATCGTGGTGTTCCAGCGTGCCGACGAGCCCGGCAGCCTGCTCGGCATCCTCCAGGAGTTCGCCGCCCGCGGCATCAACCTGACCCGCCTCGAATCGCGCCCCACCCGGCGCGGCCTGGGTGACTACTGCTTCCTGATCGATCTCGAGGGGCACCTCCGAGACGAAGTGGTGGCCGATGCCCTGCGCGCGCTCAAGACCAAGCAGGCCGACGTGAAGTTCCTCGGCTCGTACCCGGCGGCCGGCGAGCACGGCGCCACCGTGCGCGCCGAGGCCAACGAAGCCGCCCGTCGCGCCGAGGCCTGGCTGTCCGGCCTGCGAGCCGACATCGCCGGCGCCTGAAGGCGCGAGAGCGTTCCCCGAATCATCAACACATGCTGACGATTCACGAGTCCATCGAACACGCCTAGCCGTGAGCGCCGGCGGAGATCGTGCGGGCGATGTCCTCGGCCTGGGCCTGGTCCCAGCCACCGGTGATGGTGATCTCGTCGGCCTCGAACGACGGCGTCATGATCGTGGGCGCCGTGACGACCTCGCCGTCGACCACGAGGGCCACCTGACCCGTCGGACAGCCGTCGCTGCTGGTCGTGCAGGCGGTCGCGATGGCGTTGAAGGCGTCGATGCCCGCCTCTCCCGCAGCCAGCTCCGGCTGCACCTCCCACTCGTCGCCCTGGCCAGGGGCCGCGGTGGCTCGAACGATGCCGCGCCCGTCGACGACGACCGGGCCGAGCTGGTCGAGCGTCGGCAGGTCGTCCTGGGACCCGGATGACGCCGGTCCGGTGACCACGGGCCGGAAGGACACCGACTCCGGCGGTGCTGTCGCGGTGGGGAAGACCGCCTCCGTCGTCGGGGTGTTCGAGGCCGCCGCGGACACCGGGGCGGACGACGGCTCGTCGGGACCGCTGCTGCAGGCCGCGCTGACGCCAGCCATCACCACGAGGGCGACGACGATCGACCGGGAGCCGCGCATCGTTGCGCTCTCTGGCTTCGGTGGGGATTGGGCGTCGTTCATTCCGACTCCGATCGCTCGATGCGGGTATCGGCCTGTCGACGACATCCATGCTGGGTCATCGCCCACCTGGGTCGGTTCATCGGCCCTCCCTCGCTTGGGGGCGGCAGGCCCGTGCCTTGGATGCAGCAACGGAGAGCTCACCTCGGCGCGTCAGTGTCGAGGAACGCCAGGATGTCATGCCGGGCGTGGAGCACCCGCCAGATGTCGATGCGATCGCTGTACGGCACGTAGAAGACGAGGTACGGGAAGCCTCGGACGGGCCATTTCCTCAGATCCGGGATGTCGAGCTCGAAGGCGAAGCGGAGCGAGCCCATCGACGGCTTGTCGCAGAGGTCGGCGATCGCGGTCTCGATGGCGCCGACGAACACGAGTGCGATGTCGGGGCCTGCTTCGTCGCGGTAGTAGGCCACCGCTTCCTCGATGTCGCGCGCCGCGACCGCGCGGAGCTGGGCGTGCACGAAGTGGTGCTCAGCTTGCGGTCTGCGCCTGGTCCCGGAGTGACGCGAAGTACGCCGCGTCGGCGGTGGCGACGACCGGTGCCCGAGCCCCGTCGAGGAGGGCGGAGCGAAGCTCGCGGCGGTCGCGATCGCGTCTGATCAGCTCGCGCACGTACTCGCTGGTCGAGCCGAAGTTGCCCTCGTCGACCTGAGCGTCGACGAACGATCGAAGCTCCTCGGGCAGCGAGACGTTCATCGTGGCCATGGTCTGAGGCTAGAAGGCTTGGCAACCTTTGCCAAGGGCGTCGCGCACGACCGGCGGACCCCGGGCGCGGTCAGGTCGACCCCGGGGAAGAGCCAGCCGACCTCTGGCGGACGCGGGAACCAGAGCCGAGGATCCGTCGTCAGACGTGACATGCGGGATTCCGACGGCAACGAGATGGACGACGACCAGGGCGCCGGTTCGCCCTCCGAGCCACCGGCCGAGGCGGCAGCGCTGCGACGGCGCAATCGACAGCTCACGGTCGTCGTCGCCGTCGCGCTCGTCGTGGTGGCCGTTCTGGCCGGTGTCGTGGCCGTGGGGTGGGCCGGCGACGCCGACGAGACGGCGGGATCAGCGGGCTCCGGCGACATCCCCGCGGGGCGCAGCGATGTGGAGGCCCTGCTGGCCGGGCTCGACGACCGGCCCGTCGACCCCACCGAGGTGCAGCTCGTGAGCAGCGTGTCCACCTTCGCCGACTGCGACGCCCTGACCGGCGACCTGCGCCGGGTGGGCGCCGAGCACGTCGGCAGCCGGGGCTTCGGCGCGATGTTCGGTATCGGTTTCACGCCCTACGGCGCCTTCGACGAGGTCGGGCGGGCGACGGACCACGCCTCGGCGGCACCCGCGTCCCAGGCGAGCGACGGCGGCGACGGCGCGGGGGTCGGGACCACGCTGGGCACCAACGTCCAGGTGGAGGGCGTCGACGAGCTCGACCACGTCAAGGCCGTCGGGAACCTGATCTACGACCTCGACGGGGAGGGCCACCTACGCATCACCGACGCCGGCAGCCTCGAGGTCGTCTCCCGCGTCGACGTGACCCCGGAGCCGCTCGGTGGTGGCGAGGACGACACGGCGACCGCGCACCAGCTCCTCGCCGAGGAGGGTCGGGTCGTCGTGTTCGGCACCGAGACCGAGGTGTCCGAGCCGGTGGAGGGCGACCCGTCGGCCACCCGGGCCACCACCAGCTTCCTCACCGTCACGTTCGTGGACACCGCCGATGTCGCCGAGCCGGTCGTGAGCGACCGGGTGCGGGTGGAGGGCCGGCTCGTGTCCGCTCGGCTGGTGGACGGCCAGATCCGTCTCGTCACCACGTCCGACATGGCCGACCTCGGCTTCGTGATGCCCACGACCCCGACGTCGGTGGCCAAGGCGCTGGAGCAGAACCGCCGGTCCGTGGCGGTCTCCAGCACGGTCGACTGGATCCCCGATTGGCAGCGGGCCGGCGCCGACCCGACACCCCTTGTGCCGTGCGAGCGAGTCCACGTGCCCGACACCTTCGCCGGCGTGGCCATGACCTCGATGGTCACGTTCCCCATCGGGTCCGGCACGTTCGAGCCGGCCGCCACGTCGATCCTGGCGCCGGGCGACACGCTCTACGCCGGGCTCGAGAAGGTGGCGATCAGCTCCGGTGTCTGGGTCGATCCGATCGACCGGGACCGTCTCCGCTTCGACGACTGGCAGACCGCCGTGCACGAGTTCTCCTTCGCCGAGGGCGCGGCTCCCGGCTACGAGGGCTCGGGGATCGTCGACGGGTCGACGGTGGGCCAGTTCGCGTTCGGCGAGATCGGCGAGTCGCTCGCGGTGGTCACCACCGTCGGGACCCCGTGGGCGCAGGACACCTCGCGGAACGCCGTCGACCTCGTGGTCCTCGCGCCCGACGGCCACGGGGCGCTCGACCGCTCCGGCGACGTCGAGGACCTCGCCGACGGCGAGGGGGCCGTCAGCGCCGTGCGCTTCGTGGAGGGCCGGGTGCTGGTGTCGACCGGGGTCTTCGGCCAGGAAGTGCGCGTCGTCGACGTGTCCGACCCGTCGGCCCCACGCAAGGCCGGCGAGATCACCGTGCCCGGACCGATCGGCTACTTCCACCCGCTGCCCGAGGATCGGGCCCTGCTGGTCGGGTCTCGCACCGACGAGGTCGGCGCCGGCGACGACATCCAGTGGCGGTCCTGGGTCCAGGCCCACCTGCTCGACGTGTCCGATGCGGACGCACCGCAGATCGTCAGCACCTGGGAGCGCCCCTGGTCCGTCGACCAGATCGGCGCCGACCACCACGCCTTCACCTTCTGGCCCGAACGGGACCTGGCGCTGTGGGGCCTCCGCGACACGCAGATCACCTTCGACGAGACCGGGCCACCGAACCATGCGGCGGTGCTGCGGGTCCACGGCGAGGTGAGCGAGGTGGCCGTTCCGGTGGCGAACGAGCCGAACGAGACGCCGCCGCCCTGTCCCGAGGTGGCGGTCACCGAACCCGAGATGCGGGCCATGATCGGGCCGGACAGCCGGGTGCTGCGCTGTGACGACGGGGGTACCGGCCGGGTCGACTGGCCACGCCACCAGTGCCACCGCGTCGACCCGGGCACCGTCGCCCGCTTCGTGCCCGACGCCCAGGACGGCGAGTACGTCATCTGCAACCCGGCGCCGCAACCGGCGGTCTCCCGGGTGCTGGTCGTCGACGGCCGACCGATCCTGCTCACCGACCAGACGCTCGAGGCGCTCGACCCGGAGACGTTCGCGTCCACGCAGGTCGCCTACCACCCCAGCGAACGCAACTACCTCCCCTCCTTCTGACCCTCGAGCCGCCGGCCGCCGGGAGCGCTCGGCCACCCGGGGCCGGGTATCGTCGCCGGCGGAGGGATGGCAGAGCGGACGATTGCGACGGTCTTGAAAACCGTTGAGGGGCAACCCTCCGGGGGTTCGAATCCCCCTCCCTCCGCTGCTGTGTAGTGTTTTCACCACTGGAGAGGTGCCGGAGTCCGGTCGATCGGGCCTCCCTGCTAAGGAGGTGACGGGGAAACCTGTCCGTGGGTTCAAATCCCACCCTCTCCGCAACATCGTGGGCCCCGCTCCGGCGGGGCCCACGGTCGTTCTCGGCCTGGTGACGTTCGTTGCCGCCGGATTGCGAGGATGACGACGCGACTGCGCTTGTGTTGCATTTGTGTTGCGAAGCCACCAGACTCTCCCCCATGCCGTCCACCACCCCGACGCCCACCACCCCGGCCCCCCCGATGCGCCGCACGCGCACCCGGCGGCTGGCCGCCCGTTCCCTCCTCGCCATCGCCGCTCTGGTGGTGCTGGCCTCGTGCACCCCGAACCAGATGCGCACCTGGTACACCAACCAGGGCATCGACCACTCCGAGATGAGCGAGCAGCAGGTGGCCGAGGCCGCCTACGTGGCCACCATCTACTGGGCGGCCGTGTTCGCCGAGAACGCGGAGCTGTCCAAGTTCAACCACGTCCTCACCGACGGCCAGCTCTACAACCTGCGTCGGTGCGAGTCCACCGACAACTACGGCGCCGTGAGCTCCACCGGTCTCTATCGCGGGGCCTACCAGTTCCACCAGAACACCTGGAACAACGTCGCCCGCCAGCACTACCCCAAGTACGTCGGCGTCGACCCCGCCCGGGCCGAGCCCAAGGTGCAAGACGCCATGACCCGCGCCCTGTGGTCCATGACCGGTCCCCGCTCGTGGCCCGTGTGCGGCTACCGCGTCTGACCCACCCCCCGGCGGCACCGCCCGCCTGACACGACCCCCCGCACGATGCCGTCGAGTCCGCTCGGCGGCATCGTCGCGTCCAGGCCTCGCGTCCGGGCTCTCGTCCGGCCCTCGTCGGCGATCCTGCCGAGGAGTGGCCCGGCGGTCACGGTGGGGACCGAAGCCCCTGGCTGGGGGGCGGGAAGAGGCGGACGATCACGTCAGAGACACGTGCGTGTCGTCTGACGAAGGGAGGGATCGTGAGCCAGATCCCACCACCACCCCCCGAGGGCTGGGTGCCCCCGGGCTCGACACCGCCCCCACCACCGGCCGGTTCACCTCCGCCCCCGGGGGGCTCTCCCCCACCGGGCGCGGCACCGCCCCCACCGGCGGGTGGCCAACCTCCGGGCGGGTATCCCCCTCCCGGCGGCGGCTATCCGCCCCAACCGCCGGGCGGCCCACCCGGCGGATGGCAGCCCAACCAGCCCCCACCCGGGTGGCAGCCTCCACCCAAGCGCCGCTCGCCGGTGCTGTTGATCGTGGCCATCTTCGGTGTGATGGTGCTCATCACCGGCGCGGTGGTGGGCGCGATCGTGCTCACCCGCGACGACGAGGCCGCCGCGGGGGAGATCTTCCTCGAGACCGCCGGGAGCCCCGGCCAGGATCCCTTCGGTGCCCTGAGCGGCCCGGTCGTGACGGCCGCCACCTCGACCACGGCAACCACGCAGGCCACCACCCCGACCACCGCCGCCGGGACGATCGCCACCCGCACGGTGGCGGGCGACGAGCGCGGCCTCTACGGCGGCTCGCTCGACGGCGGCCGCTGCGACGCCGAGGAGCAGATCACCTTCCTGTCGGCCAACCCGGCCATCGCCGAGGCGTTCGTGTCGGCGCTCAACCGCGACCCGACGTTGCGATGGAGCGGTGGCACCCAGGTCAGCACCGCCCAGATCAGCTCCTACATCCGTGAGCTGACCCCGGTCACGCTGGTCAGCGACACCCGGGTGACCAACTACGGCTACCGCGACGGCCGAGCCACACCGCGCCAGGCCGTGTTGCAGCAAGGTACCGCGGTGATGGTGGACCGCTACGGCGTCCCCAGGATCAAGTGCAACTGCGGGAACCCGCTGACCCAGCCCATCGCTGTGCGCTCCACCCCGACCTGGGTGGGCCCGCCGTGGCCGGGCTTCGACCCCACCAACATCGTCGTGGTCAACCAGACCAACGTGGAGATCAACGTGTTCGTGCTGGTGAACATCACCGGTGAGGGCACGATCGAGCGCACCGCGGGCGCCGACGGGGTCGACACCCCGAGCAGCCCGCCGCCCACGACCCCTCCGGCCACCCAGCCTCCGGGGACCCAGCCTCCGGGCACCACCCCCCCGGCCACCGCTCCCGGCGGCGAGTCGCTGGGCACCGGGGACGTGAGGGTGACGCTCACCTGGACCGGCGACGCCGACGTCGACCTGCACGTGGTCGACCCCACCGGGTTCGAGATCTACTTCGGCTCCCCGTCGTCGCCGAGCGGCGGCGAGCTCGACGTCGACGACATCCCGAGCGACGGCGACACCGGCACCCACGTGGAGAACGTGTTCTGGCCGACAGGCGGGGCTCCCGCCGGGGCCTACTCCGCCTGGGCTCGCAACCTGGGCGGCACGACCGGCTCGGCCGCCTACACCCTCGACGTGTTCGTGAACGGCGTTCGCGTCGGTGGCAGCTCGGGCACCCTGGCCGACGGCACGGACTCGCCCGTGACCGACTTCAGCTTCTGAGGTCCGCGACCCTCCGGGCCCGTCCGACCCCGGCGCACCACCGGGACGGGCGGGCCCGCGGCGTCGAACGCGGTTCGATGCTCGCCGCCATGGCGATTGCCGTACGGTACGGCATCTGGTAAACGAGGAGCCGTGACGCCCACTGCCCGCCGCGCCCCCTCCGGCGCCTCCACGCGACGGCGGGTCTCGCGGGGCACGCTGTCGCAGCAGCACATCGTCGACGCCACCTTGCGCCTGGTCCGCGACGAGCCATCAACCCCCATCACCATGGAGCGGGTGGCGTCGGTGCTCGGCACCCGGCCCATGTCGCTCTACACCCACGTGCGCAACCGGGAGGAGCTGGTGGCGCTGGCGGCCCGTCAGGCCCTCGGCGAGTGGGACGCCAGCGTGCCGCCCCGGGCCCGCTGGGAGATCCAGCTGCGCACCTGGTGCCGTTCGTTGCGCGAGCACGTCCAGGCCTACCCCCAGCTGATGTTGGAGATGACCAGCCAGGGCTCGTTCCAGCCCGCCCTGCTCGAGGCCGTGGCCGTGTTGGCCCGGGTGCTGCGCCGCGCCGGGCTGGAGGGCGCGCCCCTGGCGGCTGCGCTGCGGTGGGTGCCCCAGACCGTGCTCGGCGCCGTGGTGCTCGAGCTGGCCCGACCCGCCGACCTCGAGACGCCCGACCACGAGGCCGCCGCCATCTACGGGTCGTTGGCGGCGTTGTCGGCCGACGACCGCGCCGAGTACGACGACGTGCTCGACCACTTCGTCAGCCCGGAGCTGGCCGACCTGTTCGAGTACTCGATCGACCGGCTGATCGACGGCGTCCGCGCCGCAGCCGCCGAGGTGGCCCGGTAGCGGGGACCGCCACACCGACGCGCTCGACGTCCGGGCGCCCGTCAAGGGGGAACACATGGGGAACGAGACGATGCGGGCCTGGCAGGTCCACACCTACGGCGATCCGCTCGACGTGCTGCGCCTCGACGAGGTCGCCGTGCCCACCCCGGATCCGGGGGAGCTGCTGGTGCGGGTCGAGGGCATCCCCCTCAACCTCAACGACCTGGAGCGCATCAACGGCGGCAACATGATGGTGCGCCCCGAGCTGCCCTACAGCCCGGGCATGGAGGTGACGGGCGTGGTGGAGGCGGCCGGCGAGGGGGCCGAGTCGTTCGTGGGCCGCCGGGTGGCGGCCACCACCAAGATGGCCATCGGCGGGTACGCCGAGCTGGCCCTCTGCCCGGCGGTGGCGGCCTTCGACATGCCGGCCGACGTGCCCATGCCCGACGCCGCCGCCCTCTTCTTCCCGTTCCACCTGGCCTGGATCGGCCTGTTCGACCGGGCCGAGCTCACCGCGGGAGAGACAGTCCTCATCCACGCCGCCGCCGGTGGCTCTGGGTCGGCCGCGGTGCAGCTGGCCAAGGACGCCGGCGCCCGGGTGATCGCCACCGCCGGCTCGGAAGCCAAGCTCGCCCTGTGCCGCGAGCTCGGCGCCGACGTGACCATCGACTACACCACCACCGACATCGCCGAGGTGGTGCTGGCCGAGACCGAGGGCCGGGGCGTCGACGTGGTGTTCGACAACGTCGGCCAGGCGGTGTGGGACGCGTCGTTCAAGAGCCTGGCCTACAACGGCCGCTACGTGATGATGGGCTTCGCCTCCAACAAGGAGGTGGCCGACGAGCCCTTCGTCGTGCCCCGCACCGTCGCGTTGTCCAACGCCAAGCTCTGCGGGGTGATGCTCAACTACCAGTCCGACGAGATGGTCGGCTTCCTCAAGGGGGCCATGGGCTGGAACGTGGCCCCGAGCAGCCTCGGGGTCCGCATCCAGGACGAGGTCCTCGAGCGCTACCGCGCCGGGCGGGTCAAGGCCGTCGTGGGTGAGGTGGTCCCCTTCGAGGAGCTGCCGCGCGCCATCGATGCCATGGCCAACCGGGCCACCATCGGCCGGGTGGTCATCACCACGTCCTGACGGGGTCGGGCCGAACCCGTCCCGGTCAGCCGGGCATGGTGTCGACGCCCGGCTTCTCCTCGGGCGGGAGCCCGAAGTGGTGGACGTACTCGGCGAAGTCGGCCCGGATCTGGTCGGGCACGATGCCGTAGTCCTCGGGCCGGTAGCTGTGCACCCCGTGCTTGCCGGGCGGGTTGTCGTCGATGAAGGCCTTCATGGCCCGGGCGCCCTCGTCGCTCATGGGCAGGTCGAACGCGTCGTAGATGCTCTCGACGACGGCGAACTGGTCCTTCACGAAGTCGGTGAACAACACGTCGTAGAAGACGGCGTCGGGGTACTCCTTGGCCTGACGGACGTGGATGCCGTTCATCAGCACGTTGCGCAACCGGGGCGTCCAGTCGGCCGCCACCTCGGCAGGGTCCACGGAGTCGCTGCCCACCCCGCGCACGAGGGTGGTGAGGCTGGCGTAGGAGGTCATGGACTTCACCGGGTCGCGGTGGGTGAACACGATGCGGGCGTCGGGATAGGTCTCGAGGAGGTGATCGAGGCCCCAGAGGTGGGCACCGGTCTTGAGCACCCACCGGTCGCCGGCGTTGTGGGCCTGGAGGTGTTGCAGCTGGGTCAGGTGGAACTCGTACACGCTGGACCAGGGGGCGTCGGTGTCGACCCAGTCCTCGTAGCTGGGCACGCGGAACTGGTTGTGGAACAGCGGCGTGATCATGGCCTCGCCCATCATCGTCACGCACTCCTGGGAGAGCTCGGCGCCCATGGGATGGATGGCCTTGAACTCGGGGATCTGCTCGTCCTGGGCCGGGAAGGTGGCGGCGCAGGCGGCGATGCGCGGGTCGGTGGTGAAGGTCTCGGCCCGCGGAGGAGGCGACGGGAACATGGTCTCCCACGTGAGCGGGGCCCGGTTGGCCGGGTCGGAGGCGAGGATGTCGTGCAGGATCGTGGTGCCGGTGCGGGGCATGCCGATGATGAAGACGGGCTTGACGATCTGCTGGGTGGCGATGGCCGGATCGGTCTTGCGGTCGTCGACGTAGCCGAGGCGGTTGGCGGTGTGGAGCAGCATGCGCTCCCTGGCGATCATGTGGCCGAGCTCGTTGAGGTCGGCCTCGGTGCGCAGCGAGTCGAGGGTGCGGTCGAGCCCCTCGAGGTAGATGTCGCCGTTGGGTCCGAGGTCGGTCAGACCGCCGGTGCGGCGCCCGGCCTCCTCGAGGATCCAGTCGCGCTCGAGCTCTTGCGTGTCGGCCATCGGTCGTCCCCCTGGAGTTCGGCGCGAGGCCCCCTCGCCCCACGACGCTCGGTACCGTAGCCCATACGGTACCGCCGATGCCGTGTCGATTCGGGCCGCCACCGTCGAGCGCCTTGCGTCACCGCCGTCCCGAGCCGTCTCAGCTCGCCGAGGCCCACGGCCATCACCACGAGCGACCCCCGAGCCCGGTTCAGCCGCTGGGTCCGGTTTTCCTCCGGGCGGTGAGGACCGATAGAGTCACCGGGTCTCACCAGCGCTCGTAGCTCAATTGGATAGAGCATCTGACTACGGATCAGAAGGTTGGGGGTTCGAGTCCCTCCGAGCGCGCTAGCAAAAGTGCAGGTAGGCGAACTGACCCGGGCCCAGAGCCCGGCTCTACTGCTCTCCAGGTAGCAACACGGGTAGCAACGCCAGCCGGGGCAGCCACTGACGCCGTCGCGGAACGGGCTCCCCGACGTCAGCCGTCGTACTCGACGAAGACCCCATCGCGAAGTTCGTAGGCGGCGCCGTTGATGTTGAGGTCGCCGTCCATCGACGCGATGTCGGTGGCGGCTTCGATGTATCTGGGGTCACTGAGCAGCGCCGCGGCCTCAGATGCGGTCAGGCCATGTATGTCGATGTTGGCGAAGTACCCGCCCTCGGCGACGGCGCATTGGAGAACATCGAGGAGGGTGCCCTCGAACTCCTCGATCTCACCGGTGATGATGTCGCACTCATCGAGGAGGTGCTCCCGGATTCTCAGCTTCCCATCCATACCGTCGTAACCCTCGCAACACGAAGGACGGTCGGTGCGGTGACCGATCGCGACTCCGGTGACCTTCTGGACGAGTCCATCAACCTCGACGGTGGACATGAACCGCTCCTGACGGAAATTGGCGGGCTGGGGTTGCGGTGGGCGCTCTCACGCCGCGACCTCTTGAGCGAACAGCTCGGCTTGCTCAATGACGCGGAACCTAGCGGGTACCAGATACCGGAAGCCCACCGGCGCTGACCGGCGGGAGGAATGGGGCCGTCAAGGCTCGACCCGTGCGATCTCACTGCTTGGAAGGAGCGAGATGTGCCCGCAGCAGGCCCTCCCCAATAATTCTCAACAATTTTTCGCGGTTGCCATCGGCGCCATATGCCGAAGTATGGCGGGTGGAACTCCCTGCTATTCCGGGGGGCGTGTCCCGGACGTGGTCGATATAGCGATTCTGATAGCAACGCCAGCGCAAGGAATTGGGCCCGTGTGGACGACTGCGGGAGGTTGTGACGCCCCGTGATACCCGGTGATGCTTATGCGTATGACTTTTCACCCAACCCCGGCAACTTCATCGTCAGACGTCACGAGAACATCAGAGGCGCCCATATTTTTCGGCGAAGATGACAGAAATGAACACATGTGTCTGGATAACAAGCCACATAGAGAAGACAACAACGCAGATGATCGAGAACCTGCGGACAAGACCACACAGGCCATCTCGCCCGTCACCTTCTCCGACGCGCAGCGACTTCTCCAGGATCCATCTCTCGAAATCGGCATCGACAAGGTTGAACTCTGCGCTCCGATCACGACCGTGAATATCACGCCATACGAGTGCGACAAGTTCACGATGCACCAAAGCGTCGCGACAGGTGGCAGCTGGTTGCTTACCAAGGAGCTCTCGGGAGGTCAGACCATAAGGATCTCGGCGTTCTTCCGAGGTGACGCCACCGGGGGAAGCATCACCGCCACTTTCAACCCTTCGCAAGATGGCCCACTGCTCGGCCTTGATGCCGCACAGCCGTTCCTCGAAGAGGCGTTTCACGAGATGATGGATGTCAGCGCCGTGGCGGTCCCCCAGGAGGATGTACGCATCCAGCGTCTCGACCTCGCCGTCGACTTCTCACCCATCGCAGACATGAGGATGTTCTTCGTGGCGGCCAGAGCTGTGAAGCCACGGCCACAATGGCATTCCGTGCACTATGCCCCCGGTAGCAGACGTGGCGAGACCATTTACCACAAGGCCAAGACGGTCGGCGAAGTGCGCATCTATGACAAGTCGGCACAAGCAGGACTATCTGAGCCGACGGTGCGCTTCGAGGCCAGCCTCAAACGGCGCCCACTGAAGAAGCACGGCCTCGACACCCTAGGGAACCTGTCAGAAGCAAGACTGCGCGCCGCCTTTGATGATCTCATGACACCGTTCTACCCCGGTACCACGCCCATCCTGGGACTCAATGACCTACTAGAAGAAGGAGTGAAGACCCGACACCTCGCTGAGGCAATCGGCGCACGACTCCTGAAGGAGTGCGGGCTCGATCCCGGCTATCCAGACGCCCGGGTGCGACAGCACCGCAAGATCTGGAACCAGCTCGGTCTGGCGTCGACCGATGAGCTCCACCAGCTGGGTGGTCTGGCGCCATGACGAGCATGCAGCACTCAGACGATGGCCCGACACCGGCCGGCAGTGAGCAACTCGCTGAGGCGGAGTCCCCGCTCAGCCCTAGGCACGGCGCCAGCCATGCGCCACGCACCCGGCCGAGTAGTGGGACCCACCGCCCAGCCAGCCACCACCCGGCTGCCATCGTTGCCTTCCACGGCCGTCCACCAAGAGGCGACTATCAGCAGGATGCTCTCTACGCCGCCGAGCAAGAAGCTGAGATGGACATGTGGGACATCTGGTGGGCCGAAGAAGCTCATCGCCAGGCCGGATGGGACCTGGACCTCAACCTCGATCATCATCCCCACATCGCCAACCTCACCTCGGCAGTCGCCGAGCAACTCGCCCATTGGGCACTGGACCTCTGGAGCGGACCGCCCTTGCCTTCTCCTCCCTCTTGGCCTCCTCGGTCGAACCCTCGCCTCACCCTGGTGTTCGACCTCCCCTGTGACAGTGAACTCGCCGGCCTCCACCGAGGGACAGATGGGACTATTCATCTCGACGCTGACGGCTTCATCCACCCCTGGGTCGTTCTTCACGAACTGGCTCACTTCCTTACTGCGGGCACGTGGGACGCCATGGTGGACGGAGCCCACGGTCCGAGGTTCGCCGCCGTGTTGGTCGATCTCGTCGGTCTGACCGACGGGCGGGAGGCCGCCGAAGTGCTCCTCCATTGGTTCGATGTCTATGACGTTGAGGTCGACCCCTGCTGGTACAACCCCCAGTGCTGGTGTCCGCTCGATCCGATCGCGGCCCGGGCCCGACTGGAGGGGTCGCCACGGTGAATGTGTAGAGGGTCTGAAGTATCTTCAGACCGGTAGGACAACGCCGGAAAGCGCGGCACCTGGCCCCATCGGCTTGATATCGGCGACGGATTTTGCGGCACGAAGTTCGTCCCAGAAGCGCTGTGACCAGGTATTCCACGCGGAGGGATCAACTTCAGACCCCGGCACCAGGGCGCAGGGAGCGACACGTCGGCATCCAGTGGCGATCGCTGTCCAAACGATCCTCGACGGTCGTTACCTCTGGCTGCCACGTCACTCCTACGCAAGTCACCTACGGGGGACAGCAACAAGGGGGTCGTGGACATCAAGACCTGGTGGGTATGGTGAGCCCCGCCGGCGGATTTCCTGCTCGGTGATCGGCGGGGAGTTGTTGGACCCGCTGGTAGCTCACCCCGGGGTGCACTCAGATGCGGGGCAGCGGCAGCATGTTTGACATTGGGCGGATCTACAGGCGCCCCCCCTCGGTGACAAGCTACAGGGGCCGAAGCAGATGAGGGGTTGGGCCCCTGCGTTTCGTTGAGCTCACACCTGCCCGGAAAAATGGGGATTCATAGATGCCGAATTTTGTCGTGGAATGCTCCTTCTACCTCAACATCTTCCTGGCGGGATTGGGTACTGACGACGTGGACCAGTACGGGGTGGACGAGTTCTTTCCATACGCTGCGGAGACTGACTGGGTCATGAACGGGTTCGATGTCCTGGGTGAGACCACGGACCCAGTTGGCACCGACCTGTCCGGCCCGTCCGGTCCAGAGCCCCGTGCCTCCACGCTGGTCGACCGGATGCGGGATCCGTCTCCAGAGGAGTTCGACGCTTTCGGCGAGTGGGGTGGAGTCGTTGTGGGCTGCTGGGGCACGTGCAAGGCCGTCGTTAGCGCACCTTCCGAAGCGGCCATCACCGACCAGGTCGTTCAGTCGGAGCTTCCGAAGGAATTCTTTGCCGGCGATCTTCCGCACTTGACCGTCGGGCTCGACCCCAACGTTTGACCCGTTGGGCCTCCCAACGACCCATCACAGGTGGTCACCTGGTTCTGGGGCGGGGTCGGATGACCTTGAGTTAGGTGTCGAGAGCTTCCAGGACGCCGTCCTCCCAGGCCCACACCTGGCAGGCAGCCGGGAAGGTCTCGACCTCGAGTGGCACCTCACCGGGGCGGTAGACCTCGATGAGGGTGGTGAGCAGGAGGTGGGCCGAGCGTGTGATGGCGTCAGCCCCTCCAATGTCTTGCCACCAGTGCCGGGCGATGTCGGGGGCGTCGTCCCAGTCGGGGGGACGTAGGGAGGGGTCCTCGGCCAGGTTGGGGGGCGTCCACCCAAGGCGTACGAGGTTCTCGTGCTGCGCAGGGGTCAGCGCCCAGGGTGTGCCGGTGAGGTAGGTGTTGGAGACCGCTTCGAGGTGCACGCCGACCTCGGTGACGATGCACTGCACGAACACCTCGGGTCGCCCTTCGGGGGCGATGATCGCCACCCACGCCCCGTCGGCCTGCAGCTGGGCGAGGAGGGCCTCCAGGCGGTCGAGGAGGTTCTCGCCGGGCTTGTGGGCAGTGAGCGGGAACCGCCCTTCCTGTGGGGGCGGGCTGGGTAGCTCTCGGGGGTCGTCGAGAGGGGACGCTGACGTGGCCATGGGTGTCCTCAGAAGATGCTCGTGGGCACCTACGGCGGTGCCACCTTTGCCGGTTGCCCGGCCAGCTCTTACCTCGGAGCACCGCTAGTGGACGGTTGCTGGGGTGCAGGCCAAGTACCTACATGCGCACCCACTCTTGAGCTGCGGAGAGCATATCGGAGTGTTGATGCCGGCGGTCGTCCCTGGTCCTGTCCGGCTGATGCCGCTGCAAGCAATGACGCTTCATCTCGCTACCGCCGTGAGAACGAGCACGCCCCTAACCGGAAATCCATGGCCTGTCACCTCTTGCGCAGCGGGGTGGCTGCTCCGAACCCGGCCGCCGCGATCGGCTACGGGTGCCGGGCGGTGGGCCGCCACACCCACCACCCGGGCCTGCCTTCGTCAGGATGACCGGCGGCGGCGCTCCTGGCGCTTGCGCTCGACTTCGGCCGGCTTGTCCCCCTCGAAGAAGTCCCCGGTGTCAATGGCCTGCTTGGCGCGATTCTTGCGACGCAGTGCCGACGTGGACTTCGACATCGACTCGAACGCCGCCTCTGCACCGGCACCATCCGGGGCGAACGCCTGCACCGATCTGGCGTCGTATCCGATGCCGCGTGCCTCGCCGTAGGCATCGAGGCCGGCGCCGAGGAAGGCGAACGTCCAGCCCTCTTCCATACGCTGGCCGACGAGTCGGCCCACGGTGTCGAGGGTGTACTCCCGGGACTGGTTCTCCTCGCCGTCAGTGATGGTCACCACGAGGATGCGTTCGGCGGGTTGGTCGAGGGTGCGGAGGTGCTCGGCGCGCACCGCTGCACGCACAAGGATACGACCGGTGGCGTCGAGCAGTGGGGTGCCGCCCCGGGGCGCGAACGTGCGCTCGTCGAGGGGTACGACCTCGCTGATGGGCACTGCATCGGCCACGACTTCCTCGGGGTCCTGGCTGTCGAACAGCACGAGGGTCATGCGAGCGTCGGGTCCCTCGGCCTTCTGCTCGCTGAGGAGTCGGTTGAAGCCGCCGATGACGTCGCGGACCATGGTCGACATCGACCCCGACCGGTCGATCAGCACGTAGAGGTGCGCTGTCGGGGTGTCCTCGGCGTTGACGGGGTCGGCATCGGAAGGGCTCAGGTTGTCGTTCATGTGGGAACTAACGACAGATGGGTCATGCGATGTGCGCGAGCTCTGGTAATCACCCTGAACGAAGCTGCTTGGGTTGGAACGCTGCTCCCGCTCCGGGTGGGCCCCGGCGAAGCGCCCCGATGAACTCGGGTCCGTCACGCCCTCTTCGACGCGACATGAGGAGTCGTCGGGCCGGCTAAGCACCGCTGGATGTCACCGACGTCTGCCATGATCCATGCAACATGTCGGCGGAGACCGCCTCACGGCACCCCTGCGCAGAGCAGATCTCAGCGATCGAGGCCTGGTTCGGCGAGCCCGATGCCGACCGGGGCCCGTCCCACGTCGCCCGGCTGGTGCTTCGTCCGCACGACTTAGCAGGGGCGCCATTGATGGTGGAGGCGCTGGTGGCGGAGGCTAGGGAGGCGATGCTTGGTGCCGGCCGGCGCCGCAACGAGCCTTGGCCGAGTCTCAACGTGGCTGCTTATGCCACGCTCACCATGCGGCGCATGGTTCCCAAGCTTCTCGACCTCGGTCGTCCGAAGCGTGTGTCGCTGTGGGACGATCCCGATGACGAGGATCTGACCAACCACTATCTCGCCCGCACCGCGGAACTTGTCGAGCGCAGCGAGCGCCTGGGCACTACCGGTGACGCTCTCCGTGCGGCGATGGAGCCGTTAGCGCCGGAAGGCCCCAACGACGGGTGGGTGCTCGGCGCAGCGTTGACGTTCCTCACCGTGCGCCTCGACGCTGCGCCGCTACCCACAGGGGTGCCGGTCCCCAAGACTGGCGCCACCGAGGAACAGGCCGCGCTGTGGCCGGCGTTGTGGTTCGCTGGACGCCGCGACGGCTACTTCGACCACTGCGCTGGCGAGGTGAGCCCCGACGCGGTGCGGCGACGCCGCCAACGTGCCGGCAAGCGGGTGTTGGCGCTGTTCGAGGGGGCGTGCATGGTGCAGCATCCCGACCTCGTGGCTCGCCGCAAGGCACTGGCGGAACCCCTCGCGTCGAACGTTGCCCGGTCGGCACAGACCCGTGGGGTGGGCTCGACGCGTCGAGGGGGGCGGCGTGGCTGAACCGGTGTGGTCTGAGGGCCTCGTCACCCGCACCGACCTCGATGGCACGCTGCTGGTCATCGGCCATGCCTGGGGCCCCGCGGGATATGCCGAGATTGAGTTGGCGCCGTCCGTGTTCGTTGCGGTCGACACTGCTGAGTCGAATCAACTCAGCAGCATCCGCGTCGAGCCCGCCGCCGACCGCGATCGCGCCGGTGAGGTGCTCGATGCCCTCGTGGGGGCCGAGCGTTCGGAGTTGCTGTTGCGCTTCGCCGAGTTGCCCGAAGGGCGCACCCGGCGGCTCATGCCTCAGCGATCCACCGATACCGATGACTGGGATTCGGCCCGGCGCCGTGATGAGCGTTCGGAGCCGCGGTTCGCGAGCCGCCTTCCCGGCAACGACGCTGGCGAGGCCTTCGGCCGGGTGGTGAGCGTCGGCGCTCTGGCCGAAACCGCCGATGAGGCGTTGGCTGGTGCCATCGCCTTCGTCGAGTTCGGGGAGTTGGCCGGCGAGACCGCCGTACGCCAGGACCTGCCGGTGCTCGATGCTGTGGCTGAGCGGGCTCTGGTGCACGGTGCCCGTGGCCTCGACGACCTTGCCGCTGATCTCGGTGAGCTGGCGCTCGTCGACGCTGATGTCGCTGATCGGCTCCGAGCGTTGGTTATGGTCGCCCAGAAGACCGCCTCGCGCGACGTCCGAGCGGCGCTGCGGCGCGTCGAGAACGTGCTGCGGGCAGAAGATGACCGCCGCCGCAGCGATGCGCAGCTGTCGGCCGCCGCGGCGGCGGCGCAGGCCGTGTCCGAGCCGGCGGAGATTCAGGCGTTGGTCGAGCCTTCTCGCCGTGTCGAGCCCCGAAGTCCGGGGTGGCACCTTGAGCTCGACGATGGGCTGCTCACCGTGCGGGCGCCCGAGCAGGAGCTCGGCACCTGGTTGCGGGTCTTGCGTGCCGAGAACCTTGCGCCGCTGGCCGTCGTGCCGCTCTTGGCTGAAGCCGATCACGACAGGGCCGAGGCGCTCGTGCCCGCCGAGCTCGAGCTCGCCGACCTCGTTGTCGAGACGACCCGGTATCCCCGAGTTGTGGCTCCGGGGGGCGGAGTTGAAGCGGTGAGTCAGGCGATCACCGTCGGGCGCGACGCCTGTGAGGCCGAGCGCTTCGGGCGCCACGAACAGGCCCGTGATCGGTGGTGGCGTTGCGCCGAACTGTGGCAGGCACTCGGCGACACGACTCGCGCCGCCGTCGCCCGTCGCTACGCCGACGAGATCGACCGGCGCGTCGCCGGGGCCGGTTCAGCGTTTCTCGCCGAGAGGGTCACCGAGGCGCTCAGCCACGCCGGCTGAACAGGCTGACCAAAGGTGCGTCGCGGAATCGAGGTGGTCGACTCGAGCGCATGGTGCGGTCGGTCAGGCGGCCGGCACGTAGCCGCACTCGACCAGTGCCTCGCGCAGCCGGGCCCGGGCGGGGCCGAGTCGGCGGCTGAGCCACTCGCGCCGGAACCCGAACTCGACGGCCGCCTCGGCCACGGTTCGGCCCTCCGCCACGACGAGCCACACGGCCTTGCGGTCCAGTTCGTCGAGGCGTCCGAGAGCCTGGCGAACCAGCTCGGCGTCGAGTGAGCGGTTCACCTCCTCCTCGGCGAGAGCGGCGGCTCGCAGGGCCTGGTGGGGCTCGACCCGTTCGCGCTCGCTGGCTCCGTCTGTGCCGCCGACCGTGAGCGGCAACGAGGAGCGCATCGACCCCACGCTGCCATCGGCCCGGCGGCCCCAACCGAGCCCGGCGCGGCGGCAATCGGTGCGGGCGTCGTCGATCACTCGATGGGCGAGGCTGGCGGCCACGAACCGCTTGGCAGTGACGTACCGGGCTGTGTTCCGTTCAGGATCGCGGAGGAACTGCACGAGCAAGTCCTGCACGATGTCGTCGCGGCGGTGCTCGGCGACGCCGCTCAGCGCGAGGCGACGGTAGGCGAGCCGGGAGATGTCGCCCTCAAAGGCCTCGCGGCTGGCGGTCTCGGCCCGCTGGTGAGCCCGGGCCCGGCGCTCGGCGGGCGTGGGTCGAGACCCGAACCGGAGAGTACTGGTGGTCTTCATAGGGCGCTCCTCGTGGGGTGGTTGGCGTGTTCACCTCGACAAGGACCTGGGCGCCAGAGATGTGACAGCCCGTCGTTCGCCTGGTCGGGGTGGACGGCGGCGTTCACCCCGGATAGGCCGGATCGTCGGGCGACGTGACACTCCGAGCCGACGTCTTCCGGTGCTGGGCCACCTCCTGTCTCGACAAGAGGGACGCGCCCAGGGATGTGACTAGGTCGAACGGCTCATTTGCCGGCGTGGTGGTCCTTCGGCCGCTCAACGCATGGTGGCTGACCGCTCGGCAACCCCCAGGACCTCTCCGCAGCGGTCAGCCCTCACAGCAGAACGGGTGCTCCAGGCGCTGCTTGAGGTCGCCGAAGAGGGCCTGCTGGGGCTGTTCGAGTCGCCGTGCACAGCGACGTTGGCGCGGCCAGCCGAGGAATGCCTGGCGCCGAGGAGCCCTACGCGCTCGCTCAGATGCCCGTCATACGGCAACGACTGGAACACGTGGAGCAGTCGTCGCAGTGCGGCCAGCGTTCGATCACCCCGGCCCTGGGGCGGTGCGCTCGTGGAAGCCTTGACAGCGCATGGCCCAGGCCTTGAGCACCGCACCTGAGGGACGTGGTCCCCCGTGGCGGTGCACCCGCACGTTGCGGCCCTCGGTGAGGGGTGTCGATGAACTCAACGGCGCCGAGCAGGGCGGCGCGGGCGACGGTGTTCGCGTCTACGGCCCTGTGGATCAGCTGAGCCTTGGGGCGCAGCCGAGTGCGCAGCGGGGCGGCTCTGGATGGCGTGCTCCGTCGGGTGTGCCCCGAGCAAGCTCGGGTCCCGAACTCCTCGACGTCGTCTCACAGATCGATCGCCTCGGACATCAGCGGGGGTCGGTGCTTGCCTGCTCGACGAACGAGCACAGGGTGGCGATGAGGCGCATCTGCTCGACGTTCGCCGCCCGAGCGTCGAGCAACTCCTCGGTGCAGACCAGATACGCGAGACAACGAGCCCGACTGATCGCGACATTGAGCCGGTTGCGGGAGAACAAGAAGTCCGCCCCTCGGGGGATGTCACGGGCCGAGGAGGCGGTCATGGTGAAGAACACCACGGCAGCCTGTTGGCCCTGGAACCTGTCGACCGTCCCGACGGGAACCCCGGCCGTCATCGGGTCCGAAGCGAGAGTCGACTTCAACAGTCGGACCTGGTCGTTGTAGGGGGCTACCACCATGACGTCGTCCGGGCTGAGGGCCCGCTCGGTACCGGTGGCGTCGGTCCACGGTGTGCCCATCAGACGGGCAATCTCACTGCGCACGATCTCGGCCTCCGCGGCCGAGGCGGTGGAGCATCCGTGGTGATCGGCGCGCAGCCACCGCAGCCCGGTTCCTGCTGCCGTCGTTTGCCGGGAGCAGTCGGGGTGGCTCACGAGGCGGCCCTGGTAGATGGTGTCGGAGATGAACGCGCACACATCAGGGTGCATGCGGCGGGTCTCATGAAGGAACACGCCGAGGTCGGCAGGGACCGTGACGTGGTCACCGAGGACGTGGTCGAGCACGCTGCGCCCGGCGCCGCCAGGGTGGCTGGCCTGCGCGACCTGTGGCAGCTGCAAGGGATCACCCAACAGCACGAGGTTCCGGGCTGATCGGGTGGCGGCGAGGGCATCGGCGAGGGCCAGCTGGCCGGCCTCGTCGACGACGAGGACGTCCACGGGAGCGTCGGCCATGATGTCGTTCGCGAAGAGCCAGGTGGTGCCGGCCACGATGTTGAACTCGTCACGGCCGCAGCGCCGGTTGTCGGTGACGTAGGTGATGCCGGGCGGGCTGTGTTCCGGCTTGGTCGGAACCTTCACCAGTGCCGCCAGCCGATCCGAATCGCCGTGAGCGGCGAAGACCTCGACGATCTCGGCCATGAGGTTGGCGATGGCGGCGTGGCTGAAAGCGGTGATGCCAACACGCCGGCCGGCATCGACGAGGGCGTGAACGAGGTGCGCTCCCCGGTAGGTCTTGCCGGTGCCCGGGGGGCCTTGCACGGCCACGCAGGTGCCGTCGAGCTCCAGCACCCAGCGGCAGATCTCGTCGACGTCGTCGTCGAACTCCCCGCCAGGCGGGCCGCCGCCAGCCACGAACCGGGGCCGCTCACGGCGAAGCAGCGCCAGCGCCGCCCGGTTGGGAACAGTCCCGTTGCCGAGCAGGTCGTCGGCGAAGTGGGCGAGGGCGTCGGGCTTGGGGCTCGGGTTGGTCCAGTCGTTGCGCACGACGCTCACCGGCGGCGCCTCGCTGCTGTCATGCTCGTGACTCCACTTGAGTTCCAGCGAACCCCGGTCGGCGGCGATGGCGTCAACCGCTGAGAACATCGGTGCTCCGTCGGGTGCGCTCCAGAGCACCTTGGTGCCGCGCCGAAAGTCGGTTGCTGGCTGGGGGTCCATGGTGAACGCCATGGCCACTCCGTCGAGGGCCTTTCCGTTCGCTCCCAGCCGGGCGACGCGATCCAAGGCGACGAGCCCGCTCAGCGCCTCGGGGTCATCGTGCAGCGCGGCCGGGGGCTGCTCGAGGCGAGCGAGGCTGCGGGCGAGATGGGCGAGCCACTCGCGCCGCCAGTAGCCGAGCAGGTCCCCTACGAGGTGCTCGGGGGTGTCGGGTCCGAAGCGATGCAGCTGGTCTATGCGGTCGTAGAGAGCCGGCACGGCGTCGGCCAGTTCAAACTCGGCGACCCGCCACTGCATGTCTGGGCGGCGCTGGGCCACCAGCCAGTCGCGCACAGCCAGGGTGGCGAGCACGTCGTCGCGGTTGTAGGCGGCGATGCGCTCCAGCGCCGCCGGTTCACCCGAGTTCAGATAGGCGTCGTATTCGACGACGGCGCCGGCGCCCTGGTCGATCCCGTGGCCCCTGATGTACCCGGTGACCCGCTCGACATGTTTGAGGCTGTAGGACTCGACGCCGATCTGGACGCCGTTGCGCACGGTCGGCAAGAGGTCGACGAAGGCACCGGTCTCGATCAGCCGCCCAAGGGCCGCCTCGCCCACGCCGTGGGTCGCAGTGAGCCGTTCGAGGGCGCTTCGCTCGGTGTGGTTGTAGTGGTAGATGTGCATGCCCGGGTGAGCGGCGCGCCGCTCGGTGAGGAACTCCACGAGCCAGGCGGTGAGCTCGCGTTCGCCCTCGAAGTCGTGGGCCCACCGGGCCTGGTATGCCCACTCGCCGTTTGAATCGCGGGCGAGTACACCGAACAAGAAGAACAACCCGATGTCGGGTCGCCAGAGTGGGTGACCCTCGAAGTCCACGATCACGTCGCCGGGGTTGGGTGCCGGCAGGGTCTCAAAGCCGTGACCCCACCCGCCCGGGGCATCGGGGTCGTCACGAAGCACGGCGAACGGGGGTGGCTCGCCTTCCGACAGGTTGCGGGCGGCGACCTGGAGCCGGGCCTGTCCGACCAGTCTGGTGAGCGTCTGGTCCGGCGTCGCAGGAGGGTCGAGGGCAGCGAGCTGCGACATCGTGGTCACTGCGCCGGCGGCCAGGTCCTCGCGATCGCGGCGGGAGATCCCGGCGACGTAGATCAGCGAGTCGGCCGCCCGCCACTCGGCGTCGCATACGCCGGCGAAGTCACAGAACTCGCAGTGCGAGCATGGCTCCGCCGCCGTGTCGGCAGGCTCGGAGTCGGCGAGCAGCCGGGCCAGGTGGCCGCGCATGCGCCGCCAATAGGGGGCGTAGTCGGCGACGGGGAGCGACTCGATACGCCCAGAACCGAGCCAGAGGTGCACGTACCTGGGGGCCACCCCGGTGTGAGCCTCGATCGCCTCGGCGTAGAAGCACAGCTGCAGCACGTGGGCCGGCGCTGCGGTGGTCCGCGTCAGCTTGGCGTCCACCGGCTCGAAGCGAACCCCGTCGGTGTCCTCGATGCGCACCACGAAGTCCGCAATGCCACGTACACCGCCGTGGGCGAGCGGTACCTGGTAGGTGACTTCGTGGCCGCCGACGAACGGGTCGCCGAGGCGGGCCATCCACCTCTCGAAACTCTCGCCGCGGCGCCGCCCAGGTATTTCGAGCAACGACGTTGCCACTGAGCGGTAGTGCTCGAGGCAGGCGGTTTCATGGGCGAGACCTTTGTCGGCTACGAGGCGGGCGAAGGCGCCGACACCGCTCGCAGGGCGGGTCATCTCGCCGTTGTCGACTCGGCGCTCGAGCGTCACTGCGTGCGAACACTCGAGCCAGGCGCTGATCCGGGAGGGAGTGAGAATGTCGTCAGTCACTGTGCTCGCTTCTCCATCGGTCCAATGCCGGGCACCCGCCGTGTCCCGCTGCCACTCATCATGGCTGCCGCCGCTCTGCGCTGTTGGTGCGGTGAACCAACGGAGCTCTCCGTTCCCTGGTGCCGCCAGGCTCTTGTCATCGCCGACATGGTCATGCGGCGCGCCGGATCCGGCTGATCACCCCAGCGACGTCAATGGGTTTGTCACGGAACCAGTCGCCGAGCTCCTCGAACGCTGCGCCCGCACGATCCGAGTCCATTCCGGTGGACTCGACGTGGTGGACCAGAGCCGAGTCGGCATAGAGGATGGCGGCGATTGGGCGCACCGCCCGGATGGCGTCGAGGGCTTCGGTGACGCGCCAGCCATCGGCGAGCAGCAGACGGAACGCCATCGAGGGGCCGCGATTCACGCCCATGTGGCAGTGCACCAGCAGCCGGTCGCCGTGACGGCGTTCGGCCAGCACGGCCAGCCCGGCGTCCCACCACTTGTCGGGTTGGCGATCGCCGGCGTCATGGGTGCCCAGATGGTGGTAGGCGATGTGGGGCGCGACGCTTGCCACGAGCTCCTCATCGCTCCACTCCTCGCGCACATCGACGATGCGGGTCACCCCGAGACCGTCCCAGTCCGCCAGTTGGGCGACAGCGCGCTCGAGGTCGTGGTGTAGGTCGCCGCACACCACCAGCCACTCACACACCTCGCCCGGGCGGCGGTGCCAGGCGGCGGCATCGACGCTGCGGCGGCTGGGGAACTGCTTGGGGCTCCGGTTGTTCATCCTCGGTTCCTGTCCTTTCTCATCTGGGACGGTGCGGTGCCGGCCCGGCTGATGAACGCCGCCGGGGGCGGGCGGTGTGCGCGCCTTGAGAGAGGAACTCGACGGGGCCTCGTGAGCCGTTCATCACCCTTCGAGACGGTGGTCGAGCCGATGCGACACCGGCGGTCGCCGCGCACACGCCGCTTGCTCGGCGGCGTTCGGGTGCTGTCACCCGCCCGTCGGTGGCAGGCCCGAGGAGGGACGCACATTGAAGGTTTTCACCCACGACACCGCTGCGGACGTCGCTGACGGCTTCGACACCATCCGCAAGGCCGGTGAGATCGCCGAGTCCTTGCGCACCAATCCCCTCTGGGGCATCGAACTGGTCGAGGCCCCGTTCGTGAGCGAGGCGGACCTGACCGAGATCCACGACGCCGACTACGTCGAGGCGGTGCGTACTGGCCAGCCTCACGACCTGGCAGTGAGTTCGGGTCTGAAGTGGAGCGAGGCGCTTTGGGACTCAGTGTGTGCCAGCACCGGGGCTGTGGTCGCCGCCGCCGAGGACGCCCTCGTCGACGGCGCCGCGTTCGCCCTCTCCGCCGGCCTGCACCATGCCCGCGTTGGTGGTGGTTCGGGGTACTGCACGTTCAACGCTCTGGCCCTCGTTGCTCGCCGCCACGCCCTGGCTGGGCGGTGCGTTGTGGTTGTGGACCTTGACGCCCACTGCGGCGGCGGGACCTGGTCAATCCTTCGCGACGTCGACGGCGTAGGACAGGCCGACGTGGCGACCAGCGCGTACGACGCGTACGACACCGGCGTCGCCCACCGCACCTACCTCGAGCGGGTGACCGCCGCCGGGCGCTATCTCGGCGCCGTCGAGCGGGCACTGGCATGGATCGAAGACGGCGACCGCCCCGATCTGGTCCTCTACAACGCAGGGGTCGACCCCCACGAGCGGTGCAGCACCGGTGGGCTTGGCGGGGTCACCACCCAGATGCTCGCCGAGCGGGACGCTCTTGTGGCGGCATGGTGCCGGCTCAACGACATCGCCGTGGCGGGAGTGCTCGCCGGGGGCTACACCGGCCCTCGCCTCAGTTCCGCCGACGTCGTCGGGCTACACCGCCAGACGATCGCAGCCCTAGCCCCACTGGCCTCGGGCCCCACCGCTGGTGAGTCGACTCCGCACGTTCGAACACGGAACCGACCTGATCTGGCAGGCTGACAACTGGTGTGGAGATGACTCGAGCCCCGCAGGCGATCGAACGGAAGCCGGGACAGGACTCACACGTGAAGACTCCGGACGGCCCACCATGCGTAGGACAGAGTGCTTCAACCAGCCTCGCCAGGTCGTCCACGTCGTCGCCGAGACAGAAGAGCTCCAACCGAGGGGGTATCGAGCTTGCTCGACGGGAACACGGCCGGGCCACGGAACCGTGCGGACGAGGTGCCCGGCTGCCTCGCAGACACCTCAAGGGTTCTCTCCCGTCACCTCGCCGGCGTCATTCGGCGAGGCTCGTCGGTAGTAGCCAGCCGGTGACGGATCGTCTCGCCACTGATGTTTCGCCCAGCCCGCTCACAGTTCTGCCGGCTGTCGAAGGAAGCTGAAACGTGAAGCTGTCTGAGGGTCTGGACAAGCCCACCACCGCCGCCCCGTGGCAGACGCTGCGGAACCAGTTCCTGCGCACTCTCGTGCGGGTCCAGGCGTCGGACGGCAACTGGCTGAGTGCGGTCGACGCAGTCGCAGCGTTCGGCGCACCGCTGTTCGTGATCACCGCCGCCAACCCGAACTCCAAGCGGGCGTCCAACGCCGAGAACGCCCGTCGCAGTGCGGAACTGCGCGACGCGCTCGTGGCTGGTGGCGCTCAGCCGCGCCGCGCCGTCGGTACCTCTGCCGACGGTCGATGGTCCGAGGCGTCCTGGGCGGTCAGTGGCCTCGGCCGCAAAGGTGCCAGGGAACTGGGACGCGAGTTCGGCCAGCTGGCCGTCTTCGAGCTGACGGCAACCGAGCTTCGCGTCCATGGGTGCGCGTCGTCGTGGGTCGAGACACGTCCCCTCACCTCCGAGACGTGGGAACCGGCTCTCGAGTCCGACGTCGACCTCGCCCAGGCGGTAGCCGATCTGCTCGGGATCGAGGTCAACACCGGGAAGTGGTCCGAGGGCAAGGAGCCGGGATGGGTCCACGAAGACGGCGTCGGGCTCGACTGCCGGTGCGGCGAACACCTCGAGCTCTTCGGCTGCGAGCGCACCGCCAAGCGAGGCGGTCGATACCGAGCAGTGGCGTTGGTGTGCCCAAACGAGCAGAGCGTGCTGTTCGGTCGCAACGCCACACCGGCGCAGAAGTCGGTGGTGAAGCGACGCCGCACCTATCTCATGGCGCGCCGAGACGCCGACCGCAAACGCCTGAGCGAACGCGCCTACTGGTGCTACGTGATCGAGCTGGCTGATACGGCGGGCCCTCGATCGTCGCCGCTGCCCTGGCTCTACGTGGGGCAGAGCGCGCTGACACCCGACGAGCGCTTGGCCCAGCACCGGGCAGGTATCAGAGCCAGCAAGTGGCCTCGCAACCACGCCGTTGGGCTCCGAGCGGATCTCTACGACCAGCAGCCGGTTCTGCGGTCACAGGAAGAGGCTCGCGCCTACGAGACCTGGTGGGCCGAGGTCCTCGCCGTGCGGGGTTGGGCCATCAAGGGTGGCCACTGATAGCGACGCTGTCACCACCCTTACGTACCGTCGCTTTGAGCTGGACAGAGGAGTTGTAGGCATGGCACAGGTGGCCGCTGCCGGCGGGGAGCCGGTGAACCACGGCGAGGAACTCACGATCGATGTCCTCGAAAGGGCACTCGGTGACGACGTCCGTCTGATCGCCAACTGGGAGGTCGTGCACCCGACCCGTGTGGACGAGTGTGACGTGATCGTCGTCAGCCCCGACGGTGTGTTCATCGTCGAGGTCAAGTATCTGTTCCCACCGGTGGTGGTCGAGGAGAACGCATTCTTCGTGGGCGGCAAGACCCGCACGCATCCGTGGCACCTGACCAACCACAAGGCCAAGCGTCTTCGTACCAAGCTGAACGACAAGGTCCCCGGGTTCAGACAGGACGGGTGGGTCGAACCGCTTGTCGTGTTGGCTCGGGAACCGGAAGTTCTCGATGTGGACCTGCTCATGATCAACCGGGTCGTGCTGTTGAACCGCGCCGTCGAGCTCCTGGCGCCACCTTCCCCCTTGATCGCACCACAGCGTCGCGGCCGCCTCGCCGGCCGGGTCGACGAGGTTGTCGAGGCCATCATCGGCGCAGGTCGGGCCGCCGGAGGCGCTCAGCTCGTCGTGCCCGGTTACCGCCTCGACGAGTGCCTCTTCGCCGAGCCCGGGTACTCGATGTGGATCGCCACTCTTGAGTTGACCGGCCAGCAGTTCACCCTCGAACGTGCCGAGTTGCCGGCCGGGATGGTCGGTGCTGTTGCCGAGGGTTGGCGTGCCGGGGAGGCCGACGTCTTCAGAGCCGCTCAACAGATCGGTCCGCACGCTGGTGTGATTGGGCCGTTGGCGTGTTTCGACCTCGACGACGGTTCGGTCGTCACGATCTGGCCGGCACCGGACGCGACGCCGCTCAGCCTCCATCTCGCCGCCGCCGACGACGTACTCGACGCTGAGGAGGCCGAGCGCCTCGCCGCTGACATCGCCGATGCGTTGGCCCACGTCCACGCCAAGGGCATGGGCCACGGCTCCGTGTCATCAGCGACGGCCCAGGTGCTCGCCGACGGGCACGGCGCCCTGCGGTTGGGTCACGCGATCAGCGACGACCCCGGCGTCGTCATGGCCGACGGGGGGGCCCTCGCCGACCTGTTCGACCAGTTGGCCGAGGCCTCGACAACGAAGTCCTTGGCCGATCTCGCTGCCGAGCTACGCGCCGGCACGCTTTCCTGCGCCCAGGCCCGAGAGGCACTGGTCGGGGCGGCGCCGGCGCCGGCCGGCCCGGCGGAGGTCCTGCCTTCGGTGTGGGACCTCTACACCCTCGCCGGGCCGCTCACCGACGAACCGGCCCACACCTTCCTCGCACGGGACGAGGGCGGCGACGTCGTGGTCAAGCTCCTCGAAGGCTTCGATGAGGAGGACCCCGAGACCTGGAACGAGTACCGAGTCCTGCGGGGCCTCAACCATGAGTGCATCGTGCGCGCCATCGGCGCCGGCGTCGCCGCCGAGGGCCCCTACCTCGTCACCACCTATCTCGATGGACCAAGCCTCCGCGAGGCGATCGACGCCGGCCTGGTCCGCTCCACCGACCGGGTCCTCAGCACGGTGCTCGAGCTGCTCGGCGCTCTCGACGTGATGCACCCCGACCCCAACGCCCGTCGCCAGCTCACCTCTCTCGAGCGCAGCGAGACCGACATGGCCACGTTCCGGTCCCTGCGCGACTCAAGCGAGAAGGGCGTGGTCCACAACGACATTCGCCCCGAGAACGTGCGCCTCGTCGGCGGCCGGCGTCCGATCCTGTTCGACTTCGATCTGGCCGCCCGGCCCGGTGCCCTCGTCGGCGTGGTCGCCTCCCCCTACCGGCCCGAAGACCTCCCCGCCGGTGAGGTGGCGGTCGATGCTGACCTCTACGCCGTGGGGGTGATGCTCCACGAGTTGCTCACCGGCAAGCAGCCGTTCCGAACCGATGGCGCCGGACGGCGTGTGCTGGCCGTCGACGAGTCCCTGCCTCCCGAGATCGCCAGCGTGATCCGCCAGGCTTGCGCCCCCCGTCAGCACCAACGCTTTCGCACCGCCAGCGAGTTCAGCGAGGCGCTCGTGGCCGCCGGCGTCGGCGGCGGGCTGGGCATCGAAGTCGAACCCGGCGCAGCCGAGCTGCTCAGCCGAATCGACCGATTGTGGCGGGACAAGGACTTCGACGCGGCTCTCGACCTGTGCCCTGCGGACTGGGATCGCCTACGAGATCGCCTCGAGACAGCCCGTGACGCCGCCGCCCGGCCTGTCGACCTGGTCCTGGCCATCGAGGGGGTGGAGTTGCACCGTGTCGGTGAGCGGCTCATCGGGCCGGGGCAGACCGCCGGTGCGAGTCCCTTCGAGGAGGCGGTCGCAAGCGTCTACCGAGCAGTGCTCCCCGACGGCGGCTACGTCGACTTCGCGTACGCCTGCTCCGACGATGCCGGCGAAGCCTGGATCCAGGGACTCGACACACTTCACGTCCCGAGTCGATTGACCCGGCTTGCTCAAGGGTTGCGAGCAAGTGAACAGGAAGGCCCCGATCCGAACGCTGTGTACCTGAGGCTCCGTCAGGCCCGACTCACCCCCGACAGGGGCCCGGATTGGTCCAATGTGTTCAAGGCGTCACTCTCCGAACTGGACGCAGGTGCCGGTTGCGATGTCGCCGCTGTCTTGATGTCCGCCGGAGCGAAGGCGGTCGACTCCCAGGCGGTCGCCATCGGCGACACGGGGAGGACGCGAGGCGAGAGCTGCGTGGTCTACGACCCCGACGAGCCCGGGGACGTCCCGGCGTTGGCCTACTTCCTCACCCGTGTGATCCCCCTCTACCGCTGCGTCAGCAACTAAGCGCGCGCGTCGATAGCCATTTCGCTGCGTTGACCTCACCATGGCCCAGCCGAGATCTTCTCGCAGTACCGAGACCGCACCTACAGCCTGGGCTCGGCGGCAAGCGACCTCGACACCGTTGACGACCTCATCGTGCTCGTCGCCGATGACGACTCAGCCCTGCGAGACGCCGGTCGGGTCGTCGCACCCGTGACCCTGGGTCACGGGTGCACTGACCCGTCGGCCTGTGGTGGGTTTCCCGAACTCAACCCTTGACAGACCCCACGGGTGAGCCACGCGGGCGCGCACACGATGTCAAGCCGGTGACGTTCTGGTTCACATGGACATGAGACCTGCCACCGAGACGGCATTCGACCCCACGCGCACCGCATGGCGCGACAACACCGACGATGCCGGCGCTCCTACCGAAACCGATCGGTTCAGCCGGGCCGTTGTGCTCTGCCTTGACTGGTGCGGAACAGAGGGGCTCGACCGCCACATGGTCGACGACATCGCCGACGAGGTCGGTTTGGCGACCACCGACGTCCCCGGGCTGGTCCGGGCTCTGCGCCACACCGGCGTCGCCGTCACCCCTGGCGAGGAGCCCGACGAGCCGGGCTGGAGCGGCGGGGGGACCAAGCGGGTTCTCAAAATGTGCCCAATCGATCTGCTCAGCGCCAGGCAGGAGCGCCAGCTGGCCGTCGGGGTTCGCGAGGGCGTGCAAGCCAGGGAGGCGCTCAACGCTGGCGGGGACGTCCTCAACCCGGGTGACCGGCGCCAGCTCCGGGCGGTCGTCGCCCGCGGGGAACGGGCTCGAGACCAACTGGTCCTGCACAACGTGCGGCTGGTCCACTCCACCGCTGCGAAGTACCGCAGCCGAGCCGGTAACACCCTCGAGATCGACGACCTGTTCCAGGAGGGCTACTTCGGGCTCCGCAAGGCCGTCGAGGCCTTTGACCCCAGCCGGGGCTTCCGGTTCTCCACCTATGCGATGCCCTGGATCCGCCAGTCCATCAACCGGGCGATCGACAACACGGCCCGCCTCATCCGACTCCCAGTCCATCGCGCCGATTCAGTTCGCAACGCCATCGCCGAGGAGCGGGCGTTCGAACGGTTCTTCCATCGGGCGCCCACCGACCCCGAGCTCGCCGAGCGGCTCGGCATCGATCTGGAAGCCTGCCGTCAGTTGCGGGCCTTGGCCTGCCGGCCGGTGCCGGTGCATCTGCCCGATGTCGACGACGGGTACCTCCGAACCCTTGAGACCGGCGAGCATCTGCAGATCGATCCGACCATCGCCGTCGATGACCGGGCCGCTGCCGACTGGTTCTTGGCGAGGTTGAACGAACGAGAGCAGACGATCCTGCGGCGCCGCTTCGGTCTCGACACTGGTGAGGCGGAGACACTCGATGCGATCGGGCGGTCGATGGGCCTCACCCGTGAACGCATCCGCCAGATCGAAAAGGCGGCGCTCGAGCAGTTGCGGGCCCTCGCCCAAAGCGAGAACGAGACCGAGGCGGCACCCACTCCGTGCCAGCCGGGGCGGCGCCGGCCCAGGAGGCGTGCCCAACGCCTCGTTGCGGTGGTGGCCGCCGACCAGGTGGCCGACGAGGCGGACCCGGACGCGGCCAATACGGATCGGTCAGCACCGCCGAACGATGAGAAGCCCATCGTCGACGACGGGTACCGCTTCGTGCCGTCAGTCGATGTCGACGCCGTGCGCCCCATGAATCCCGGCACTGAGGTGTCAGACATCGACCTGGCACCGGCGGCCGTCTTCGACGGCACGGTCACCGAAATCGCCCGGCGGCTGGAGGTCGTCGAGTCGCTAGCAAAGACGGGTCTGATCACTCCCGACGAGCGCAACCAGACTCGCCACCACATCCTGCTCGCCGTCTGACTCTGCTCCCGGAACGCAAAGGCGACGGCCCACGTCCTCGATCAGTCGTCTCACCCATCTGTCAGGATGTCCCCGACCGAAAGCCTTCGCGGCGGATCTTTGGGCGGGGACTTGTCGAGGTGACGTTGAAGGTGGGCATGAATGAGTGAGTTCTTGGAGGACGTCGATCCTCGCCGGTGGAAGGATCTTCCCGACGGGTCCCCCGCCTATCTCAAGCCTGTGGAGTTCTACCTGGGTGTTGATCCAAACAAGGGCCGCGACATCGTCGTGCGCGTCGTCGATGCTGAGCGCCCTCCAGCCCGGGGCGACCTGGAGAGGCTCTGGCAGTCGATGGCGCAGACACTGGTTCTGGTGCTTGCGGTCCGCTACGTCTCCAAGGGCTCCGAGGTGGTCGACCTGGTGGGTGGCCGCCGGAAGTTGCCGGCTAACGCACCCAAGGGTGCGCGTCCTCGTCCGCTGGTCGTGCAGAAGGTGCCCGTCGTCGAGGCCCGGAAGTTTTGTCAGATCATCCTCAGCGAAGAGACGCCGCACTCAGCGAATCGTCTGGTGGCGCGATGGATGGACGAGCGCGCCACCGAGATGCCTGGCCTCAAGAACGACGGACTCTTCGCCCGGCACGCGCTGCTCAACTACGTGCCAGAACGCCCCGACTGGCCGCCCGCGTCCGAGAAGGCCACGAAGGCCCGCGACACCGCCGGCCGTGACCTCGTAAAGGCACTCGGCTTTCACATCGACGAGTCGAGTGAGCCCAATGCGGTGTTGCTCACCATCGATGGCGCCCCGACTGCCTCGGCGCTGTTCCTCGAGGGTGCGGGCTCATTCGACGAGCCGAGCGCCCAGTACGGGGCCATCTCCCCTGTCACCCATGCACTCGCCGTCGCACGCCGGCATCGGGTTCGGTGGGTTGTGCTCACCCGTAAGCGCAGCATTCGTCTGCATCCGGTGAGCCCTGACCTCGGCGTGGGTCGGCGAGGTCGCACCACCACCTACGTCGAAATCAACCTCGACATGCTGCCCGAGGACCGCTCGGCCTTTCTATGGCTGCTGTTCAGCTCTGAGGCGCTCACTGACGGGGGCACCGTCGACGAGATCCTCGCCGCATCGGAGCGGTTCGCAAATGATCTCGGGTCCCGACTCCGGGAGCGTGTCTACAACGAGGTCGTCCCAGACCTCGCGACCGCACTCGGCCGTCAGCTCGCCGAAGACACTGAAGACGGTTGGCTCACCGAGGCCTACCACCGCACCATGGTGGTCCTGTTCCGGATGCTGTTCGTCGCATACGCCGAGGACAAGGGCCTTCTCCCGTACGAACGCAACATCCCGTACACGAACGCCTCGCTGAAGACGATTGCCCGGGAACTCATCCCCTACGTCCAGGGCGAGCAGGAGTTCTCGCCCGACTCCGCAGTGTTCTGGAGACGCGTCGTCAACCTGTGGCGAGCCGTCGACAAGGGCAAGACCGACTGGGGCATCCCGGCCTACAACGGTGGCCTCTTCTCAACCGCCGGCGCCACCGGTGCGGCACTCGACAAGCTCGAACTCAGCGACCTTGATTTCGGCCCAGCGCTGGCACGCCTGCTCGTCGACATCGACCCGGACGGTGTTGAGGGGCCGGTTGACTTCCGGTCGCTGTCGGTGCGGGAGTTCGGCTCCATCTACGAGGGGCTGCTCGAAAGCGAGCTCGCCGTCGCCGAAACTGACCTCACCACCGACAAGAAGGGCCTCTACCTTCCCTCCCGGAAGAAGGACAAAGTCGTCGTTGCAGCAGGCGAGGTCTACTTTCACAATGCCTCAGGCGCCCGAAAGTCGAGCGGCTCGTACTTCACTAAACCGTTCGCTGTCGAGCACCTGCTCGACCACGCGCTCGAACCCGCCATCGCCGATCATTTCGGCCGTGTCGTCGCAGACCTCGACCGGGGCGACGACGCAGCGGCAGCACGCCGGTTCTTCGACTTCCGCTGCGTCGACATCTCGATGGGCTCAGGGCACTTCCTGGTGGCCGCGGTTGACCGGCTCGAGGCGCGGTTCTCCGAGTTCTTGGATGAGCACCCCATCCCTGGGGTGACCCGGGAACTCGAGACACTGCGTGAGGCCGCGCTCAACGAGCTCCGCCACTGCGCGGACGATGCGCTTATCGAGAATGCAGCGCTGCTGCGTCGTCAGATCGCCCGACGCTGCGTCTACGGCGTCGACCTAAACCTGGTGTCGGTCGAGCTAGCGCGGCTCGCGATCTGGATTCACACCTTCGTGCCGGGCCTTCCGTTGTCGTTCCTCGACCACAACCTCGTCGCGGGCAACTCCCTCACCGGCATCGGGACACTCGACGAAGCTGCGGGTGCCGTCGACCAGAACTCGTTCGTCGCCGCGTCGCTCGAGGACATGATCGGCAAGGCCCGCCCCGCCCTCGAACGGCTCGGTACTGTCACTGATGCGACGGTTGCCGATGTGAAGGCAGCACGCTCGGCACACGAGGAGGCCAAGAACGCGATCGCGGACGCCGAGCGCCTGTTCGACCTCCTTGTGTTGAACCGAGCCGATCTTGCTGGCATCAGCCTTTTCAGCACGGACCAGGACTCCGTCGCACAACTGCACGCTGATGTCGCAGTTGCCGATGCTCTGTCTGAGCTCAACCCGCTTCACTACCCGACGGCCTTCCCCGAGGTGTTCCTCCGTGAGCGTCCAGGCTTCGACTGCATCTTGGGCAACCCGCCGTGGGACAAGGTTCGGTTTGAGCCGCAGCAGTTCTGGGTAGTTCGAGCTCCTGGGCTCAGGTCCCTCTCGGAGCCGCAGCAGAAGCGGATGATGGAACGTCTCCGCTCTGAGCGACCCGCCGAGGCCATGGCGGAAGTGCGCGAACGCGAGTCCCGAGAGCAACTGCAAGGACTCATCGACAACGCCTTCCTCTGGCAAGGTCGGGGGCAGCATGGACACCACGATTACGCCAAGTTGTTCGTTGAGCGGGCGCTGCGGCTCCTCGGGCAACACGGAAGCCTCGGATACGTGCTGCCGCGGACATCGTTGGTTCTCGCAGGGTGGACTGACCTGAGGCGGGCAATGATGGATGGCGCGGAACTTTCGCTACTTCAGGCTCGAAACAAGCGAGGGTTCCTTTTCGACGACGTCGATCAGCGACTCATGATGGTCCTTTGCTCCCGCACCCCGGGCAGCGGCGAGGTGCTCATCTGGCCGTCCATCACTAGCGAAGAGTCACTGCGAAACGCCGGTGCGACGCCGGGAATCAGCGTCGGCCGGGACGAGATTGAGTCGCTCACGGACAAGAGCGTTATTCCATGGTTCTCCAGCGGAGAGGACCGGCCCATTTTCGATCAGCTTCGCAAGGCCCGCAGGCTCGGGGAGCCGAGCGGCTGGATCACCGGTCGTGCTGACTCCTCCCGGTGGGACTTCAGCGGGTCCGGCCCACACCGAGCCTTCATCACCGATGCCGGCTCAAAGGCGAGTTGGCGAGTCCTGATGACGCGTCATGTCGATCAGTACCGCATCGCCATGGAGGATGAGTTCCGGCGCTTCATCGTCAGCCCCGCAGAACTCGCCCCGCTGCATCTAGGTGTCGTGGTGGACAAGCGAGGTCGCGTTCACGTTGGAGCGGATCATCCAGTGATCATCTACCGCTACCCGAGCATGAACGACAACAGCCGCACAGTACTTGCCACTGCCCTTCCGGACGAAGGCTTCCTGTTCTCCAAGGGTTACGTCCATGGAGTGATGGTCGATCCGTCAACCTCGACGTCGCACATCCTTGCGCTTCTCGGGCTGATGAACAGCTACACCTGTGACTGGTGGGCGCGGCGCTTCGTCGACCGGCACGTGACGAAGCAGACCATTGAGAACCTCCCGCTGCCCGAGTGGGACGAAGAGTCGATTGAGAGAGTGGCGAGGTGGGTCGCCGCATTGCTGAGCATGGGTGGAACCAAGACGCTCGCGGGGGGTCGCAAACTCGAGGGTGTAATTCGCATCACTGACAGGGACGAACTCGTTGTTGCGATCGAGAAGGAGGTTCTCCTTGGCTTCGGGCTCTCGACCACAGATCTCGCATCAGTCCTTGAGGACTTCAGCGACACTGGCTGCCCTGAGGATCTGAGGTCACAGTTGTTGGAGGACCTGGCATGACCACCGACCCGAAACCCGTCATCGCGACGAATCGTCCCGGGGAGGGCGTTGCAGAGGCGATCAACGCTCGGCTCGCCTACTGGGAATCGGAGATGGTCAACGCACCAGAGGTGCGCATTTCGACCGCCTACTTCAACCCCGGTGGCTACTCACTCCTCGCTGACCAGCTCGACAACGCAGCGAAGGTGCGGCTCCTCCTCGGCGTAGAGCCTGAGCTGCCGGAGCGTCGGGTCCGGTCTCTTGCAGAGCCGTCCAATCGTGCCAGGGCGGAGCGTCTTCGACTCGCCGACGCCCTGTCGGAAGCCGAGGGGTGGATCATTGAGGAGCGCAATCTGCTCGGCTTCAGCATCGACGCCGACGCCAACGCCAAGCGACTCGTCAAGTGGTTGAAATCCGACCATGTTGAGGTGCGCCGGCTCACCGACCGTTTCCTGCACGGCAAGGCGTTCATCATCCCCACAGGCAAGGACATGGCGATGGTGGGGTCGTCCAACTTCACGTACGCCGGGCTGTCGACGAACGCCGAGCTCAACCTTGGCCGCTACGACGACGCCGTCGAACTGGTCACCAACTGGTTCGATGAGATGTGGGACGCGGCCGAGGACTACGACCTGGCGCGCATCTACGAGGCCCGCTTCCTCGAACACCACCCCTGGACGATCTACCTGCGAATGCTCTACGCCGTGTACGGCGCTGACCTGGCAGAAGAAGAGCGCCGCCGGGCTTCCGAGCTGATGCTTGCCCCGTTCCAGGTCGCGGGTGTCGTACGGGCGATGCGCTATCTCGAGGAACGCCACGGCGTGATCGTGGCCGATGACGTCGGCCTCGGGAAGACGTTCGTTGCGGGTGAGATCTTGATGCGGTTCGTTCGTGACAACCGCCAGCGTGCCCTGGTCATCGCCCCTGCGGTGCTGCGCGACGGGCCGTGGAAGCGGTTCTTGTTCGAGAACAACCTGAACGTCGAGGTGCTGTCGTACGAGCAACTTGCCAGCGAATCTGCTCTGCACACCGAGGATGAACGCGCCCGCCTCCAGGCCCACCTCAAGCTCGATGTCGACGACTACTCACTCGTTGTCGTCGACGAGGCACACAACCTCCGGAACCCTGCCGCCCAGCGCTCAGAGGCACTCCGAAGGCTGCTCGCCGGTACTCCGCGCAAGAAGATTGTCCTGCTGACGGCGACGCCGGTGAACAACAGTCTGATGGACGTGTACCACCTGCTCCGGTTCTTCGTCCTCGATGACGCGGCTTTCGCAGACCGGGGCATCACCTCGATGAAGGCTCGTTTCGACGATGCGATGGCCAAGGACCCTGAGGAACTCTCCGCCGACGACCTATTCGAGATCCTCGACTACTCAGTCGTCCGCCGCACCCGGTCGTTTGTGCGGAAGTACCACCCGAACGACAGGCTGATCATCAACGGCCAGTGGCAGACCGTCAACTTCCCAACCCCACGCCCTATCCAGGTCGACTACGACCTGGAGGAGGCCTACCCCGGGCTGCTCGAACGCTTCGCGAAGGCCATCGAGGCGTACACCTACGGGGCGCCCTGCCCTGACGGAGTCTTGGCGATGGCTCGCTACATGCCGTCGCTTTACAGGCTCGAGAACATCAAGTTTCGCAAGGGTGAGCAGTTCGAGATCCAGCTCGGTGGTTTGCTCCGATCAGCGTTGCTCAAGCGCTTCGAGTCCTCGGCGCTCGCGTTCGCCAAGACGGCGCGCAAGATGGCCGACAGCCACGACGGCATGATCGAGCTCCTCCTCGCCGGCAAGGTGCCCACCGGGCGCGCTCTCACCGAGTGGATGAAGACCGACGCCGATGACATCGAGGCTTTCGAGGAGCTCATTACCGACAAGGATGGCTTCGAACTCGAACCCGCCGAGAACTACGACGCCGAGGCCCTCAAACGAGATCTCGAGCGAGACCGCGACCTGCTCCGCAGCTTCGCCGCAGAAGCCGAGAAGGTCGCCGCCAAGGACGATCCGAAACTCGACGCCATCGTTGAGGAACTCGCGATCATCGCCGCCCAAGCCGCCAAGGAGAGTGTCGGCGAAGACCAGGAGCGCGACCAGCGCAAGGTTCTGATCTTCAGCTACTTCGCCGACACCGTGAAGTGGGTGCATGACCACCTCGTCATCGCCACCCAGTCAGACCCCCGCCTCGCTGCCTACAAGGACCGCATCGTGGCCGTGTACGGCAACGATGCCGACTCGAGCAAGGCGATGTTCGGCTTCGCGCCGAAGACCACCGACCCGCCTGCCGGCGCCGACAATGACCTCTTCGACATCGTCATCGCGACCGATGTCCTCGCCGAAGGCGTGAACCTCCAACAGGCGCGCCACATCATCAACTACGACCTGCCGTGGAACCCGATGCGCCTCGTGCAACGTCACGGCCGCATCGACCGCCTGGGCAGCCTGCACGAGGAGGTGTTTCTCCGCTGCGTGTACCCGGACAAACAACTGGACAAGCTGCTGGAGCTCGAGGCCCGTCTTCACCGCAAGCTCCGCCAGGCGATGGTCACCTTCGGCGGCACAGCGCCCCTACCTGGGTACGACGACGTAGACGTCTCCTACACGGACGACACTAAGGACGTTCTCGACAAGCTCCGCGCCGGCGACAACAGCCTGTTCACTACCGGCGGCGGCACAGTCCTCGGTGAAGAGTTCCGCCAGTTCCTCCGTCGTGAACTTGAACGACCGGGCACCAAGGAACGGCTGCACGACCTGCCCTGGGGGGCGGGCTCAGGCTTCGTTCGAGCCGGCACCCAGCCAGCGTGGGTGTTCTGCGCTCAGGTCGGCGACCACCCCGAGGCCCGATTCGCGTACGTCACGCTCGGACCCGACGGGTACGTCGTGGACGGCAATCAGCTGCGGTCCTTGCTCGAAGCACGTCCTGACGACGAGGCAAACACGACCCGTACGCTTAGCCCTGAGATGTACGAAGCAACGTTCAAGGCGTGGGATACCGCCCGGGACCACATTCTCGAATCTTGGGAGTTCGCCACCGACACCAAGAACCTTGACCCCAAGATCCCGGCGGTCATGGACCGAGCCATTGCCGTCGTTGAGGACGACTACGAAGGTGTTCTCACCGTCGAAGAAGCTGACGCACTCGTCGAGCGGCTTCGGGCGCCCTACCCGGAACGACTTCTTCGCCCGGTGCGCAAGGTGTTGAACGAAGGAAGTCCCAAGGACCAGGTTGCCGCACTCGCTGAGCTTGCCGATCAACTGGGCTTCACCCCCAGCACCCGACCGCAGCCTCTCCCGCCGGTCAACGAAGACGACATCCACCTGCTGTGCTGGATGGCGATCACTCCCAACGGGCCCGCTGGCCTCATCGAACAACTCGGTGAATTGCCGCTCGGCGACAAGCTCTGAGTGTGCCGACGGTGGCTGACTCGAACACCGCCGGAGGGACCGACGAGAACGACCGCCGACACCCCCAGCTGCTCCGTCAGCTCCGCAAGGAGGGACGGCTCGTCGTTCCTGCAGCCGGGCGAGGCCTGGACGACGCATGGCCGCCAGAGGCGAGCGTGACAGTCCCAGACATCGACACCGAAGCCTCGGTCGATATCGGGTACGGGCAGCTTTCCATGTTGCGCATCCGCCCCGACCTGATCGAGGTGCTCGACTGCAGCAGCGGTGAGACACAGCCCCCTCGGCACTATGACATCGCCGCGAACCTGCGGACCGCAGGCAGAGGTCATGGCAACTAAGTCGACGCGCCGGTGGGGACAGCCAGCGTGGACCTTGCCCATGTACCAGCCGAGCACCGGCATGGACCATCTCGGGCTCGCATCGGTCTCTCAGGATCGGATACTGCCTGCTCTGTCCCCCGGGATCAACGTGTTGACGGTGCATCCTCGGTACTGGTCCGTGTACTGCTGGCTACTGACGGAGTTCTGGGATCGGGAGCTGCCCAGAACTCACGCCGCTTGGGGGCGCTTCCTCAAACCGCGCGAGCGGATCTTCGTCGCCGCGGTGCTTTCATGCCCGCAGCACAGCCTCGACATCCCAGAGGTGGCTGGCAAGCGTCGAGTCGGCGCCGAGGTCGTAGACGCGGCGTCAGAGTTCGACCCGACGGCGCCGTACCTGAAGAACGCGCGCGGCGGCTATCCGATCTACGCGAGTGCGATCTCCCAGGTCGGGCTCACGATCCTCGACCGTGACACCGCGCAGTTCCACTGTGATGCGCCCAACGACGCCGGCCGAGCCGTCGCCCAAGCGCTGCGGGCGTGGGTGGAACCGACGGCGTACTACCAGCAGTACTTCGATACCGCCGATGAACCAGTGCCGGCAGATGTCGTTGCGGAGTACTCGGAGAAGATCTGCCTCTGTCGCTTGGTCGACGGGCCCGACCATCCCCACGTACAAGGTGCCTTCCTCCATGGAGGAAAGATCGACGAAGCAACCCGTCGACGCAGCTCGCTGCGCCTCGTCTGCGACATGTCTGCGGAAACTGCACCGGACCCTGTCGAGGGGTGGGACTTCCGTCAGCTGATCTACTACTGGAACGACGATCACGGGCGTACATACGCACCCGGAAACGATGAGCTGATCACCACACTGCGGCGTTGGCGGCTCTATCAGCTCCGCGAGTTCCAAGGGTGGGCCTGCAACCGTTGGCTCCGGCTCATCTGCCGTCGCGGGCTTGACGCTGGCGGCGATCGAACCTCGATCCCGCTCGGCGACATCCTCGCCAGCGTCGATTGCGCCGACTTCGGTGCGCTTGCGACGGCCCTGGGCGTCGACGACCCTGAGCTGAACACATCAAGCGACCTAGGAGCGCTCATCAATTGGGTGAACACGATCGGCGAGATCTCCCACGACCTCGACGAGCCTTGGGCGCTCACCGCGCCCGGCTCCGAAGACCGCGTGCTCGACCACATCTGGGACCTCGACCTCGTCGGAGACGACATCACCGCCGGAATCGTCGTGCTAATGACGTCCTGCGCCCTAAGACTCTGGCCGAGGGAGCACGCGTTGCGCTACGCGCCTGACTGGCCGCTCGTCACCGCTGGCGGTGTGCGCCGGCTGAGCGTCGTCAAGCTCGTTGAAGATCTGCGCCGGCTCGACCGAGACGGTGCAACGATCGGCGAGGCGTCTCGGTGGATTCTCGAGCACTACGTGATCCGCCAGCACCATCGGGTCGCTCTCGGAAAGCTCCCCGACGACACGTTCCGCCTACGGCTCGACGCCGGGCGGGTGCAGTTCGTCGATGAGCCCGTGGCCGTCGAGATGAATGACTCCCGATTCAGGGCGCTATCGACCTGCGCCGCCGAGCTCGGCTGGACTCGGCCTCTGAAGGAGTCGAACCACGGCCTCACCCGAACAGGTCGCCGGTTCGTGACCAACGGAGACCTGCCCGCTTTCCCGAGCGAGAACGTGTAGCCAGATGGCACGGCGCTCGGCTGCTTCCCCGTCGCCCCGACTCGGCATTCCGGAGCTCTTCGCTCCCGGCCCGTACGAACAAGCGCTGATCCTGACGTTCGGGGCCGACCTCGAGTTCTACGAGCGCGTCCTTCGGCGACACTTCGGTAGCTTCCGAAACCAGATCGTGCTCGCTGATGGAACTCAGCTCGACCACCATCTGAGCGGTCTGGCCACCGCGGGAGCCCTTCGGCACCTCAATCGCTCCTGGGTGGCCGGACCGATCCGCCTGCGCCACGCCGCACACGCCAAGGCGATCCTTCTCGCAGGACCCGAAGCCGGCCTCCTACTCGTCGGCTCGGGGAACCTCAGTCTCCAGGGCTACGCAGGCGCAGGCGAGTGCTTCGTCCCCTACCGGTGGACCCCAGACCAGCCTGATGACTTGGATGCGTTCACGGCGGTCCGCTCACTCACGGATGCGCTCGTCGAGCGGGCCCTAGTCGATCGCGTAATCGCCGATCGCGTTGGGGTGTATTGGTCCGCTTACGACTGGTGGCATGCGCCGCCGAACCCGGCTGGCCCGGTTCGACACAACCTCGACGTTCCTATCGGAACGCAGTTCGTCGAAGCGATCGCTGGCGAACCGGTCGAAGAGCTCACAGTCGTCGCTCCCTTCCACGACGAACGTTGTTCCGCCCTCGAACGTCTGGTCTCGGAGCTCCACCCTTCACGCCTGCGGGTGCTCGTACAACCCGGGCGCTGCTCGGTCGACCCGACACAGCTACGACGAGTCATGGACAGAAGGTCAGGCTCAGTGCACAGCATCACGGCCGAGGGAGACCACGAACTCACCTACCTCCACGCCAAGATCTTTCTGGCCAAGACCGCGACGCGGTCCATCTGCCTCGTCGGCTCGGCGAACTGCTCCCAGGTCGCTCTCTGGATCGATCAACCAGGCGCCAACACCGAGATCGCATCACTGCTCACCGGGCCACCATCGGCTTTCGACCACCTGCTCGCCGCCGACGTGGTCACCGTGAGCGGCCCACTCGATCCCGGCGACCTCGACCTCGAAATCCGCGACGACACCGAAGACAACAGCCAAGAAGAAGGCGCCACTCCAACCGTCCACAACCTCATCTTCGACAGGGACACGCTCACCTGGACGATGGCGACGCCATGTGTAGCCGCTGAGGACGTAGTCGTAGAGATCAACGGGCGGTCAGCATCGGTCGACCTCTCCGTCTCGCCAACAGGCGGTGACCGGTGGGCCTTCACCGCTCGCCTGTTCGAGGAGGAGGACATCGCAGCCATCAATAGCGTCGCTGTTGTCACCGTGCGGATCGGCGACGGCGCCCCGACCCACGCCGTGCCATACCAGGTAGACCGGCTTCGAGAGCAGGACCACCGCCGCGTCGACACCGACCGACTACGCCACGCAGCGCTGCTCGAACTCGACGATCCCGATCTCGATCGAGCCTTGGCCGCATTGGAGGAGATCCTCGTTGGAGACAATGTCGCCCGATGGGGGAAGGACAGGCGTCCATCGTCAGACGCAGACCAGGCTGAGCCAATCGCCTGGGAGAACATCGACTGGTCCGCCGTCAAGCGCCATCCCCGATACCAGGCCTACGGAGGGCTTGCCGGCTTCGGGATTCCGGGAACAGCCCTCGCCGATTACCTCGCTGCGTTGTCACAGCTCGTTCGCAAGCTCCTCGACGAAGAGGATGCAGAAGTCGGCGACTCGGATGACCGAGAGCCGACTGACGCAGACGACGAAGAGGGAGCACACGACGTCGCCTCCGGAGTCGAGGGCGCAGACCCCGACGAGGAGGATGACGGCGACGAGGACCAGGTGGAAGTCAGGCGACAGTCCCCAGCGGCCAGAAACCGTCGTCTCGTTCGGAACTTCGTCCGCAGGAACCTCACTGTGCTCGAACAACCCGGGTTCCGAGACGGCGCTGGTCCCGGCATCGTCGTTCCCAACCTCATCATCCTTAACTGGGTCTGCTGGTGGATCGCCACCAAGGACGAGGATCACGGCCCCGACCTGATCGAGGAGCGACTACGGCTCTGGGAGCTCCTGTGGGGCCACAACGAAATCGATGGCTACCTCGACAGGCTCGACGACGAGCACCAGGCCCTCGTCGTAGAACGATTCGACGCCCAGCAGTTCGAGCCGGTGGTCGCCGCAAGTATTACCGACGTGTGGACGAGCATCCCAACCGTCACCAGTCCCCTCTACCAACGGCTTCGGGACGTTGTTCGGAGCGCAGTCTGCAGTCCGTGCTGGCAAATGACCGCACCGCACCTCGAGTCCGCAGCGGTCCTCACCAACAAGCGCCCCTCGACGATCGAGCCGATCAACGCCGTGGAAATCGGCGCGCGCCTCTGGGAGGCGGCCTGCGCGCCGCACTTCGAGATCGAAGCAAGAAGAGCCGTCGCCCACGCTACGGGCTGCCTGGCCGGGGACGTTGCCGCAAGCAACGTCGAGGTCATCGTCGATGGGCGCAGCGACCGGCGATTGGTCGACCAGATGGAGATCCAGGCACCGGTGCTCGCAGATGGCATCGACGGCGCATTCGTCTCCTGGATGGGAGCGGTCGACCTCAGTTTCTACCGGCTGAAGTGGCCCGGCGGCGTTGCGTTCTACAACGCCCTGGCGGAGTCGGGATGGGTCGTCGCTCACGATGAGAATGAGCGAACGCTCGAGAGTCTCGAACCCGCATATCCCGCTTGGCGACTAGCGCTCGATCGGCTCGTCGACAGCGTCGAGGTCGGCACGGAGGCGGCCGCGTGAGCCCGTGCTCATCTCCGCCAAAGCGATCGAGTTTCGCCGGCCGCCGCCCGACGAGGTGGCCGGCGTCCAACAGCAGGGGCCATACGCGCCACAATTTTCCGAAGTAGGTGCAGGCCCTTCGCACGTGAATCCCCTCCGGGGTCAGGTATTCAGGTGCCCGACCCGACCACCCGACGGCCTGGCCGATCTCTGGGACGAGCACCTCACCGCACTCGACAAGCTCGTACAAGACCAGCCCGGTGAGTTCGTGTCCGAGTCCAAGTCATTCCCCGAGGGCCATCGACACCGATCCGCTACCTTCGCCTGGCCCTGTTTAAGGCGCAGCGGCCTTGGCCGCCGGTGGAGTATCCCCCGCTAGTCGGGGCACAGATGGCAGGCTCCAGCCGCGGGGTTCGAATTCGTCCATCAGCCGTATCCGACGGGCTTCGATCTGCGGGACTACATACTCTCCCTGGAGACCGACAGCTTTGCCGAGCTAGACATAGTCTCGGCCTGGGTGAAGCGGTCTGGACCGAGAGCCTTAATGGGGCCCCTGCAATCGCTCCGCAAACAGGGCGTCTACATCCGATCAGTCGTAGGCATCAGCCTGGGCGGAACGAGTATTCAAGGTCTAGCTGCGCTTTCAGATCTCTCGGATGAGACGTATGTCTTTCATCAAAAGGGGCGAACATTTCATCCAAAGACTTATAGGGCCTCTTGATATTGGAGTCGATACGTCGACGCAGTCTGGCGACCTGATCATCAACATCATGGCGAACTTCGCCCAGTTCGAGCGGAAGCTGATCGGCCAGCGCACAAAGGGCGCTCTGGCCGTGAGGCGCTCGGAGGGCGTAAAGCTCGGGCGGCCCGTGACCCTCGCGCCCGAGGTCACCGCTGAAATTCTCAGCCTCCGCTCGCAGGGCCTCAGCTATCGAGCGATCGCTGAGGCGCTGAACGATCGGGGCGTTCCCACAGCCCAAGGCGGTAGGCGGTGGTACCCAGCAACGGTCCGCAAGATCTGCCTTCGGAACGAGGAACAGGAACGAAGGGCCCCCTCGTGATGAGCCGCCCCGAAAGAGAGGCCGTGAGGTTCGAATACCCAGTCGTCACGATCGTGCGAGCTGGGGAGGACCCGGACTCCCGGGTGTTCCAGTTCGCCGAGTTCGAGCCGAGCTACCTCGACGAGTCGCCGATGCTCCTTGTATCGGACGGCTACTTCATGCGACGCATCCCTCTCGACAGTCCGATGGTTAACGCTGGTCGCCTCGATGGCGTTGTGAGAGGAACCACGAGCTTGGTGAGTCTGCGCTCGATCGAGGAAGGCGACGGCCCACTGCTCGCCTACTCGGGGCCGCTGCCCCTCACCGTGAACTCCTCGACGGGGCCCTACAGCGAATGCCGGCGACATATGCGCTGGTCGACAACGAAGATGAGGTCTTCACTCTCCTGATGTTCGGCCGCGACTCCGTGCAAGTGCGCTTTGATGGTCGTTGGCAGGCGGCAGTCGAGCCCGACGCGATCACCGATCTACTCCATGGTCGAGATGCGGCCCGAAGTAATCCAGATGTACGACCACGCCGACCTAGAGGACTACCAACTCCGAGCCTCGGCGTTGCCTCTCACTAGAGGCAAGACGAATCTGCCGCCGACACACCAACGTTCAGACACATGGGGAGGTGCTGACCATGGCTAGGCGCCCGCTCGCACTAGTCCGTCCATCTCACGGAGAAGATGCATCCGGGGAGGCCGCCAAGGTCCTCTCAGAGGCAATCCAACGGCACATCCAGCAAGCGGAAGGGCCCGACGCGTCGGACGACGGGCCACTTCCCATCGACGACGACCCGGTGCGCCGTCCGACTACGGCCCCCGACTGACGTTCTTCCCGAGCGATGCGTCAAGGGCGGCGAGCGCTCCCTCGATCCGCCGCACCAGCCGCTTCTCCTGTGGCGTGTCGGCGGTCACAGCTGCCGATCACCGACAGCGTCGAGGATCCGCCGCAGGCTGTGAGCTGCAAGCTCCCGATCCTGGCGCCGCAACCCCATGTGCTCCAACGTACTCACTTGCCCTCGCGGTTCTTCGCCACGACGGACGTCGGGACAACCGCCACTAACGCAGCGACGAGTCCCCAAGAATCCGGGGTGCCTCTGTGTTGCTGTCAAGCAGCGATCGCCGGTTCTCTCGGTCCTGATCGTCGAGCGCGTTCGTCGGCGTGCATCGTCGCCACACGTGGGCGGCGAGGCGCCGCTTCAGACATCGCATTGCCTCGTTGCGCGTCTTGCCCTCGGCGATCTTGCGGTCGAAGAACGGGCGACCGACGCTCGTGCGCGTCCTCACCTGGGTCACGGCCACGAGGTGGAGCGCGGAGTTGAGTTGGCGGTCTCCGCTGCGAGAGAGCCGACGGGTAACGCGTTCGCCGCTGGTCACTTCGATCGGGGCCACGCCGGCATAGCTGGCGAACGCGTCCGCGCTGCGAAACCGCGACGGCCGGCCGGTACGGCCGATGATGCGCACCCCGAGAACCGGACCGATGCCATCGACCTCGACCAGGGAGCTCTGGTGCTCCTCAAGAGCAGCGGTCATCCGCTCGGCGATCGTGGTGAGACGTTCGTCGAGCAGCCGGATGTCACGGACCAGATCCCAGGCGACGCTCGAGTGGATCGGGAACCACGAGAACCTCGTCGTGTGCGGCCCCTCGGGCACCGGCAGGTCCCACCTCGTCGAAGCGCTCGGCCACGCAGCCGTCGACGCCGGCGCCCACGTCGCATGGTTCTCCCTCGAGTCGTTCGGCGCGCTGTTCCGCCGCCACCGCGCCGACGACACCACCGACCGAGTCATCCGCAAGATCATGCGCGCCGACCTCATCTACATCGACGACATCGGCCTGCTGCCCGTCACGACCGAAACCGCCGAAGCGCTCTACCGCGTCGTCGACGCCGCCTACGAACGGCGCGTCATCGCCCTGTTATCCAACCTGCACCCCGCCGGGTTCGACGAGCTCATGCCCAAAACCATCGCCAACGCCACCGTCGACCGGCTCTTTCACCACGCCCACGTCGTCATGACCACCGGCGACTCTCGATCCGCCTCACCCATGCCACCACCGGCAAGGGGGTGAAGCCCCTCGCCCGATGACCCGGGCAGCTCTATTGGCCACCACCGGGCAGAACCACTGTCCGCCAACGGGCAGGTCCCACTGGCCATTGACAGACGAGCCCCCTTAACCACGTATTCTCCTCAGCGCGGCATCGCAAGAGGGATCGGACAAAGGAGATCGCGCATGGAGTACACGAGTTCATACTTCGCAGGTGCGACCGATGACTGGTGGACAGCGGCCATGGGATTGGTGGACGAGCTTGGAGAGCTCTACCAGCCGGCGGTGCGAGCGGCGGCCGAACTGCGCATCTCTCACCACGACGGACCCGGCGAGTACCTCTTTGTGGCCGGCAAGTCGGATGGCACGGACGAGCTGGCACGGGCCCTCAAAGCCGGGCAGGAGATTCGTGCGTGGTTCGACGGTCGCGTGCTGATCGATGACGCGCTCGACATCGCCGAACGCGAAGCTGACTCGCGTTACGACACCGTCTCGACGGGGCCTATCCCGGCGCTCGTCGTCAAGCTGGTGCGTGGGCTCGGTGCCGCCGGTGGATTCGAACTCGGAGACACCGTCACCTGCTACGTCGCGCCGATTCCACCGCGTGATGCCGAGAGGTACAGAGATGCGCTCGGACAGTCGATGACAACCATAATCTGCCGCGAAGGCCAGCTTGAAGTCCCAGGGTAAGGGCTGCGATATCAGTCGATGTGCACACGGCGGTGAGCCGCTCGCTCCGCAATTGTGGGGTTAAGCGCGGGGTGGATATTTGGGTGCCGTGCTCACGCCGCTATTGCGTTCGCGACCCACCCCTAGGTGCGAGAACGGCTGGATCAAGCAGCGGTACTAGGGGGCCTGGCCGGATGAGAACAGCTCGGTGGAGTTGACCCGGTTTTCTGGACACCTGGTCCTGGGAGTTGTCCCAGGGAAGGAGACCCGGATGGGTCGTCCAGCGAAGTACCCCGAGGAGTTCCGACGTGAAGCGGTCGAGCTGTACCGCACCTCGGACCGGCCTCGGGTCGAGGTAGCTCGCTTGGCATCAGCGACAGGTCGTTGGCCGCGTCGGTGAATGCGGTCGAGGCCGAAGAAGAACCTGGTGCGCTCGACCCAGATGAGCGGGCCGAGCTCGAGCGGCTGCGCAAGGAGAACAAGGACCTGCGGATGGACCGCGAGACCCTGCGGAAGGCAGCCGTCTATTTCGCTCGGGAGACGAACAGTTGAGCCGCAGGTTCGTCTCCGAGCATGCGGGTGAGTTCCCGGTGAAGCGGCTGTGCGAGCTCGTGAATGTCCCGAGGTCGAGCTACTACGAGTGGTCCACCCGGCCTGGGCGACGATCAAGAAGGAGATCCGCCACATCCACGGACGCGGTTCCCTTCCCGCCGGGGAGACGTACTGTACCGCTGATGCATGAAATTGCGATCGTGATGGTCCATAAATTACTTTCACCCGCCATCGCGTACAGCACCGCCGGCGCTGAAGGCACCCTCCTGTCGGACCCTCCGACCACAGCTGGCCAAGTGGTCCTGTCCCGGGCAAAAGGTTGTGGGCCAAAACGCTGCGACGGGCCGATCTGCTCTTCCTGACCGATGATGGCTGCGTGATCTCTTCGGGACCGGAGCATGGCCGTCCGCGAGCGAGCGCTGATGAACCTCGGCGCCGCGCCGTGCGCCTCTACCGAACCGGCTTGCCGCTATCCCGCATCGGTGTTCATCTCGGTGTGAGCTACCAGAGGGTCCAACAGCTCGTCGCCGGTCAGATCACCGAAGAGGACGTCCGCCTGCGTGGGCTCACAGCACCCGAGACGCTGAGGTCCACGAACTGGTTCAGATCGGTGTGGGGTGATCTTGCCGTGTGGGAGCGACGCCATGATCAGTTGCTCGGGCGTCACTATCGAGGTCGCCTGGGCCGAGGCGAACTCCTTGACCGGCTCCGTGAGGCCATTGCTGAGCTGGGGACGGAAGTGTCGATGGTCGCCTACGACCGGTGGCGAGCCAGCCGGCCCCCGTCCTCCGAGCTGCTGGTAGTGCGGTTCGGGTCGTGGGGTACTGCCCGGGTGGCGGCAGGTGGTAGTCCGGCGACGACACCCCGCCGCGAGCGCCGTTTAACCGACGAGGACATAGGGAGAGTCCTCAGGCAGTTCGTGGCCGCGTGTGAACGTGAGGGTCACCGACCTACGATGCATGCCTACGGGGGATGGGCGAAGGGCCTGGATGGTGCGCCGTCGCTGGCAACGATCACCAAGCGCTCCCAGGAGCCCTGGGCTGCTCTAATGGCCGGCGCCTCCCGGGTAGCAGCAGGCGGCGACCCAGCCCTGCCACCGTCCGGACGCCGCAGGCCATAGAGGCGCTACGAGCCCCCCGCCTTCGACGGGTGCGTCGGAGAAGGCCAGCCGGCCCGAGAACGACCCCGCCATCAGAGCCGCTGAGCCCGGGCGCCGCTGCTGTGTCACACCTGCTGCGAGGCTGCGGGCCTGACGGCCCTCCGGGAGACGACCCGGTGCTTATGACTGACCATCGCGAAAGCCTCAGATGCCTTGTGCGGCGGCATCGATGGCGGCGACCTGCTCGGCCACAGTGGAGATCATCTCGGCCGCCTCTGTCTCGGCCGGTACCTCGAGCGGCACCCAGAGGGCACCAGCCCAGCGGGCGAGTTGGGGTCCGTAGCAATCTGACGCCTCCAAGTTGGCGACGATCGACGGGTAGGACGGGGTGCGCGTCGAGTATCTGACCCACATAGGGGCGGACCTGGAACCGGCTGTCGGTCGCACGACAACTGCGAGAGACACGCCCTTTTCGGGGGTGTCTCTAGAGATGTATCGGTACCAGAAGCCGACCTCGTCATCCTCGCCGTCCTCACGCCCCGACGGGTTCGGACGCTGTCCGGGGCGCAGCTGCAACGTCACCTGGTCGGCGATTGCTTCGAGTGTCACCCGAATTTGTCTCCACTCGGCGAGCTCGGCGCCGCTCAGCGGTTGGAGGTACTTACCACGGAGTGCCTCGTACAAGGCCTGCAGCTGATCGACGTCGGCGGTGCGCCCCTCGCCGTCTAGGGCCGCAAACAACGACTCCCACGTGACGACGCTGACGGCCATCTTCGCCGGCGGGTCGGGCACCGCAGCGGCGAGAATCTCCCTGGCGGCCGGTGCCGACCGGTGCGGGACGAGGGCGAGAAGAGCCCGGTCGTGATCGCCGACAGCGGCGAGTACTCGGGCGTAGGCGGCGAGCTGGCCGTCCCCGAAGGGCGCCGAAAGCTTCCCCTCGATCATCACGACGGGGGTCCGGTCACGTCGGCCTTCGACATCCACGAATCCTGCAGACGCGTGAAACGCCTCGGCACGCCAGGTCAGGGCGCCGAGCGGGGGGACATCCCCCTCGTCGACAATCCATCGGGCGAACCGCTCCTGAACAAGCGGGTCACCGAGAACGTGGGCGAGACCGACGGTGCAGAGACGTTCACCTTGGCTGGCCAGAGCGGCGTGGGAGGCGAGGTGGCCGAGAAGCGGTTGACGAGATGCCATGGCGGTTCAGTGTTGTCGGGTTCCATCGACATTTCGGCGGGTCGCCGCCGGACTTCCCCAAGCGGCCACTGCGGAAGAGCAGGTCAGCCAACAACCCTCCCGACCTGGCATGAAGTGACGTCACCGGCGACAACATCAGCGGTTGCGTAGTCGTCGAAGCCGCTGAGTGCCGGGAACTTGTCACTCGACGGTTCCCCCCGGCTGATCACCATCCCGCCTCTGATGTAGACGAGCGACCGGTTCGGCCCGTACGGCAACCAGACGTCGGCGGAGAGCGATGGGCGGTCGATGGCCAGCCAAATACCTTGGCCGGTTACGGCTGCGGACGCGTCGGCGAATCCTTCGGTGTTGAGCGTCTCCATGAAGGCACCGACGTCGGCGCATGTCAGCGGACTTGGGTAGTCCATGCCCCATTCGCCTGGTGACCCAAGGATCTCGGGTGCGGGCGGCAGCGACGTGGTTGGTGCCACGGTGGTTGTGGTCGTCGATGCGAGCGTGGTGCTGGTGCTGGTCGTTGTCGAAGGATCGGTCGTGGTGCTCTCTCGTTCGACGGTCGCGAGGTTTTGCTCTGCTGCGCGGTCGCCGTCCCGGGTGACAAGCACCGCTGCGACCACCACCACCACCACCGCCAAGGTCCCGAGCGCGCCCACCAAGAGCGCCTTTCGAGTCGATCCACTTGGTCCGGTCTCAGGGCCTGCAGCCTCTTGGGTCAGTGGCTCGGTCTTCTGGCCCAGGTTGGTGTCCGTTCCGCAGTTCGGGCAGAAGCGGCTGGTGACTCGCGACTGGCAGTTCGGGCAGTTCCGAGGTTCGTTCACGTGAGACCTTTCTCAGTTCGGGGCCACAAAGGTGCCGGAGGGCGGGTGGTTGGTCCAGGTCCCTCGATGCGACCGCCGGTCGCGCATTGAGGCTCGTGACCGCAGTTGCTCAGTACGAGCCCCGTTGCCTGCCTCTGCTGAACCCTGAAACACCATGAAGCCCGGTTCGACGAAGGGGACGAAGTGCCACGACCCGGATCGGTTCGAGAACATCACCATGTCGAGGGTCTCTGCTAGCTGAGTGGGACGGTGAATGTGGGTGCGTCGCGCATGCCGAACTCGAAGATGAGCTGCACACCGGGCGGGAGCTGTTCGGGGGCGTTGACCAGGCCACCCAGGAATCCCGTCTGCATGCCGGGCCGCACTTCGTCGCCGCCGACGGGCACCCCGTCAATGACCACGCAGTAGCCCCTTGCCGAGGTCTCCACGCTGCCAAGACGCGCATAGCCCATCGACGGCCAGTCGTCGGTGACCGGGTACACCGTGCTGCCGTCGGGGGAGATGTTCGTCGAAATGATCAAGCCAGGTGGGCTGCCGACCCGGTCGCCGGTGTTGGTCCAGAGAAGGGCAAAGGGGTAGTTGACCCGCCCTGGTCCGGGGTGGGTTGTGGGGCAGCCCGGTGGGGTGAATCCGTAGACTTTCGGCTCGTCGAGGTAGACCTCGTAGTGCCACCGATAGCCATCGCGGTCCACGACGTCACCCTCAACCCGGGGCACCTCGCCCCCCGCCTCCGAGGGGGATGCCGAGGTCGAGGGCGCAACGAAGGTGGCGCTGGGCGGGTCGTAGGTCCACGTCTCCTCGATCCGCCCGCCGCTCGCACAGTCGGGATCGCAGCCGCGATAGCTCAGAACGAGCCCGTTGCCTGCCTCTGCTGGACCGATGGACACCATGAAGCCCGGTTCGTCAGCGAAGGGGATGAGTTGCCACGACCCGGGGTGGTTGGAGAACACGAACGACCTGAACTCGTTGACGACCCCTTCGACGATGACATCCGGAATTTCGTCACCCGTGACGTCGAGGCTGCGGATCTTGGTGGTCCGGTTCTGCGAGGCATACGAAACCGCCTGCTGCCACTCGCCTTCGGTGTAAGTCCATATGGTGATGAGTCCCTCGCCGGGCAACCCGTCGGGGGTCTGTGTCTGGCCTTCGCCGGTGACTTGGGTCGGTACACCGTCGGCGGTGAAGATCTCCCCTTCGACGATGGGACCGCTGAGACCAGCGGCCGTTGCCGGCCAAGCGGCGATCGCCTCGGCCATGAGATCGTCGGTGGCGGTCGAGGGTGCCGTCGAGGCCGTTGGCGGCCCCGTCGTGGGTGCCTCCGGGGTGGGAGCAGCGACGGAGTCCTGGCGGCCGTCCGAACCGGCCGCCACGACGACAGCGACGGCGACAACCGCAGCGACGAGTACCACGGCGCCCAGAGCGATGAAAAGAAGCCGGCGTCGTGGCGGCTGGGACGTGCCTGCTGAGGTGGCCGCAGCGTCGGGTTGCACCTCGGTGCCGCACTGCGGGCAGAACCGCCGGTCGACGTCGGTGCCGCAGGCCGGACAGGTTCGTGTGGTCACGAACGGCTCGAACTGGCGTCGGCGATCGAGCGGTAGGCACCTGCCGCTGCGGTCATGATGACCGCAGCGGCTACAGCCAAGAACGCCAGAGCAGCGACGACCGCACTATTGCTGGCCAAGTTGCGGAGGTCCTCGCTGAGCGATCCTCCTCCGAGGTTCCACACCAGGGTTGCCGCACCGAACGCCCCGGCGAGAATGAACGCTCCGATCGTCGTCAGGACCAGTTGCGGGATGAACCACCGGTGCCGGCTGGTCAACGTCATCGACGTCCACAGCGACGTGATCCCGGAGCCTCGGCGGTCCATGACCAAGAACGGGGCGTAGAGGGTGACGGCAACCCACAGCAGCGGACCGGCGAAGGGAAGCAGCCAGCTTCCGATCCAGACGGCGCTCAACACGATGTCGAGGACGGCGAAAGGACCGATCCGTGTCGGGTTCCACACCCGGACCACAGAAGCGTCCTCTCCTCGTGCGACGAACAGCGCCGTGCGCACGAACGCGTACCGGATCCAGATGCCGATCACGACTGCCGCAACGATGAGGAGCACCTCGATCACCGGTATACGGTCCTTGACCTCCACATCGAAGAAGCCGGATCCCTCCGTGCGGGTAATCGCCGCGTTGTAGACCGACGACGCCGCTACCAGAGCGCCGACCAACAGCGCCGCCAGGAGGATGGTGACGACCCAATCGTTCAAGCGGCGGACCAGCGAAGCCCAGCCGAACGCGAACACGCCCCCGACGTCGGCGAGGTCCTCCGTGGGTGGTGCGACGACGGGCTGGGCGTCCGGCGCCTGAACCGCTGCTCTAGGCGCAGAACCGACGTCGTCAGTTCCGGCCACCGGAGTCCCGGCGACAGGGGGGGCCGGCGCTGCCGGCAAAGCAGAGCGCCGGACGCTGGTGTTGTCCGCTCCGCACTCCCCGCAGAACTGCCCGTCGAGCACTGCCCCGCAGCTGTGGCACACCGCCGTGTTCAATGCTCCGCCTTCCTCACGCTTCCCCCTAGTTGCCGCAACACAAAGCTACCGATTCGGGCGCCACCGGACCGTGACCGACACTTCCTCTTCGGTCGTCGTTGGCGCCTGCGAGCCCACCGACCCAGGCCGGCATCTGATGGCAAGTCAGAAGGTTCGAGCGCCACGCCCACCGGTAGCGGCGACAAACCACCAGGTCAACGCACTGCACATCCCGCCGGTCCGCACCGGTCCGGTCCACAGGTAGCAACGCAGGTAGCAGCGGCAAGGCTTCCGAGTACTTCACCGCAGCTGCAAGCACCACGAAGATGCGGAGGCTTCGTCGCCACCGGGCATATGGGCTCACCCTGGGCGATCACCGAACCTCCCCCCAGCGCACCCCCCACCCTTTAGTTGCCCGTTCACATGGGGCGGGGGTAGCGCTCTCAGGTGCGCAGCTCGCCGGTTCACCCCTGAGTAGTGGAGCAGGGAACGGCCCCGGTTCGTCATACCGAGTGGCTGGTGATCCGGAGCAGGCCGACGCCGTCGAGGGCCGCCAGGTGGGTGGCGAGTGGCGAGCTGGCCGGGTCGTCGCCGACGGACAGGGCGGTGACCGTTTCGGGTTCGAGGCCGTCGATGGTCATGCGGATGTCATGGACACCCACCCAGCCCTCGACCTCCTGTAGGCGAACGACGGGCTGCCACGTCGACACGTCGATCCCGGCCACCTGGGGGAGGAAGCGAACCGCCAGTTCGAGCATCGCTGCTGGACTGGTGGTGGGCCACATCTCACCCTCAGGACCGGCGATCGCGTCATCGGCCGCCAGGCTCGTGGTCCGGCGCCGAAACCCAGACTCTTCGGGGATCAGGCGTTCCACCGCGTCGGCGAGTCGTTGCTGGTCATAGACGTTCACGGCGGCATCGACCATGAGGGCGGTCGGTAACCGCCCTGCGCCGGTTTCCCACGGGAGATCGTCGTCATAGGGGTCGGGGATGTCGTCGAGCGAACTGCCGATGCGGCCGTCGTCGTCGAAGCTGAAGTAGGCCGAGGCTTCGACGGCGGCCGCGACGCTGGCTTGTTCGGATCCGAGGTCACCGATGACGGTCGTGCCGTTGTCCATGTCACCGCGGGTGCGCACCCAGTAGTAGCCGTCGACCCGGTAGATCGTCTCGCGTTGGCTGAACTCGCACGGTCCGCCCGGAAGCCACGCCGCCGATGCAGAGGCGACCTCCACGGCGTCGAGGTCGTCGGGGTTCTCCGGCACATAGGCCCAGGCCCCACCGATCGCCGGTCTCGCGTCGAGGGGGCAGCCGTTGAGGGTGACCCAGTCCTCGGCATCGGCGCTGGCGAACACAGCGATGGCGGTGAGGACCTCGCCGGGAACGCGATGGTCGGTGAGCAGTTCCTCGACGACCAGGTCCTCTTGTCGGATGCGATGGGCCACGGCGTCGAGCTCGCCGGCTGTGACGTCGAGCGGGTCGAGGTCCTCGTCGGCCCACACGATCCGGATCGTGAAACCAGGGGTGATGCCCTCGGGCGCCGATGTGGGAGAAGGCATCGGGACGTGGTCATCGCTCATGGGGCCTCCTCGGCGTCGTGTTCGGCTGGTGGCTGCGTGGTGGTCGTCGAGGAGCGGGCGAGATCCGCGCCCGAGATGCTGAAGCCTCCGTGGGTCTCCAGATCCGTCATGGGGTCACCGGTGGGCGGTTCGAACACACAGGGGGTCGGGGTGCGGGCGACGCTGATGTAGGGCCCGAAGCACCGGATGATGCTGTAGCGGGCTTGGGCCTCGCACTGACCATTGTGTTTCGCTGCTTGGTCGGCGAGGCGTTGCGGGTCGTGGGTCCACCACCTGGTCACCTCGCCGTCGATCTCCAGGTCGAACCAGCCGTCGTGGTCGATCCCGAGGATCCGGGCGGGGAGCCATCGGGCGTCGGGGTCACGGAATGTCCTCATGCCCTGGACCCAGTGGACCCGATGGCCGGCCCGGAACGACTCACAGCTCGGGGTCTGCTCCGCGGGGCTGTTCATGCCGCCACCTTCGGCGATGGGGCGATGTGGCGGAGCCGGTCGGCGACCAGGGCGGGGGCCAGTTCGAGGGCTCGCAGTACGCGGCGGGCTGTTGTCACGGTGGGGACGAGCACGGTGCTGCCAGCGCTGACGGCGGCGGCCGCGGTGCGGTGGTCGGCGGTGTGCAACGCCAGGAACGGTGTGGTCGAGCCGACGAGCAGGTGAGGCAATACGGCGAGGGGCTGGTCGGGACTGAGGCGGCGGACCCGGGCCCGCAGCGGTCGGCCTTCGAGCAGAGCGGCCATGGAACGGTGGTGGCCACCGAAGAGGATGTGGCGGCCCTGGGCGTCGATGTGCACGACCGGGTAGCGGTTGAACGCCGACCACACGTCGGCCGAGGTGGTGCCGGTGCGTTCCCAGCGGCCGGTCAGGTAGTAGGCGACGTGTTGGCGCACCACCCATGGCTGGGAGGCGTAGAGATCCCGGGGGTCGATGTCGGCGAGGGTGGGCGGCCCGGCGAGCACCCGGTGCACCAGATCCGGGTCGACTCGGGGGTCGTGCTTCTTGCGGGGGGCGGTGGGCCACGGCACCACGGTGCGGTCGTGATGACCGAACACGGCGTCGATGTCACCGGCACCCCAGAGACGATCGATGGCAGCGTTGATGACCATCACGCCACCTCCCCGAGAGCCGAGAGGAACACTTCGAAGCCCGTCAGCTGAGTGCGGAACCGCCACAGCGTCTCGGCGAGCTCGTCGAGCTGGGACTGCGGGATGTCGACCCCGGCGATCACGTCACCGTCGCTCCACCACAACCGGATTCCGCAGAGCCCGGCGTTGGTGTCGTTCAACTGCGCGAGCAGCTCTTTGGTCGCGGCCACGTCGCGGACCACCAATGTGGTGGCCCGCAGGACCGGCAGTCCGTCGTCGTGCAACTCGACGCGCACCTCGCGCCCGTCGAGCTCGACCACGAAGATCCCCTCGTCGAGCACGTAGCAACGTGAACGGGTGGCGTCGGCGAGGCACTGCCCGAGCCCGTCGCGGAAACGCTGCACGGCCGTCGGCCGGACCGGGACCCAGGCGGTGAGGTCGCCAACGGCCACCGTCAGCGGCCCCTGCGCCCCAGGCCGCACCCCGAGAAGGACGTCGTCGTCGCCGTCGACGGCGGACAACAGATCGTGGAGTTCCTCAGCGGCGACCTCGAAAGCGACCGCGTCGTCGGTGTTGACGGGCACGTTGAACGTGGCCCGCAGGGTGCGAGTGTCGCCCCAGTCCACCGTGCAGGCCAGCGAGCCCGGTTCGACCACGATCGCCACTGCGGGGCGGGCCGTCGCCGGGTCGAGTCCGACGGGGACGTTGAGCGCCCGTCGCAGGATTCGGGCCAACTGGCGCCTGTCCACCGTGACGGTGGCCTCGAAGTCGGTGGGGAACGTGGGAAAGACGCCCTCTGAGGCGTTCTGGGCGTCGACGAGGACCGTGAAGCCCTCGCCGGCGCCAACCAGGGCCGCCCCGTCGGCCACCGCAGAAATGCGGCACTCGTCGGTGGCGGACTCCGCGCACAGCTCGGCGCAGGACCACAACAGGCGAGCCGGGACCAACACCGGGTCGTCGCACTCACCGCCGGGGCCGCCGAGGTAGCACCAGGTCACGTCACCGGACTCGCCCCACCAGGCCCGGCGCCCGTCTGCGACGGTGACGAATACTCCGTCACCGTCGATCTCGTTGGGCACCACGGCGGCGGCCAGGCTGGCCACGGTGTGTAGTTCTTCGCGTTCCACGCGGATGTCGAGATCGGTCATCGGAACACCCCCGGATGCACGCCGGTGGACACCCCGAGCTGCACCGGGCCAGGCACCGGGTTGAAGTCGAGGCCCATCTGCCCCGGACCCGGGCACGGCAGCGGATCCGGGCGGCCCTCGGCGATGTCCTCCAACCGGCACACCAGCCGGTCGACCTGGGTGTCGCTCAGCGTGGCAAACACCACACCGTCGTCGACCACCTGCACCCAGTCCCGGCCGACCAGATCCAGCACCCCCAGGTCGTACAGCGCCAGCAGCAACCGCCGACGACGAATGGCGATCGCCTGCTCGCGCAACGCGATCTCCCGCACCACGCCTTCGGCTGCCGCCGCCGGATCCTGCCCCGAATCCCATGCACCCATCGCCGGCTCCTTTGAGAGTGACTCCACGGAAACTCCGCACCCGCATCATCCGTGCGCACAAGTATCTTGTCAAGGATTCGATTGCGTTGCACTCCAGAAATTTCTTGCTGGATCTGACCGCCGGAGTTAACGTGGAGTCATGAGGAAGATCGCTGAACTCATCGACGGACTGTTCAAGCCAACCGAGGTGCTGCCGCAGAGGGAGAACCCGTACGCCGACGCCATCCTGGCGGCTTCAACCGCCTCGGCCGTCGCCCTCGCTGTCCTCTCCGACGCCCCCGCCAAAGACAAGGCGGCGCTGTTCGTGACGCCGTTCATCTCCGAGGCCGCTGCCGCCTACGGGGCGATGAAGGGCGCGGAGCACCACACCTCGTCACAGGAGGAGCGCTCCTAGAGGCCCACGTCTGTCAGGGAGCACAGAGAGACCACAGACCCAAAGGAGAGCCGAGATGAGCAGGAACCCAAGTGGAGAAGCACCAGCAGGGCTCCTCCCCAGCGCCAAGAGCCAGGCGGCGATGGGAGCGGTCATGGGTGCCGTGGGCTACGGCATCGCCAAGAAGGAAGCCTCCGCAGGCGCCGACACCCAGTGGGCCGCCAAGAAGGGCGTCAACTTCACCACGGCCCTCTTCCTCTACGGGTTCACTGTGTTCCCCGTGGGGATGCTCTTCCTGCTCTGGTGGCCCGCCAGCCTCCCCTGGATCGCCTGGAAGCTGGCCCTCTCGGCCTGCTTCATCATCATCACCGCCCGCCTGGTGAACTGGCACAGGGCCCCGGCCAACGTGCGGCTGAAGTACTCACTCCCCACCTGGGTGTTCGTGCTGGCCGGAGGGCTCCTGTTGGTCGGGGGATTGCTCGGCCTTGTGGTGAGCACCTGGCTCACCCTCGGAGTAGGAGACGACGGTGGGTACCTCACCCGCCAGGAGCAGATCGAAGAGATCCAGAAGGTGTCGCCCAACTGGGAGCCCGCCCCTGACTACCCCGGGATGACACCCCGAAACTGACCTCGCCCCCAGACCCGGGTGCCCCCACCCTTCGGTCCAAGGGGAGTGGGCTCGGCCCTCCTCCCGTGCAGTACAAGTGCCGCCGCTGTCGTATCGACGGGCGGCACTCACCGCGTGCGGGAACGTGCCGAGCTTGTACCTCCCGCCGACCTTGTTGGCAGGAGGGTTGGACCGGTGCACGTTCTGGCGGCGCCAGACGTGCCAGAGGGATTTCGGAGAGCGTGACGCTCGATGAACGCGCACATAGGGTGAGGCAATGGCCGGCATCGAACTCGACGACCTCGTTCGCCACTACGGCGATGAGAGTGTGTCGCTTCCCACGTTCTGTCGGCTGGTGTCGGGGGATCCGAAATTGCTGTTGGCCCGAAGTCGCCGATCGAGGGACTTTCCTCAGCCCACCAATGCGGCCTCGTCGAGTCCCCTGTACCGGCTGACCGACCTGGCGGGGTGGTTGCGCTCGGAGATGCAGGCCGAAGACGAGCGCAGGAGCCGGGAAACTCGCTCCAAACCCGACGACTCCACCGGTCGCCCCGTCTTCGACCAGGTCCGCTCGCCCGAGGACCCCCAGGCCATCGCCCGCTACATGCATGAGTGGGCGCTCGAACGCAGCGTCGAGCTCTGCGCTCGTCGCCACGGCGTCGATGCCACGCGTTTACTCGTGGCAGGAACCGCACTGGTACGAAGCGAACGGGCCATCGCCGATGCCCTCCGCACCTTCGACGAGACGGTCGGCACCGATCGGCCCAGCGCACTGCTAGACGACCTCAAACGCGCCTACCGGGCCGCTCGCCAGGACTCGGATCGGCCCGTCAGCGCCGACGCCGCGTTGGCCTACGAGCCCCGGTTCGTCGAGCCGCTCCTCACCGGGCGCTATCCCGGCCCGGCCGCAGCGGTGCTTCGCGACGACCCGGACCAGGCAGCGGTCGAGGGACTGTCCTCCACCACCGAGAGCGGCGGTGTCGTCCGAGAGATCTGGGGGGTCTGGAGTTTCCTGGCGAACGGTCCACAAGATCCTCGGGAACCATTCGCAGAGACGATCGACCAGTCGTTCACCCAGCTGTCGGGTGCCTCGCTGAAGGTATCCAGGTCCTCCCCTGAGCAACTCACCCAGCTCCTCGTCGAGATCGCCGACATCCAACCCGGCATGCGCCTCCTCGACCCTGCGTGCGGACAGGGCAACACCCTCATCGCCGCAGCCCAACGCACCATGCACAAGGGCAAGCAGACGATCGAACTGGTCGGCCGTGACCTCGACGTCCAGGCCTGGACCATCTGCCGTGCACGACTCACAATGCGGGGCCTGCCACACGACCTCGGAACCCCGGGCCCCGCAGGTGACTCCCTCGGTGACGGCGACGGCCTCGCCGGAGCCTTCGACCGTGTCGTCGCCGAACCAGGAACGGGGATGTGGCTCGCCAGCCGATGGCTGTCCCGCAGCATCGAGTGGCTCCGGCCCGAGGGCACCGCTGTGATCGCACTTCCTCTCGCGACCCTCGGCTACAACGCAAGAAACGAGTGCGTGCGCGAGAAGCCGCGAGAAGCCGCTGCGGCAGGCGAGCATGTCGCTGGAGTCGTCGTCACCTGTCCGGAGGTTCGCGAAGAGACGAGGGAACCCCTGGCCGTTTGGGTCCTCACCGAGACCCCGGTCGAGGAGGTGCTCTTCATCGACATGCGCAGTACTGACAAGGATGCCGATCCGACGGGAGGGCTCCCCCCGGACACGGTCGGCGCCGTAGCTGAGGTCTTCTCTCTTCACCGCAGCGACGGAGACCTCGCCGACGGCCAGCGACCGCTCGGCGTCAAGGCCAAAGCCGTCGTCAGGAGCAGACTCAAGGTAGGCACCGACTACTGGCCAGCGAAGTGGCTCGCGGATCCCGCTGAACAAGACCGAGTCGAGAGCGCCAAGAAGAGAGCTCTGCGCCTCACCGAGTCACTTCGCGCTGTGGTGGACAGCAGCGCACCGGAGCCAGAGGACCCCATGGGCATCGAGCTCGACGACCTCGGGCAGCTCTCTGGCATCACCACCGCGGAGATGAAGCGCGCTCTCTTGCGTCTGGAGAACCTGCTCTCCGGCACGGTCACGCGCGGGAGGAAGAAGAAGCCCGGTGGCCAGTCCTGAGTGCAGACCAGCGACATGCCCCCTAGGTATGGCCTCGACCATCGCTGGCCTCGCCGGCCACGAGAGCGTCTAAGTCCTTGGCGCGGATCAATGTCCTGCCCCCCACCTTGATCCTCTCCAGCTTCCCGGCGGTGAGCTGCCGGTAGACCGTGACCTCGGTGACTCGGAGGAGTTCCGCCACCTCCTTGACCGTCAGCAGCGACGGCAGCTCTCCGAAGACGGGCGAGGCGATCTTGTTCATGTCCGACCTCCTAGTTGCTTGTTCATCGCCTCGAAGACCTGGACGGGTGGCAACTGGAGGTGGCCGTAGACGTCGTAGGTGATCGCAACGCTGGAATGGCCCAGTACCTGGGCGACGAACTGCAGAGAGACGTCACCCTCCATGAGCAGCGTGGCGCAGGTGTGCCGCAACTCGTGGGGCGACCATTGGCCGATGCCAGCCTCTCGACACGCCTTGGTGAACAGCCGTCGGTGGTTGTCCTGACACCACGGGGTGCCGATCTCCGATGGGAAAACGAGATCGAGGTCCTGCCAAGCCTCGTCGAGGTATCCCCTCCGCAGGTCCTGCTCTGTTCGATGCTGCCGAAGTGCCTCGACGGTTCGGGGGATGAGACCCACCTGGCGGCGGCCAGCGTCGGTCTTCGACTTCAGGATCCTGAACGACGGTCGATCCCCATCGAGCACGACGTCGGCCCAACGAAGAGCCAACAGCTCGCCCGGCCGCACCCCGGTCGTCGCCCCGAAGATGATGGGGGCATACAGCCGGGTCCCCCGTACATGGTCGAGGAGCGTCTCCACCTCAGCAGCCGTCATGGCCCGACGGGTACGCCGAGGTTTGGCGTCGGGCATGTGAGCCCTCTCGACGGGGTTGCGCGGAATGATCTCCTGATCGACAGCAAACGCACACAGCCGGCCGAGAGAACCCTTAGCGAGGCGGATCGTGTCCTTGGCGAGACCCCTCTCGGCCATGGTGATCAGTCCGGCCTCGACGTCACGCGCCTTCAGTGACGCCAGCTTCCGGGGGCCCCACAACGGCAGAACGTAGCGACCCAGGATGTCCTCGTAGCCCGCCTTCGTCTTGGGGGCCAGGCGGGCGTTGTGTACCCGATGTCGCAGATAGGGCTCGGCCAGTTGCGCCACCGTGACGTCGGGGTCGTACTGCCCGGCGCCATCGGCCTGAGCCTTGAGGAAGGCCGCCAGCTTGGCCTGCGCCTCGGCCCGCGTCCGGCCGTGGAACGTCTTGCGCCGCCGTCTCCCGTCCGCCGTCTCGTAGTAGGGACTCTGAGCCCTCCAGCGCCCGTCCCCCATCTTGAACACGGTTCCTTCGCCATCACCACGCTTTGCCACAGCAGAATTCTAGACCGTGAGTCTTTGGTTTCCTCGCCTCTGACGGCATGGGGCAGGAAACAGCGCCGGTGGGCAAAGCTCGTCAGCGGAGCAGCTGCCGCAACCAAGCTCTAGCGCGCACCACGTGCGCCTACGCCTCCCCGGCGACCGCTCCCAACTCGGAACACTGTCCCCTGGATCCGGCATGCCAACATCGGGCGATGACGGACTCCAAGCTGGTGAAGTCGGCAGGAGAGCACTGGGTGTGTGGCGCGCTCGCACGACTTGGATGGGCCGGAGCGCTGACCCGGGACGGACTCGAGCGGACGGACATACTCGCCGTCCACACGGCGACCGGGCGCCTGGTCGAAGTTCAAGTCAAGACCGCCAGCCACTCCAAAAACCCGAAGTTCATGACCGGAGCGAAAGGATGTGTTCCAGCCCGTTCGGACAACGAGTGGTACGTGCTCGTTGCACTCGCCGACGTGGCTTGGGATGCCCCTCGAGCCTTCGTTGTTCCCCGTGACCATGTCGCCGCTGGGGTGTGGATCCGCCACATGGAATGGCTAACCAATCCCACGGTTCCCAAGGGTCAGCGCAACACATCGATCACCGGAAGCCGCTCCGAGGCTTGGATCTTCGCTCGCTACGAACACCGGTGGGACCTCCTAGAGATGCCGACCACCGAAGTTGATGTGATGCTCCCACCTCGATTCCGAACGTGGGCCCAAGATGACCGGGTGGGACTGCCAGTCGATCACCCCTGGAACGCGGATCTCCCCGACTGGGATGACGCGGAGATTCACAAGGACTGGCCTGACTGGGCCACCCAGCCGTGAAGCGAGCCCTCCGAGCCGCTTAGCGAACCCGAACGTCAGACACCAAGGCCGGCGGAGGATCTAGCAACTTACCGATGCCGACACTGAACCGGAGCAGCTTGAGTCCGAACTGATTCGGGCCTTCGCATCCGCGTGCGGTCGAATGCCCCAGGCAGCTGAACGCAGGGCACCGCGCCCGGGCCGGAGCCAGTCGAAGATCACCCCGCGCAGGGTGGAGGTCCAGAACTCCGACCTGAGTGGGACAAGACTACTGACCGGGGAGAGCGAGGCGTGACCTGGCCCCGGATCGAGCTGGCGAGCCACTTCTTGCCGTCCAACGTCCCCGTCGACCCGCTGAGCAGCTCCTTTTCGGGGCGCCGCGATCTCCATCAGCATCCACATTGGTTGAGGCAGAGAGTCAGGCCAGGTAGCAGCAGAGGTAGCAACCCTCGCCGGTTCAGCAACCCGCGAAGGGCCGGGACACCCGACGCGAGACCGGGCATTTCCCCTGGTCAGACTGTTGAAGCCTATACACCCGCATAGGCCCGGATAGCCCTATGAAGGCTCTACGGATCAGAAGGTTGGGGGTTCGAGTCCCTCCGAGCGCGCCACACCCAGTTCGAGCGAGCATCAGGCGCCATCCCTATAGGAATCCCTGTAGCTGTAGGGATGACCACGACATATGGGGATGCCGACCGACCGAGGACACGTTCGAGCCGGGGTACCGGTTCGGTCCGTGAGCGTTCTCCGGGGGTGTGGGAGATCCGGGTCGTCGTGGGGTTCGACTCGGTCCGCGGGCGCAGCATCCAGAGATCGTTCACGGTGCACGGCGACATCTGGTTCGCTCGACGTAGCGCCATCTCTTAGCTCTCAGCGATCGCGGTCGCCGTCTCGCCCGTGCCGACGAGGGGGTACGGTCGCAGAGCTTCGGCCGCGGAGCAGCGCCTTGCGCTGACATCCATGCCTCATGGCGAGGAGACACGAATGACGAGCGAAGGCCTGCCTCGGCGAACGGGCGGATCGATCGAGAACTACGACGTCATCGTCATCGGAGCGGGTGTGAGCGGGATGTACGCCCTGCACCATCTGCGGGAGGCGGGCTTGTCGGTGCGCGTGTACGACGGCGCGAGCGACATCGGTGGCACCTGGTGGTACAACCGCTATCCGGGTGCACGGGTCGATGGACCGGGCAGCCCCTTCTACGGCTACACGTTCGCAAACGAACTCATGGAGTGGGATTGGGCCGAGACCCAGTCTGAGCAATCTGCTGTGCTCGAGTATCTCGAGCATGTGGCCGATCGGTTCGACCTGCGGCGCGACATCCAGTTCGAGACGTGGGTGGAGGACGCCCGGTACGACGAAGCGGCGCAGCGTTGGACGGTGGAGACCAGCACCGGCGTGTCCGCCACCGCCCAGTTCCTGCTCTGCGCCGTGGGAGCGCTCTCGACGCCGAACATGCCCGACATCCCCGGGATCAACGACTTCGCGGGCGAGGTGCACCACACGGGGCGCTGGCCCCACGAGCCGGTGTCGTTCAGGAACAAGCGCGTCGCCGTCATCGGAACCGGCTCTTCAGGGATCCAGTCGATCCCCGAGATCGCGCGCGAGGCGGACCACGTCACGGTGCTGCAGCGCACGGCGCAGTACGCCTTCCCGGCTGGAAACCGCCCGATCACGCCCGAGGAGATGGCCGACGCCAGAGAGAACTTCGACGCCCTGCGCGAGCTGATGCACGCGAACGGCGGAGGCTTCCCGTTCGAGCCACGAGCACCGCGAAGCGCCCTCGACGACACGCCTGAACAGCGACGGGCGCGCTACGAGGAGCTGTGGCAGCGCGGGGGCTTCAAGTTCTTCCTCGAGCTCTACAGCGACATCGCGGTGAACGAGGAGGCGAACGCCACGCTGGCCGACTTCGTCCGAGACAAGATCCGCGAGATCGTGCACGATCCGGCGACAGCCCAGAAGCTGATGCCCGAGTACTTCGTGATGACCAAACGGCCGATCCTGGAGAACGGCTACTACGAGACCTTCAACCGCGACAACGTCACATTGGTCGACCTTCGCGAGGACCCCATCGAGCGCTTCACGCCGACGAGCGTCGTCACGCGCTCCGGCGAGCACCCCGTCGACCTGCTCGTGCTGGCGACCGGCTTCGACGCCATCAGCGGCTCGATGCTGCGCCTGAACCCCAAGGGACGCAGCGGGCTGAGCCTGAAGCACCGGTGGAACGAAGGGTTCCACAACTACCTCGGTCTCTCGCTCGCCGAGTTCCCGAACCTGTTCATGATCCACGGGCCCGGTTCTCCCGGTGTCTTCTACAACATGCCGCTCGGTGCGGAGCGGCAGATCAACTGGATCGCCGAGCTGGTGCGGTTCATGCGCGAACAGGGGCTGGGAGCTGCCGAGCCCAAGCCCGAGATGGAAACGGCCTGGGGAGCCGAAGTGTCCGCGATCGCAGACGCAACGCTGTTCCCTCGTACCGACTCCTGGTGGACCGGCGCGAACATCCCCGGGAAGCCCCGCCAGTTCTCGGCGTACCTGGGTGGCACCCTCTACTACCAACGCCTCGCCGATGCAGCCACGGACTACGCGGGGTTCGTCTTCGAGCCAGCGGCACACCAGGAGGACGCCGAAACGCCCTGATCCCCCAGATCGGGAGCGCTCCGGGCAGCGATGCGAGCTGCGCGTCACTCAGCCCCACACGACTCGGCGTGTCCAGCCAGGGTCCGATCCACGGATCAGGCCAGGCCTACGCTGTCCGACGGTTCGGCCAGCAGCGGCGTCGTGTGGCTCTCCCCGCAGCTGCACGGCAGTGGCGGAAGAATGACCTGGAGGAACTCGACCGGTGGGAGCTCACCGAGGCTGCCGTAGTAGTTCACCCAGCTCGCCACCAGGCCCCGCTCGAGGTGCACCGGGTGGACCGTCCCGAACGTCACCCTCCCGCCCTCGAGGTCGGCGTGGTCGCCCGCTTGGAAGCGGCGGCCGAGGCGGACGCTCTCGCCCAGCTCGTTGATGACCGCGCCGCCTACACGAGTGTCGTAACCCACGACCACCAGCTCGGGATGATCGAAGCCCGCAGACAGCCCGATGGAATAGACGAACCCGGGTCTGTCTGGCGGCTCTCCCCACACGGCTTGCAGCACCCACCCGTGCCGCAGCACATGGCCGTGGAGGTTGAACAGGACGTCGTCGTGGCTCGCGCCTTCACACATGATGCACATGAGCGAATGATGGCGAGGGGCTGTGACAGTGCCCGAGTGCCGTGCTTCGGATCCACCACGACATCCCCGAGTTCACGGCCTCCGCGTCCCTCCGAGCGGCCCGTGAGCCGCACCTGAGCCGGGTCCGTCGACCCGACTCGTTCGCAGCACCCGCCCGGGACCTGAGGTCACGCCGGTCTCGGGGGCATCACGTGGTCTCGTCGCCCGTTGCGGGAGGGAACACAGGAGCCAGGAACGCGAGCAGCGTGAGGCCGTCGGTCGAGTTGTTCGTGACGCGCAGTTCCTCGTCACCCCGGTAGTGGGCCAGGTCGCCGGCCGAGAACGGCACCGGGCCGTCGGTGGTGTCGAGCTCTCCGGCTCCCTCGACGACGTAGAGGAACAGGTCGGACTCACCGTGGGTGTGCGGCGGAAGGGACACGCCCGGACCGAGGCGGATCATCCGCACGTTCGAGTGGTCGCTCTCCATGACGCCGACTGCGACAGCCCGTTCGGGGTCGTACTCGGCCAGTTCGGTGGGTCGGATCGTTCGCATGATGGATGCCTCTTCTGTCGTGGTCGGAGATGTCGGGACCCCTCGGAGAGGGGTCCCGACAGTCGGTGGTCGGTTTCGGTGGTCGGTGGCCTCAGGTGCGAGGCGTGGGCGGAACCAAGGGCATCGGCGCCGCGTGGGCCCGACCGGTCATCGTTCGGCCCCGGTCGGCTTCCACATGCCGTGGCCGAGGTATCTGTTCGCCATCGCCCGCGACATCCCAGTGGCACGCTTCATGGCCAAGGTCGCCTTCGGGCCGCTCCACCCGCCGTCGACCGTGTCGATGAAGATCTGCAGCCATCGGTCGAACAGCTCCGGAGTGAAGGCGCGGTGGTCGTGCAGGTGGCGATGGCCCTCGAGCACATCGATGTCGTAGTCGGGGGCGAGGAGGATCACGTGTTGCCAGTAGTCCGCGACAGAGCCGATGTGTGCCTGCCAGTCGAGATGGTCGGGCCCGAAGGTGAAGTACGGCTCGAGCAGATCGTCCTGCACCACGTCTGCGTACTGCCGGGTCACCAGCTCGAAGATGTCGGTCGACCGGACGGTCGGATTCGTCCCGGGCCGGTCGCTGAGGATGGTGGCCATGGGGGCCCTCCCGTTGCTGAGAGACGGCCGCCCTGGACCCGATGTCCGCCGACAGGAGGACATCCAGCGCCAGCCAGGCGTCTCGAGGATCTGCCTACCTGCGCCACCGAGGTCCGGAGCAACGCTCCCGAACGCCGCCCGATGAACCGAGCGGGTCCAGCACGACGAAGGGTCCGACAACCGTGCCGACTCCGACGGTACCGCCGCCGCTCACTCTCCGGACCATGCCACCCGGAACCCTCGTCGTCATCTCGACACTCTTCGCCGCAACGCCTCCGGGCCGCGCCGCATGAGCTCGTCGCGATCATGGCCTCGTCGCCAACGCCGTCACGCGCAGAGACGGCGTGTGACATCGAGCTCGGGCTCGCTCAAGAGAAGCGACGCGGGCCCGCAGCCGAGTGGAATGCGATGCCCGGCCACCGGGGTTCCCGGGGGCACCTCGTCGGACAGGACCCGCACATGGCTCGAGAGAACTGGCACCTCGCACCGTCCATCGCCGTACCGCCACCGGGCGCGGCCCGATGAGCCTGGTCAGCGACCACGAACGCGACGGCACCGACGTGCTCGTCGTCGGTGGTGGAGCCGGCGGACTGACCACGGCCACCCACGCGGCGCGACGGGGAGCCAAGGTGCTGCTGGTCAGCGCGGGGCCCCTCGGAGGGGACTGCACCCACACCGGGTGCGTGCCGTCGAAGACGTTGCTCGCCGCCGCCGCCGAGGGTGCCTCGTTCGACGAGGCACTGTCCCGGGTGCACCGGACCGTCGCCCGCATCGCCGCGACCGAGGACGAGCGCACCCTCGCCCGCGCCGGCATCGGCGTGGTCCGGGGGCGAGCGCACCTCCTCGGTGACGGCGCGATCGACGTCGACGGCCACGTCCTGCGCTCGCGCCACATCGTGTTGGCCACCGGCGCCACCGCGGCCCTCCCCCCGATCCCCGGGCTGGAGGCCATCGGTGCGCTCACCAACACCACCGTGTTCGAGCGTCGCCCCCGTCCCGACCGCTTGGCGGTGGTCGGCGGTGGCGCCATCGGCTGCGAACTGGCGCAGGCCTTCGCCCGCCTGGGCACGTCGGTGACCGTGCTGGAAGGGGCCGACCGGCTGCTCCCGGGAGAGGACCCGGCCGCATCGAGCATGGTGACCGCCGCCCTCGAAGCCGACGGCGTGCGAGTCCTGACGGGCACGCGGGTCGAGTCGGCGTCGCGTCAGGACGGCGTCGCCTGTCTGCACCTGGGGAACGGCGAGGACGTCCCCGCCGACGAGGTGCTCGTGGCGACCGGTCGGCGACCTCTCTCGGAGGGACTCGGTCTCGAGGCCCTCGGCGTCGAGGTCGACGAGGGCCGCCACATCGTCGTGGACCGCACCTGCGCCACCGACGTCCCGGGCCTGTGGGCTGTCGGGGACGTGACCCAGTGGGGCGGCTTCACCCACGTCGCCGGCAACATGGGGTTCGTCGCGGCCGTGAACATCACCAAGCGCCATCGGTGGCAGCCGTCGCGGAAGGTCGAACGCCGGGTCGTCCCCCGGGTCGTGTTCACGTCCCCCGAGGTGGCCCAGGTCGGGATGACCGAGAGCGAGGCCGCCGACGTGGGCGGACGGGTCGCGGAAGTCCGTCTCGACGACGTGGACCGGGCCCTCACCGAAGGCCGGACCGGCGGCTTCGTGAAGCTGATCGCCGGCCCTCGGCCCGTGCTGGGAACGCTCGGAGGCGGCCGGATCCTCGGCGCCACGATCGTCGCCCCCCGTGCCGGGGAGCTGATCGGCGAGGTGGGACTGGCCATGAAGACCCACATGTTCACCGGCCGGCTGGCCCAGACGATGCACGCCTACCCCACCTGGTCGATGGCCCTCCAACAGGCCGCCACCCAGTTCTTCTTCACGACCCACGGAGCCGGGGCCCGCCCCGCCAGCGCCTCCCCCACCGGTCCCCTCCCCACGGTCGACGCCACCCGTCGACGATCGCAGACGCCACCGGCACCGGCAGGCACACCGACGGCGTGACCCGCCGACGAAGGTGCCCTCGGCGACGCCGGGACAGCGCTGACCGGTGAGCTCGGCCGCCGCGGGGCGTGGCCGGAGGCGGTCGGGTGCGGGTCAGGCGGGTCGCACGCCGGACCGGCGGCGACGCCACCACGGCGCCGGGCGCTCCCGGCGCTCGATGCCCGCCGAGTCGGCGAGGGCGAGCACGGTCCGGGCCGCGGGGTTCACGAGGACGGTGTCACCCAGCCGGACGGTGGGGACGGTCTCGTCGCCACCGGTCGCGGCCCGCACCACCTCGGCTCCCGACGGGTCGTGCCAGATGTCGATCTCCGTCGTCTCCAGCCCCGCTCGCCGCAGCGATCGACGCAACGACGCGCAGAACGGGCACCCCGGTCGCCAGTACACGACCAGCTCGGGGACGGCCCGGGGCCCGCGCTCGGACGGTGTCGGGGGCGGCGGCGTGGTCACGGGTGAGGAACCCCCGCCGGTGCCCACCTCATTCCCGCCCGGCGGGGGGGGACTCACAGGTGCCGCCGGGCCCAGACCCCGCGCTGGACCACGCCGACCAGCACGGCCCCGGCCATGACCGAGAAGATCAGGGGCGCGGCCGACGGGAACGCCAGGAAGACCGTGAACACCACGATGGTCTCGGCCCCCTCGACGAGTGCCGGTGGCATGGTGATCGACGTCAGCTCGCCGGTGCTCGCCGCACCGGCCGCCCGCTTCTCCGCCAGCGCCGACAGGTAGGTCCACGAGATGGTGTTGACGTAGAAGGCGGCCAGCATGACCGCGAGCGAGATCCAGCCCGCCCGGGTGTCGAGCCACAACGCCACCCCGATCGGCACGAGCGCGTAGCCGACGGTGTCGAGGACCATGTCGAGGTACCCGCCCAGGTCGGTCGCCCCACCCCGGGCCCGGGCCACGGCGCCGTCGAGCCCGTCGAGCAACCGGCTGGCCAGCCAGGCCGCCACCGCGAGCCAGGCCAGCCCGGCCCAGGCGGCACTGGCGGCGGCCACGGTGAGGACGAACGCGGCGGCGGTGACCGCACCCGGCCCGATGATGCGCCCGACCCGAGAGGCCAGCGGCCCGACCAGCGCCTCGTTGGTGCGGCGGAGCCGCTGGTCGAACATCAGCCCAGTGTCGCCGACGTCGGACTCGCGAGCGCCGGCTCGGTCAGCGGGCCGCAGGGGCCGGCTGCTTCTCCCGGGCGCTCACCCCGCGCCGGCGACGAGGCAGCATCACGGCGAGCTCGGCGTTCTCGTCGGGGTCGAGGACGCTGTGCTGCACGCACGCCGGGACGATCTCGCCGGTCTCGGGATGCCCCATGGCGTAGGCACAGGCCTCGAGGCGCTCCTGGGCCGCCCGCAGACGCGGGTCGTCGAGCCGCTGGCCGCGCTGGAGCGCGGCCCACGCCGGCCCCACCTCGGCGGCGTCGATGAAGCTGTGCATCACATAGGTGGTCGGGTGCACCCCTCGGGTGAAGGCTCGCGGGCCGCCGCCGCGACGCACCGTGCGCGCCACCCAGGACGCGGCAGTGGGGATGTCGCGGCGGTTGGCGGCCACGATCCGGGCCAGACGGGTGACCATCACGGCCCGGGACGCGAACAGGAAGTTCCCCGGCAACGCCCGGTAGAGCGCATCTCTGGCTTCGGCATCGGCGGCGTGGTCGTCCTCGAAGACCGGCGTGTAGCGGCCATCGACCCACAGGCCCCAGGTGGCCCGGTTGCAGCGCAGGTCCCCCATCTGCATCGCCCGGTACGGCAGGTCGCGCCCGACGCCGCGTTCGACCTCGGCCCACACGGCATCGTCGGTGACGGCCCGGTAGTCGGCGTCCCATCGTCGGTCGTTGCCCACGTGCGCGGCCGGCTGGAACGAGAACACCCGGTAGCCCATGGCGCGGCAGTCGCGCACCACTCCGGCGATCTGGCCGAGGTTGGCGGGGGTCACGGTCATGTTGTGGGCGAGGTGGTGGCGGACCCCGTGCTCACGACGGAGCCGATCGAACATCTCCACCGTCCGTCGGCGAAAGACGTTGAGCTCGGCCTCGCTCTCGGGGTGGGGTGCGCCGGTGCGGCCGTGCATGGTGGAGTCGATGTGGATGGCGAAGGCCAGCGCGTCGAACCGCCGGCGCCCGTCGGGACGGACGGCCAACCGCCGGAGGTACTCGTAGTCGAAGTCGCCATGGCTGAAGCTCATCGGGAAGCGCTCGTGGCGGCGCATGACCTCGAGCGCCTCGGCGTGGTCCTCGGGGTCGAGGAGGGTGGCCTCGCCCCCGATGAGCTGGGCGTGCACCCCCGGGCCTCGGGTCCGGCGCAGGAACGCCATCTGCTGGTCGATCTGCTCGACGGTGTGACGACCGTCGACCCGGACCTTGTTGGCGTCGGCGGAGTGGTAGCAGGGCTTGCAGGCGAAGTCGCACGCCGGGAACACCCCGTGGGTGCCCTCGCACCCGGTGAGCTTGCGTCCCATCAGCTGGGCGGGGTTGCGCACGTGCTCGGGGAGCTCGGCCCAGCGGCGGGCGAGGGCCTCGGCCACCTCGGGCGTCACCGGACGCGTGCGGCGCTCCAGGGCACGGAGACGGGACCAGATGGCGGAGGAACGGGGACTGGTCATGGTGCACCTCGGCGGCGGCGAACGGGGTTGGTGGGCGCTCGGCGGCCGACCGCACCCGGGGGCAGTGAAGCCTGGTCGTTCGCCGCTGTCGACCATCGTGTGCTGCTCACGACCCGGCCCTCGCGGCCATCGACCGGAGCGAACGCCGGACGCGTCGCATCGTCTCCAGGTGGTTCCGACACCGGGCACACTCCGCCAGGTGTACCTCGACGCGACGGGTCGCTCGCCGCTCCAACTCGGTGTCGAAGTAGGCGTCGAGCGCTCGTCGGGGGTGACGGAACCATCGCATCGTCCCCGGAACCCGACAGCGACGCCGACGATTCCCTAGCGTGCGGGAATCTGTCGGACGACCACCGGGTTCCGGCACCGTGGAGGAGACCTGCGTGCCCGCACCGATCGACGCCGAAGCCGCGTTCGAGACGTACGTGCTGCCCGAGGTCGAGGTGCTCTACCGCGTCGCCCGCTCCATCACCCGCCATGACGCCGACGCCGAGGACCTGGTGCAGGACACCATGCTGCGCGCCTTTCGCAGCATCGAGCGCTTCGACGGCCGCCACCCCCGGGCGTGGTTGCTCACCATCATGCGCAACGCGCAGATCAACCGGGTGCGACGGCGGCGGCCCGGTCTGCTCGACGATCCCGACGACGCGTCCGACCGACGCATCGCCATGGCCGATGGGGGGCCCGGACCCGAAGAGCAGGTCCTCGACCGCGGGTTCGACGCCGTCGTCGAATCGGCCTACCTCGATCTTCCCGAGATGTTCCGGGAGGTCATCGACCTCGTCGACCTCGCCGGGCTCTCCTACCAGGAGGCCGCCGTCGTGCTGGAGGTCCCCCAGGGCACCGTCATGAGCCGGCTGCACCGAGGTCGGAAGCGGATCCGCGAGTCACTCGCCGCGGCGGGGTTCAAGAGAGGAAACCGGCGATGAAGCTGCTGCGACGGCTGATGGGACGACGAAGCGAGCTCTCCTGCGCGGAGGTCGCGGCGGTCCTGCAGAGCTACCTCGATGACGAGCTCGACGCCCAGACCGCCGAGAAGGTGCACGAGCACCTCGAGGAGTGCCGCCGGTGCGGGATGGAGGCGGCGACGTACGAGGAGTTGAAGGCCGCGCTGCGACGCGGCCCCGACGGCCTCACCGACGAACCGGTCCGACGCCTGAGGGAGTTCGGCGAGCGCCTCGCTCACGGCGAGGTGGACCCGGAGCAACTCGGTCGTTGACCCTCCGGTCGGACCGACCGACGGAGTCCGACGCCAGCGTCGCCGGGCCGGACGTGCTCAGCCCTCGAGGCTCCCGGCGCCGACCTCGAGCTCGCCCCAACCAGCGGGCAGGGCCTCGGGACAGATGAGCCCCGGCGCCGAGGCTCGGCGCCCCACCTCCTCCAGGCCCCGGCGGAGGGAGGGACGGTCGAGCTCGGCCAGCACGAGCTCCACGGCGCCCGGATCCCACTGGGTGCCGGCCCCTTCCTCGAGCACGGCCCGGGCCCGGTCACCGCTCCGACCGGCGCGGTACTGCCGGTCGTTCGTCATGGCGTCCCACGCATCCACCACGCTGATGATGGCGACCTCGAGGGGGATCTCGTCGCCGGCCAGCCCGTCGGGGTAGCCATGGCCGTCGTGGCGCTCGTGGTGCCCGCGCACGAGCGGGGCGACCGCGGCCAGCTCCGGATCGCACGCGAGCAGCGCCGCACCCCTCGCCGGGTGCCCCTTGATCACCGAGTACTCCTCGGCCGTGAGCTTCCCCGGCTTGGTCAAGATGTCCGACGGGATGACCAGCTTGCCGACGTCGTGGAGCAGCGCCCCCAACCCGAGCGCGCGCAGACGGCGGGGCGCGAGCCCGGCCCGCTCGCCCACCCGCAGGGCCAGGGCCGAGACCCGCACGACGTGGTCCCTGGTGATCTGGTCCTTGCGATCGAGCGCGGCAACGAAGGCATGGATCTCGGGGCGCAGACCGAGCTCGAGCGCACCGATCGGGTCGCCGGCGATGAGAGGGGCGATCGTCGCGGCCAGGGTGCGGTTGCGGAGCGCCAGCACGAGTCCGGCCCCGACGGCCACCAGCACCGAAGCCGCCTGGACCCCGTGGGCGGCCCACCACGCCGGCGACCACGTCGGCGCCGTGAGCCCGACGACCATGGCCACGCCGAGCCAGGCCAGCGCGACCAGCGCCACCCCGGTGACGGCCCCTCGACCGACGAGGTGAAGGCGGGCCTGACGGGCCACGAGCGCGGCGACGGCGAGGACGTTGACGGCGACGAGCGCCCTCTGCGTCCAACCGCTCGCGTCCGGGAGCAGCCCGAGGTCCTGCGCGCCGACCAGGGCGCCGACGACCACCGGGATCAGGACCAGCCCGAGGACGACCCAGGCCCGCCAGCGATGACCGAGATGGCGGAGCCACGGCCGTCGGGACCGCGGCCCCATCACCGGTAGGAGCCCGACCGCACCGATCGGCACGGCCACGGCCATCGTGAACCCGGCCAGAGGCTCCGCCCGGGCGATCAGGGCCGCGCCGTAGACCCCCGTCAGCACCGAGAGCACCCCGAACGCCAGGCCGGTCAGGGCGATCTCGGCGAGCGCCCCGCGCCACCCCTTCCACAGCAAGAACAACGACGCCAACAGGCAGGCGACCGCCGACCCCACGACCAGTCCGCCGGCCACGTCGGGCGACGCGACCCATCCGCCCCGTGCGGGGTCGGTCGAGACCGCCAGCAGCACCAGCGCGGCGAGCGCGGCGAGCGCCACCACCTCGAGGTCCCTCGGACGGGTTCCCGTCGACCGTTCGTGGTCCTTCGCCGAGCGCAGATCCGCCCGACCGCCCTGTTCACGCCGTGATGTCACCACCAGTGAACCCGCCGCCACCGCGAGTCCATTCCCTCGGGTCGTGACCGAGCCGGCGGCCTCGACGACACCATGTAGGGGCGCCGTCGCGCCGCCCGGCCCGGCGAGGCCACCGGCGCACGACGCTCGTGGTCCGTCCCCGCCGAGCGGCGCGCGGGAATCCGGCCGGCCACCACGGGGTTCCCGACCCATGCGCACCCCCGCCGCCCTCCTCGCCGGAGCCCTGTTCCTGGCCGGTTGTGCCGGGACGGCCACCGATGACACCGCCTCGCAGCCCTCCGGGCCGGCGCCCACGCCGGTCACCGTGACCCAGATCGAACCCGGCCCCCGAGAGGACGTGCCGTCGGCCCTGGGGAACCCCGCGGCGGAGGGGCTGCCGACCCCGCTCGTCGATCCGGAGGCGATCATCTCCGGCGGCCCTCCCCCGGATGGCATCCCCCCGATCGACGAGCCCACGTTCCTCGAGACCGACGAGGTGGACTTCATCGCCGACGAGGAGCCCGTCCTCGCCTTCGAACTGGAGGGGGACGCCCGGGCGTACCCGATCCAGGTGCTGATCTGGCACGAGATCGTCAACGACACCGTAGGCGGGGTCCCCGTGACCGTCACCTACTGCCCCCTGTGCAACACGGCCGTGGCCGTCGACCGGCGCGTGGACGACCGCACCCTCAGCTTCAGCACCTCGGGCAGCCTGTACCAGAGCGCCTTGGTGATGTACGACCGCCAGACCGAGTCGCTCTGGAGCCACTTCACCGGCGAGGCGATCGCTGGGGTCCTCACCGGCGAGCAACTCGACCGCCACCCAGTGGCGACCGTGGCCTGGAAGGACTGGCGCGAGGCCAACCCCGACGGCCTGGTCCTCTCCCGCGAGACGGGCCACGACCGGTCCTACGGCCGCAACCCCTACCCCGGCTACGACGACGTGAACAGCGAGCCGTTCCTCTTCGAAGGTGAGACCGACGGCCGGCTGGCCGCCAAGACCCGAGTCGTCGGCGTGGGCCTCGACGCCGAGCCCACCGCCATCCGCCTCGAGCCGCTCCTCGACGAAGGAGTCCTCGAGCTCGAGCTCGACGGTGAGCCGGCGGTGGCGTGGGCTCTGCCCGGCACGGCCTCGGCGCTCGACGCCGGCGATGTGCCCGACGGCCGCGATGTCGGTGCCACCGGCGTGTTCTCCCGCACGGTCGACGGGCAGGACCTGACATTCAGCCGCACCGACGACGGCTTCCGCGACGACGAGACCGGCTCGGCGTGGAACGTGCTCGGCCAGGCGACCAGCGGGCCCCTCGAGGGCAGCCAGCTGCGGGCCTTCGAACACGTCGACACCTTCTGGTTCGCGTGGGCGGCCTTCGCCCCCGAGACCCGTGTGCTTCCCTGAGCCTCGTTCCGTCTTGCCCCGACCTCCACGACCAGGAGCACCCCTTGCCCACCGATCCAGTCGCTTCCCCCTCTCAGGGCAACCCGCCATGGGACTTCTCCGACCTCTCGGCCCTCTTCGTGAACTGCACCCTCAAGCCGTCGCCGCAGCCATCGCACACCGAGGGGCTGGCGCGCATCGCCACCGACATCCTCGAGGCCAACGGAGTCGAGGTGGAGATGGTGCGCGCCGTCGACCTCGACCTCCCGCCGGGGGTGCAGCCCGACATGACCGAGCACGGCGCCGCATCAGACGGCTGGCCCGACCTCTACCGCAAGGTCATGGCCGCCGACATCCTCGTCATCATGACCCCCATCTGGTTGGGCGAGAAGTCCTCCGTCTGCACGAGGCTCGTCGAACGCCTCTACGGGTCCTCGAGCCTGCTCAACGAGGTCGGGCAGTACGCCTACTACGGGCGGGTCGGGGGCTGCCTCGTCACCGGCAACGAGGACGGCGCCAAGCACTGCGCCATGAACGTCCTCTACTCGTTGCAGCACCTCGGCTTCACCATCCCGCCACAGGCCGACGCGGCGTGGCTCGGCGAGGTCGGGCCCGGACCGTCGTACCTCGATGAGGGGTCGGGCGGACCGGAGAACGACTTCACCAACCGCAACACCTCGTTCATGACCTGGAACCTCATGCACACCGCCCGCCTGTTGCGCGACGCCGGTGGTTTCCCGGCTCAGGGCAATCAGCGCACGGCATGGGACGAGGGCCAACGCCTCGACGCCCCCAACCCCGAGTACCGCTGAGAGAAATCCGCTCGGGACTGGAAGGCGGCGCGCCGCCAGAGGGTTCTCCGTTCGTCAACGAACCAACCCATGGAGCCCCAACTGTGAAACCGCTTTGCGCAACCCTCTCGCGACTTCGACCGGCCGCACCGATCATCCTCCGAGTCATCCTCGGTGGGCTGTTCGTGTGGCACGGGGTCGACAAGTTCCAGTCCGGGATCGACATGGTGGAGTCCATGTTCGACATGTGGGGAGTACCCCTCCCGGGCCTGGCTGCACCCCTCGTCGCCGTCGTCGAGATCGTGGGCGGCATCGCCCTCATCCTCGGCCTCATGACCCGAGCCTCGGCGATGGTGCTCTCCGTGGTGATGATCGGCGCCCTCGTCTACGTCAAGGGCGACGTCGGACTCATCCCCATGGACGCGGCCGGCGCCGAGGTGGACCTCGCCTACCTAGGTGGGCTGCTCGCCCTCGTCGCCCTCGGCCCGGGCCCGCTGTCGGTCGACATGGCCATGGGCATCGAGGCCGACGACCTCCGGCCCGCCACCACCCCGAGCGAACGCACCGCCGTCTCGGTCTGAGCTCGCATCGGGTCGGGTGAGGTGGCCGCCGCCTCGCCCGGCCCGACCCGCGCCCCGGCCCAGGGTCGACCCCTCGGTCGACCTCTCGCCCACCGAGTCAGTGGAGAAGGCGCAGGCCCATCAAGCCGACGGTGAGCACCGCCGCTCCCGCCACGAAGGTCAACGCGTCGCGGTTGCGGCGGGCCAACCACAGGGCGCCGGCGAACAGGATCAGCGCGGCCACGGCCTGGACGTACACACCACCGTCGGTTCGGGGAAGGAAGAACTCACCCATCACGGTCCTGGCAGCTGCCCATGCCCTGCGAACCCGGTCGGGTCGAGGGGCATTCCCCGGCTCGAGGGGGCGACCAGGGATCCACCGAGGAATCGTGACGACCCGACCCGGGTTCCCGCGTCGATCGACGGTCCGGCCCTCGCGGCCCGACCACGACCGACAACCCCCCAACACAGGAGCGACCATGGCCCCCACCACGACACCAGGATCCGACCCCACCGACACCCTCGAGACCGCCGATGTGGTGGTGCTGGGGATGGGGCCCGGCGGGGAGCACGTCGCCGGTCGGCTCGCGGAGGAAGGGCTCGACGTCGTGGGGATCGACGCCGAGCTCGTCGGGGGCGAGTGCCCCTACTGGGGATGCATCCCGTCGAAGATGATGGTGCGGGCGGCCGACCTGCTGGCCGAAGCCCACCGGATCGACGGTGTCGCCGGCCACGCCGAGGTGCACGCCGATTTCGGGCCCGTGACCCGCCGGATCCGCGACGAGGCCACCGACGACTGGGACGACACCGTCGCCGTCGAACGCTTCGAGAAGAAGGGCGGGACTTTCGTACGGGGCCGGGGCCGCCTCGTCGGTCCCGACGCCGTCGAGGTCGACGGCCGCGTCTACCGAGCCACACGCGGCGTCGTGCTCGCCACCGGCACCAGCGCCTTCATCCCACCGATCGACGGCCTGGCCGACACGCCGTACTGGACCAACCGCGAAGCCATCGCCGCCACCACCGCACCGGAGAGCATCGTCGTCCTCGGCGGGGGCGCCATCGGGGCCGAGCTGGCCCAGGTCTTCGCCCGATTCGGCTCGGCGGTCACCGTGGTCGAGGCCGCCGAGCGCCTCCTCCCCCTCGAGGAGCCCGAAGCCGGCCACCTGCTCGCCGAGGTCTTCGGCGCCGAGGGGATCGACGTGCGCACCGACGTGGCCGCCGCACGGGTCCACCACCAGGACGGCCGGTTCGCCATCGAGCTGGCCGACAGCACGGTGGTCGACGCCGAACGCCTCCTCGTGGCCACGGGCCGACGGGCCGATCCGGCCGGCATCGGCGCCGAGCACGCGGGCATCGCGGCCGACGCCCGTTGGGTCGACGTCGACGCCGACCTCCGGGTCGCCCCGGGGGTCTGGGCCGTCGGCGACCTCACGGGCAAGGGGGCCTTCACCCACGTGGCGATGTACCAGGCCGACATCGCCATCGCCGACATCCTCGAACAGCCCCACGAGCCTGCCCGCTACGGGGCCCTTCCCCGGGTCACCTTCACCGACCCCGAGGTCGGGTCCGTCGGCCTCTCGGAGGCCGACGCCGTGGCGGAAGGGATAACCGTGGCCGTGGGGAGCACGCAGGTGGGGTCCACCGCCCGGGGTTGGCTGCACGGTCCCGGCAACGACGGGCTCATCAAGCTGGTCGCCGATCGGGATCGTGGCGTGCTGGTGGGCGCCACCTCGATGGGTCCCGCCGGAGGGGAGGTCCTCGGGCTGCTCACCCTCGCGGTGCACGCCGAGATCCCCCTCGACGTGCTGCGCACGATGATCTACGCCTACCCGACCTTCCACCGCGGGGTCGAGGACGCCCTGCGCGACCTCGACGCCTGACCGGTCGGGAGCGCCTCCGCCAGTCGGGGGCGCCTCCGCCGACAGCTCAGGCGTCCTCGGTCACCGGGGCCGGTTCCGGCCGGCGGTTGCCCTGCACCCGCCGCCATGTCCAGACGGCGCCTCCGACGACTGCCAGGGCGGCGCCCACCACAACCACCCCGGTGACGGGATCGTCGGGCACGAGGGTCTGCTGGAGCCAGGTCTGCAACTCGGTGGCCCGGTCGACGATGGGGTCCCGGCCGTCGCCGCCGGAGAGGACCCGCACCTCGAACCACCCGTACCAGGCGACGTAGGCACCGGCCAGCAACAACAAGACCCCGGAGAACCGTGAGACGTAGGGCAGCGCCCGACGCAGCCGAGTGGCCAACCCGGCCCGGGCCAGCGCGGCGGCGACGGTGAGGGCGGTGACCACCACGCCCATGCCGAGGGCGTAGACCACGAACACGGTGACCCCCGAGGCCACGTTGGTCGAGCTGAAGGTGGACGAGGTCACCGCCAGGAAGGGCCCGATGGTGCACGACAGCGACGCCACCGCGTAGGAGACGCCGAACAGGAACATGGAGGGGAGGCTTCCGTCGCGTCCGCCCTTGCCCAGCTTGGGGATCTTGAGGGTGATCTCGCGACCGGCGAGCATGGCCACGCCGAGGCCGACGAGGGCCACCCCGATGACGATGGTGACCCACGGCAGGTAGCGCTCGACCGAGACCGCCAGCGGGCTGATGACGAGCCCGAAGAGCCCGAACACGAGAACGAACCCGAGAGTCAGCGCCCCGCTCACCGCGAAGGCCCGGGGCACCGCTCCCACACCGGGCTGGTGTCCCTCGCCCACGAAGGCGGCGAGGTAGGCGGGGAGCAGCGCGAACCCGCACGGGTTCACGGTGGCGGCCATCCCGGCCGCCAGCGCGAGAGCGAAGGGACCTTCCAGCATCGGCGTCAGGTGGCGTCGGCGAGACTCGTCATGCGCTCGACGAGGGCGTCCTCACCCATGGTCCCGACGAAGACCTCCACCTCACCGCTGGCACCGACGAAGGCGAACGCCGGTTGCGCGAACACGCCGTAGTCCGACCAGATCGACCCGTCGGCGTCGACCACGTGCTCCAGCGCCCCCGTACCGGTGTCCGCGACGAAGCCCTCCATCGCTGGAATCTCGCCTCGACCCGCGACCCCGACCACCTGGACCCGCCCGTCGAAGGCCTCGGCTGCAGCCACGACGTCCGGCGCCTCGGCTCGACAGCTCGTGCACCACGGCGCCCAGAACCACAGCACCGAAGGTGCCCCCTCGAGGGAGGCCGAGTCGAACTCGCCACCGCTCACCGTGGCCGCGGTGAACCCCGGGGCGGCGGCATCGCCGGCACCGGAGGGCCCCTGCGCCCCACCATCGGAGGAGCTGCCCCCGCAGGCCGCAGCCACCAGCCCGAACCCGAACACGACGGCCAGAGCGCGAATCCACATTCGTTGCATGCCTCGCCAACCCGCTTCGTCGCAACGGCATTCCCGCCCGTGTCCGCGTCCGCGCCGGGCGACCGGCCGACCGGCCGCGCCCGATCGGAATGCCTCCGCCGCCCACCGGGTTCTCGGCGCCTGCCCACCGACGCCGACCTGACGGCCTTCACGAACGCCGGCTACCGAGAGGAGGAGGTGCTGCAGATCGTCCTCGCCATCGCCGTGAAGACGATCAGCAACTACACCAACCACCTGTGCCACACCGAGGTGGACGACGTCTTCTCCCAGCGATCCTGGTCCGACCCGGGACACGCCGCCGGCTGACCGGCGCCTTTCGGCGCGGACCAGGACGAGTGTCTCGCCGACATCTGGCACCCCTAGGTGCTCGACAGCACGCGCACAGAAGGCCGAGGGCGGCGTAGGGGCGGCATCGGTTACCGGGAGCCTGTTGCAGCCAATAGGGTCAGAGAAGCCATGCGGACTCCCGACCGAGAGGTGGCCGATGCCTGAACCTCTCCAGAAGCGCGAGTCCTGGCGACACCAGCTGCCCCTGGTCGTCGGCGCGATGGCGGTGGCGGTGCTGGTCCTCGTGGGGTGTGGCGATGACGGCACCGACAACGCGGCCCAGAGCACCTCAGCCGAACGAGGAGCCGAGGTCTACACCGACAGCTGCGCCTCGTGTCATGGCTCTGAGCTCGAGGGCACGGATCAGGGTCCGTCACTGCTGTCGATCGTCTACGAGCCGGGTCATCACCCCGACGAGGCCTTCCGAAGCGCGATCGCCAACGGCGCCCCCCAGCACCACTGGCAGTTCGGCGCGATGCCCCCCGTGGAGGGGCTCGACCCGGCTGGTGTCGACGCCGTCATCGGTTTCATCCGGTCCCAGCAGGAGACGCAGGGCTTCCAGCGCTAGCAGTCAGGCCGCGACCACGGAGCAGATCCCGGCGCGTCACCCGGTGGCCCCTCCTCCCGGCCGGGAACGCGCCCGGCAGCATCGGCATCGCCCGCGCGACCGGGCACTCGGCTGACAAGCTGCTGCACGACGCCGACGTCGCGATGTACCAGGCCAAAGCCAACGGGAAGCACGGCATCGTGACCTTCGCCGCCGAGACGGCACACACCCGCCACGACCGCGTCACCCTCGACTAGCCCTCTGAGGCGGGAGTGCGACTCGGTCGAACGGTTCCTCCGCGCACGACCCCTCGGCCCCGACCCCCTCGGGGAGTTCCGCGCCAGAGCCTGAAGCGGGCGCCACGCCGCGGTCGTCGCGTCCAGCTGCTCGTCCCAGCTCACGGTCGATCTCCTTCGACGTTCAATGCCGTGAAGTCGGGCAGCCCCACCTCGCGGACCGTGTCGGCCCCATAGAGCCTCTCGGCGATCGCCGCCATGCTCGGCATGACCGGGATGTTGAGGCCGCCGTCGACACCGAAGTCCTGGCCGGTGATCCACGATCCCTCGTCGGTCGCCAGGAAGACCACGGCGTTGCCTATGTCGGCCGGGGTGCCCTCCCTCGGGAGCGGCGTCGCCCGCACGAGGGTTCCGTGCAGCTCGTCGCTGGCCGCCGCCTCCATGGTCTCGGTGGCGACATAGCCGGGCTGCACGCTGTTCACCCGGATGGCATGCGGGGAGAGCTCGATGGCGGCACAGCGCACGAACATGTCGAGGGCGGCCTTGGACACGACGTAGGGCGCCAGCCACGGCTGGACTTTGGTGCCCGAGGTCGACGATATGGCGACGATGCTCCCCCCTCCGTGCTCCCTCATCACCGCGGACGCGTGCTTCGTGCACAGGGCGGTGCCGACCACGTTGAGGCGGAAGCAGAACTCCCAGGCCTCGGGACCCAGCTCGGAGACTGCCCCAGGGAAACCGCTGCCGGCGTTGGCCACCAACACATCGAGGTTCTTCCCGGCCGCGGCCACCGTCACCGCGTGCTCGACCTGCTCCTCGTCGGTGACGTCGCACGCGACGGTGGTGATGTCACCACCGAGTCGCCCGGCGGCGTCGTCGAGGACGTCCTGGCGGCGCCCGGCGATGGTCACCGCCGCTCCCGCCGCCACGAGCCGCTCAGCACAGCCGAAGCCGATGCCGGTGCCCCCACCCGTCACGAGCGCCCGGCGCCCTCGTAGATCACCCATCAGTCATCCCCCTGGACCTGTCTCGGCGGCGTCGGCCACCGACCACCGCATGATCGCGGCCCCCGAGGCTGGCTGCCCATCGTCATTCATCGAGGGCCCCCGCTCAGCGCTCGGTTCCTCCCGCCACCCGTGGCATCAAGACCGCTGCTGGACCCCGGCGACGATCGCCTTCAGGTACGCGCCTTCGTCGAAGCCGATGGGGTGGTCGAGCGGGTGGCCGGTGCGGGCCAACTCGTCGAGGCCGACCCCCGCCGCGGCGGCGGCACCCCGCACGGCCCCGAAGAAGGCCTCGGCCGACACCCGAGCGGAGCACGATGCCTGCACGAGCACGCCGCCCTCGGCCACGAGCCGGACGGCCAGATCAGTGAGCCGCCCGTAGGCGCGCAGGGCCCCGGGCACGCTGGACTGCCGCTGGGCGAACGAAGGCGGGTCGACCACCACCAGATCGAACCGGGCGCCCTGGTCGACGAGCCGGGCCATGACCTCGAAGGCGTCGCCGGTGATCGTCTCGTGACGGCAGCGGGCCACGGCCGGCTGGTCCCGGTTGCGTTCCAGGTTTCGGCGGGCGGCCTGGATGGCGGCATGGCTCACGTCGACACTGGTCACCGAGGTGGCCCCTCCGGCGGCGGCGGCCAGGGAGAAGCCACCCGTGCAGGAGAAGACGTCGAGCACCCTCGCACCGCCCGCCATGGAGCGCACCAGCTGGCGGTTGTCGCGCTGGTCGAGGAAGTAGCCGGTCTTCTGACCGGCGACGACGTCGGCTTCGAGCACCAAGCCGTGCTCGCGGAAGGGCACCGGTGCCGCCGGCGGCGCCCCAACCAGCGTCGTGCCGTCGGTGAGCCCGGCCAGGTCCCGGCGCTGCAACGCACGGCTCAGCCGCAGGACCACCGCCTCGGGACCCATCAGGTCCACCAGCGCGTCGACGACGGTGCGCAGGTGCGGCAGCCACGCGGCGGAGTACAGCTTGATCACCAGCACCGAGTCGTAGCGGTCGACCACCAGGCCCGGGAAGCCGTCGTTCTCGCCGTGCACGAGGCGGAGCCCGGACGTGTCGGGTGAGGCCAAGAGCGGTGCACGGCGCTCGATGGCGTCCGCCAGCCGTCGGTGCCACCACTGCGGGGTGATCGTCTCGGGTTCGCCGTGGTGGAGCACCCGCACGCGGATCGGCGAGTCCGGGTCGTAGAGCCCGATGGCCTGGAACCGGCGCTGACGGTCGAACACCACGGCCAGATCGCCCATCTGGCCCTCCCCGCCGGTCGAGGTGATCGACGCCTCGAAGACCCAGGGGTGGCCGCGCCGGACGTGGCGGCGGGCGTCGTCGTTCACCCGGACCGCCAGCCGCCGCTCGTTGGGTCGGGGCAGCCGATCCAGCACGTCGCTCATGGGTGCCCCACGGTAGGCCCAGGCGGCCCGCAATCTCACCTGTCGATCGGTGATGGGCACTGCCGACGGGCGCGACGCGACCTACCCGGGGCGAGGGGAGCCCGCGGAGCGGGGTCGCGCGTCGGACGGCGCCGCACCCGACGGCGTCGCGACCTCGGGCGGGCCGTGGCCGTTCGGGTAGATGGAGCGCGTCTCGGAACGCCGGCCGTGCTGCTTCACGACATCGCTCAGGTAGAGCTTCGGAAGGATCTTGAAGATCGAGAGCGAGACGTAGAGGATCGTGTTGATCGCCACGAAGGTCGACAGCACCGCGAACCAGTGCGTCTCGATCAGGGACTCGGGGAGGACCGTGGCGCTGACCAGCGTCGCGAGGCTCATGCCGCCACCGCCTCGTCGACCTCGAGCGCCTCGGGCGACCCGGCCGCCTCGTGGGGCACGTGACCCCACTCGGCCCGGCGGGCGAAGGTGATGTCGAGCACACCCTTGACGTAGACCACATCGAGGAAGAGGTCGTAGAGCAGCTCCGGGAGCAACAGAGCGGCGAGCAGGCGCGCCCGCCAACCCCCGGACCACACGCTGATCACCCGGTCGATCACGAAGATCCCACCGATGCCGAGCCAGAACGGGTACCAGACCCAGTTGGGAGTGGCCAGGGCGGCGATGCCGAGGAGCACCCAGAACGCCGTCAGGGCGATGACGCTGTAGCCGATGCCCAGCTGTTGGGCCCAGTACCGCACGAGGGAGGGCTTGAACCCATAGGCCCCGAGGTTCTCCAGGGCACCGCGCTGCCAGCGCAGCCGTTGGTTCCACAGGTGGCGCCACTTGGGCATCAGCTCGGTGACCACCCGGCAACCGTGGGGGCTGGTCATGAGCGCACCGAGGCTCTTGAGAGCGAGGGTCAGCTCGTTGTCCTCGGTGAGGGCGGCCGTGTCGTAGACGTCGCCGGGCGTCCCCGGGATCAGCGTGCCGCGGGAACGAGCCACCTCGCGCAAGCCGGCGGACCGGAAGATCGAGGCGGTGCCGGTGAGCACGTACACCCGACCCCGGCGTCGTTCGAGCTCGCGGCTGTAGCGGACGTACTCGTTGCGCTGGAACTGGGCGAGAAGCCCGCCGGTGTCATCGCCGTAGAACAGGCCCCCGATGCTCATGATGGCTCGGTCGTCGGTGAGGCGCTGCACGGCGACCTCCAGGAAGCCGGGGTCGAGGATCGTGTCGGCGTCGACGACCATGACGCAGTCGTTGTCGCCGAGGTCGTCCAGCAGCTCGGCGAGCGCCTGGTTGAGCGCCCCGGCCTTCTTCTCGGTGTTGCCGACGGTCTCGAAGACTTCGACGCCGTGGCGACGGGCGACCGACACCGTGTCGTCGCTGCAGTTGTCGGCGACCACGATGACCCGCTCCGGAGGCCGGCTCTGTTCGAACAGCGACACGAGGGTCGCACCGATCGAGGCCTCCTCGTTGTGAGCCGGAACCAGCACCGTGATGGTGACCGGCCCGGCGTACACGCCTCGGTTGCCGGCCATGATGGTCCGAGGGGCGAGCGGGCGGCGGGAGCCGTCGGTGGAACGTCGTGAACGATCGGTGACGACGCGCTCGGCGATGGCGATGCCGATCGCGGCGAGCACCGCCAGGCCGAACGACGTGGCGATGAGCGGGAACGACGGGGCGGCCGTGTCGTAGAGCACGTTCCAGGCGTCGAGCACGACGCCTTCCTCGGGCACACCGACGGGCCGGGGGTCTCCCACCGACACCACCAGCCAGAGCAATCCGGCGGCGCACAGCACGACGACCGAGACGAAGATGCCGACGCCCCGACCGAGGCCGGCGCTTCCGGCGCGACCCTCGGCGTGCTCCGGTGCTGCTGAGTTGGGTGCATCCGCCGTTCGAACCTTCACCCCTCAGGTATCGACGCGAACGGCGCCGAACTGGACCCCCGGCGCGCTACGAGATGGCCCGGTAGCCGTCGCTGGTGGCTTCGCGGACGGGATCGCTGCCGTCCCAGGTGCGACCGGCCTCGGCGACCTGGGTGAGGTGGGCCACGAAGCTGTCCGTGCGTCCGGCCACCTCGGTGAAGAAGCCGAACTCGGCGACCGTGTCGACGTAGGCCACGGGTGGCGCGCCGTCGACGAGGAACTCGCAGGCGATCTCGAGGCCCTTCGAGCGGTAGCCGTCGAGCGTCTCGTCGTAGTCGTCGACCAGGGTGCACACCTGGTGGAACGTCGCCCTCCCGGCGAGCTCGAGCTCCCGGTACACCGACCCGCGATCGCAGAGCTGCGCGATGAGCTCGATCTGCACGGGGCCCGCCTGGGCCACGGCGAGCTCCATGGAGACCGCCGAGGGCGCACCCCGGTAGGTGCACGGTGCGTCGTGGATCCGTTGGACGTAGAACGGTCCGACACCGAAGGACTCGGACCAACGCCGGGCGGCCGCGACCACGTCGTCGACGATGAACCCCAGCTGGAAGAACCGGTACTCGCCCTCCGGCCAGTCCTGCTGGAACAGGAGAGGCGGCCGGCCAGCTGTGAGGCCGTGGGTGTCGCTCATCGAGGTGCTCTCCTGGTCGAGGGGTGATGTCAGGGGGCGTCGCGGCGGCGATGCCACGGATGCGGCCCCAGCCTCGCGGATCTGGGCGACCGCTCGCGCCCGTCACGGACCGGTCGAGACGAGGGCCCGACACCGGACCGAGGTTCTGGGGTAGGTGTCGGTCGGTGCCGGACGCGACGGGAGGACCATGACTGCCAACTGGGGGCGCTCCAGAGCTCTGCTCGCGGTGGAGCTGGTGGGCTTCATCGCCCTCACCACGATCGTCGTGTCCGCCCTCGGGGCCTTGGTGATCATGTCGCTCACCGGCAGCGACGACGGGGCCGATGACGAGATCGAGCTCGTCGCACCGGACGCCCAGAGCTACGAGAGCGCCACCGCGCTGGTGGCGGCGTTGGCCGAGTCGGGCCACGAGTGCGCCGACCTGGAGCCGACCCAGTACGAGCTACCCGAAGACGTCGAGGACACCGTCGTCGACGCCGGCACCTGCGGCTACGGGTACCTGCCGCTGCACGTGCTGGTGTACGACGACGCTCAGGCCCGGGCTGCCGCTCGACTCGACGGCGCCCTCCGAGAGCGCCTGTGCGGAGCAGTGCCCGAGGCCACGAGCTGGTCGACGGTGACCGGCGCCAACTGGCGGGTGTCGACCCCTGTCGAGGGATTCGACCTCACGCTGCTGCGCGACGACTTCGACTCCCGAGCCGCGGTGCAGACCGTGACGTGCGGACCGGCAGACCCGTCGAGCGGATCGTGATCCCATCGACGGTTCGACTCCCGCTCAGCCCGAACTGCTCGAGACCGCATCTCCTGCACCTCCGGGCCCACCTCCAACGCACCGCCGACCTCCCGTCAGGCGTTGCGAGAGGGGGCGAGGGCGCGACCTGTGCACTTAGTCTTCACGAGAAGTGAGGAGTTCGAAGAGGAAGGGGGACGGAGTGCTCGACACGCTGATCGTGGGTGCCACCGTGGTGGACGGCACCGGCACGCCGCCGTTCCGTGGAGACGTGGGCCTGCGCGACGGGCGGATCGTCGGGATCGACGAGCCCGGCGCCATCGACGAACCAGCCGCCTCGCGCATCGAGGCCGACGGCCTGATGGTGTGCCCGGGCTTCGTGGACCCTCACACCCACTACGACGCCCAGCTGTTGTGGGACGGCAGCGCCTCACCCTCGGGCGAGCACGGGGTGACCACGGTCGTGGGCGGCAACTGCAGCTTCGGGTTGGCGCCGCTCGATCCCTCCGATGCGACCTACACCCGCCGCCTGCTGGCCAAGGTCGAAGGCATGCCCGACCAGGCGCTGGCCGCCGGCGCCGACTGGTCATGGGACAGCTTCGACGCCTACCTGAGCCGCTTCGAGGGGGCCCTGTCGGTCAACGCCGCGTTCCTGGTCGGCCACTCCACCCTTCGCCGGCTCGAGCTCGGCTCCGAGGCGAACGACCGGGCCGCCACCCCTGCGGAGCTCGACCGCCTCCGCTCCCGACTGGCCGCTGCGCTGGCGGAGGGCGCACTGGGGCTCTCGCTCGACGTGTCCGACTTCCACAGCGACGGAGACGACCGACCGGTCCCTGCCCGTGGCGCCGACGTCGCCGAGCTGCTGGCGTTGTGCCAGACCGTGGGCGAGCACCCCGGCACCACGCTCGAGGGCATCTTCGCCGGGGCCAGCACCGGCTTCGACCAGGCCGAGGCCGAGCTGGTCGCGTCGCTCTCGGCAGCCGCGGGTCGACCGCTCAACTGGAACCTCCTCGTCGTCGACGCCGCCGCCCCGGAACGGATCGACGCCCACCTGCTGCCGTCGCGGCTCGCCCGGGAACGGGGCGGCCGGGTCGTGGCGCTGACGATGCCGACCATCGTGCCGATGAACATGAGCTTCGGGACCTACTGCGCGCTGAACCTGCTGCCCGGGTGGGGCGACGTCTTGAACCTGCCGGTGCCCGAGCGCACGGCCGCGCTCGCCGACCCGTCGGTCCGCCAGCGGATGCAGGCCGCGGCCACCGGCGACCTGGGGATGTTCACCCGGCTCGTCGACTTCGGTGGCTACCGGATCGGCGACACGTTCAGCGACGCCAACCTCGGCCTCGGCGGCCGGCGCGTCGATGCCATCGCCGCCGAGCGCGGCGTCGGCGTCTTCGACTGCCTCGTCGACATCGTGCTGGCCGACGAGCTGCGGACCGTGTTGTGGCCGTCGCCGACGGACGACGACGACGTCTCCTGGGCCATGCGCCAGCAGCTCTGGCGCGACCCCGACGTGCTCGTCGGGGGCAGCGATGCCGGCGCCCACCTCGACCGGATGTGCGGTGGGCCCTACCCGGCCCGCTTCCTGGCCGATGCGCTGCGAGGCCGCCAACTGGTGGCGATCGAGGAGGCGGTGCGGATGCTCAGCGACGCGCCGGCCCGGTTGTTCGGCTTCGAAGGCCGGGGCCGCCTCGTGGCAGGCGCTCACGCCGACCTGGTGCTGTTCGATCCGGCCACCATCGATTCGGGGCCGGTGCACCTGGTGGACGACCTGCCCGGTGGGTTCCCTCGCCTGCACGCCCGTCCGGTCGGGATCGAGCGGGTGATGGTCGGGGGTGTGACCACCCAACGAGCCGGCCGAGCGACCGGCGCGACACCAGCCAGGGTGCTGCGCTCCGGCCGAGACACCACGACGGTCTCGACCCGCTGACCCCGGCCGTCAGGGGCTCAGCGTTGCCCGTCCTTCATGGCCCCGAGGCCGGCGATGGAGGGCATGCCCCCGGTGAGCACCCGCGCCCGGACGTGGCCGAGGTGGTGCATGTCGAAGATGGCGTCCATGGCCGTCGTGTAGCCCTGCACGTCGACCGCGTGGTTCACGGCCTTCTTGGCCATCCGCAACGCGAACGCATCCTGCCGGGCGATGCGGTTCGCCATCTCCATGGTGGCCGGCACCAGGTCGTCGAGTGGGACGACCTTGTTCACCATGCCCAGCTCGCGGGCCTCCTCGGCGGTGATCGACCCACCGGTGAAGAGCAGCTCCTTGGCCTTGCGGGGCCCGAACTCCCAGGTGTGGGCGTGCATCTCCACCCCGCAGATGCCCATCATCAGCACCGGGTCGGAGAACTGGGCGTTGTCGGCGGCGATGATCAGGTCGCACGGCCAGCACAACATCAGCCCGGCGGCGATGCACTTGCCCTGCACCGCGGCGATCGACGGCTTGGGCACCTGCCGCCACGACTTGGCGAAGTGGTAGTAGTTCCGCGTCTCCCAGTCGTACTGGCCCTCCGGGGTGAGGAAGGGCTCGTCGAGCGCAGTGGGATCGTCGTCGTTGGTCGCTGACATGTCGTGGCCGGCGGAGAAGTGCTTGCCCACGCTCTTGAGCACGATCACCTTGACCCGGGTGTCCTCGTCGGCCTGGCGCCAGGCCCAGTCGAGCTCGTCGAGCACCTTGGCGCTCTGGGCGTTGGCCGCCTCCGGACGGTTCAACGTGATGACGCCGACCTGGCCCTCTACGTCGTAGTCCACGTGGTCCAGCTGCATCCGAGAACCCCTTCCTGACGGCACCGACGGCTCGCGCGTCGGTTCCGACGGTAGTCGTGCGGCCCAGGATCCAGCCCGACCCGACCCGAGCGGGGATCAGGAGCCGGACACCAGCCGATCGCCGGGCAACGGGCGATCGCCGTAGAGGCGGGCCTGGTAGCGGCGCATGCCCGCCAACCACCGGTCGATGTCGTCGCTCTTCTGCTTCACGTAGTCGGCCACCTCGGGGTGTGGGAGCACCCAGAAGCGCTCGGCGGCGATGGCCTCGACGCAGAGCCGAGCCACGGCGTCGGCCTCCACGACACCGTCGGCGAGCGGCACCCCCAGCGGGTCGTCGGCCGCCGCGTTGGAAACCCGGACGTCCGGACTGTTGGCCGTGATGTTGGTCCGCACCGCCTGAGGGCACAGGACCGACACGCGGATCCCCTGGTGGTGGTGGGTGATGGACAGCCACTCGGCCAGCGCCACCGCGGCGTGCTTGGTGATCGTGTAGCCGAGCGAGCCGATCTGGGTCAGCAGGCCGGCGGCCGACGCCGTGTTGAGCAGGTACCCCTCGCCTCGGTCGATCATCGACGGCAACACAGCCCGGGCGGCATGGATGTGGGACATCACGTGCACGTCCCACATCGCCTGGAGGACCTCGTCGGACTCCTCGACCCCGGCCTGGGTCACGAACCCGGCGTTCGAGCAGAACAGGTCGATGCCCCCGTGCGCCGACTCGGTCGAGCGCACCAGCTCCACGATGGCCTCCTCGTCACGGACGTCGATCGTCGTCGCCGTCCCGCCGATGGCGTCCGCCACCGACGCGGCGGCGTCGCCGTCGCGATCAGCCACCACGACGTGGCGGGCGCCGGCCTCGGTCGCCGTCACGGCCATCGCCGCCCCGATGCCCGAGCCCCCACCGGTGACCACCACGACCTTGTCGATCAGATCCATGCGCTCACGCTAGGCACGAGAGAGGTCGCGACTCGCCCGCGCACCCCCATCGGGACCTGGCACCCGTCACCCGCCCGCCCGCCCGAACGTCCGGCTGGCCTCGACCGAGTTCTGAGGGCGTAGGTCACTGCCAGACCGGAACGGAAGGCGACTGCGGTCGCCGAGGCCGAGACCCGCTCCGCCATGGGCCGCCAGTAGGCCCGTCTCAGAGCGTGCGGCGCACGATCCGTTCCAGCGCGTCCGTCACGGCGCGAACGCCGCCCAGGGCCGGCAGGACCCCCCGGCGCGCGGTCACGACCCAGACCGTCCGCACCTGACGGGGCAGGTGCCCGCCGGCGCTATCGGGGTCGTCGTCGGAGACGTCCTCGTGGCCTGCGGACGCACCGGACGCTTCGGACGCACGCCCCCTCCCCCGGGACGGCGCATCCGCCGACCGGGCCTCTCCGTCGTCCGACCGGGCCTCTGCGGCGTCCGACCCGACCCCTCCGTCGTCGGACGGAACCTCGGGCGGGATGCCGAACTTGGCCGCGAAGTCGTCGAGCGGCGGCTGGTCCTGCTCCTCGGCCGGGTGGTGGCCGGGCCGGTTCTCCTCGGGCTCGGGGCCCAGGTGGTCGGGCGACGGCTCGGGCACCGAGCGGGCGAGGCTGTCGGGCGCGGGACCCGTGCGGGGCGGGCGTGACTGCTCAGGGGTGGCCATGCTCGCCCCCTACCCGGAAACGGTGCTCACCTGTCAGGTGAAGATCGACACACCGCCGGGCCCGACGAGGAACCCGATGATGATCAACGCGGCTCCCACCAACCACTGCCGCCGGACCAGCGACACGATGCCTGCGATCACCAGGATCACTGCGATGAGCCAGAGGATGAACGCCACGAGACCGGCCTCCTGATCGACGACGAGAGCCTTCTCCTTCCCCGCGGACGGCCGGCGCAGTCCGACACCGCACGAGGCGACGGGGTGGCGAGTCTCTCTGGCTCGTTGCGCTCGACGTCAGGACAGCTCCTCGGCGGCGACGGCCGGATCGAGGCTGACCTCGCCGATCGGCTCGCACTGGAGGGTGCCCTCCTCTGTCGGGTACTGCCGCTCGAAGACGCCACCGTTGAGCTGGAGGACGACGAAGCACTCCTGAGGACCCTTGGGCCCCTTGGGCCCCATCATCCCGTCGGCGGTGAAGTCGTCGATGCTCATCGCCGCGTCGAGCAACGTGGCCCGGGTGATGGCGTTGGGGCCTTCCTCGGCCACGATCTGGTCGATCGCCTGCTTGAACAGCACGCCGGCCATCCAGGAGTTGGCGGCGAAGCCATCCGGTTCGGCGACGTGGTCGACGTAGGCCCCCAGCGTCTCGTTGTCGTCGGACTCCTCGATGGGAAGCGTCGTGAGGATGGTGTAGGTGCCGTCGACCAGATCTCCTTCGCTGGCGAACTTCTCGCTGTAGCAGATGGAGATGCACGCCCAGACGTCGACGCCGGTGACGCCCTGCGCCTCGGCCTCCTTGCGCATCATCACCATGGCCGGCACTTCCGAGCCGTTGTAGACGTAGTTGGCGCCCGACTCCTTGATGCGCTGCGCCACCGAGGTGAAGTCCGGCTGGGTGGCCCGACCGCTGACCTTGATCCCACCCAGGATGTCGATGGACCCGGCCCGCTGGGCCTCGAGCAGGTAGGTGCCGCTGCGGATGAGCGACGGCAGGTCCTGGGGGACGAGGTAGTAGCCCTCGAGGGTGCCGCCGTGTTGCTCGTTGAGCCACTCGAACGGCGCGGTCTGCACCTGGAAGGTCCGCACGCCGCTCGTCGGAGAGCCACAAGGCTCGTTGACGCCGCTGATGTTCCAGGTGGTGGCCGCGCACTGCTCGGCGGCGTCGTTGGCGATCGCCGCGAGGTTGGGCAGGCCGGTCGGCTGGCCGGACTGGTCGGCGCAGCTGTCGAGGGTGACGGTGTCGGGGTTGAACAGCGTGTTGCCCCCCACCATGGCCAGCGCGTTGGCGCACGCCGTGATCTGGGCGTTCTTGGCCTCGGCCGGGTCGAGACGGCTGTCGTAGGTCTCCACCACCAGGTCCCGGCAGGCGATGCCACCGTTGTCGTTGACCCACTCGGCGAAGCCCTCGACGGCGTCCATGCTCGCCTGGAAGAGGCCCGGCGCCAACGGGGAGCCGACGTCGGCGGTGACCTGGATGCGGATCTCTTCCGCGGTGACGCCGATCTCGGTCGCCTCGAGCTCCACTCCTTCGCAGGCGTCGGCGGCGGCGTCGTCGGGCGAGCTGGACGTCGGGCCCGGGTCGACCGGGCCCGTGGCCTCGCCGCCACCGTCCCGGCCACAGCCGGCGGCCACCATCACCACTGCCGCAGCGACGACAAGGATGCGCTTCATCTGTGGATCCCCCCAGTGCGCCCGACCTTCGACGACGCACTGAGACCATAGTCACACCGTGCGTGGTTGGGTGACGCGCCCGTCATCGACCGCCGGCGCCGTGACACGGAGGTCGACAGAGCCCCAGGGGCATCCGAACACCGGATGACCCCAGTTGTCGCGAGAGCGAGACCCGCGCCGACCCGCGCCGAAACGCGGCGGGGGCCGTGACGTCCTGGCGGGGGGCCAGGGCCTCCAGGGCGCCCGGGGGACCCTCGGCCGGCCCGCAGCGCCGGGGACCGACCGTTCACGTTCGTCCATGGGCTCCGGCCTCGACGTGAGGTGATCCCGGTGTCGCGTCGAGCGTTTCGTTCTATGTTTCAGATTTCCGGTAGTTTTGTTCTGGTATTACGCGGTGCCCCCCGAAGGAGACGATCTGATGACCACCGAGCCCGTACCCGTGACCATCGCCAGGGGCGACGCCATCGGGTTCAGCAAGGGGCAGGGACAGTGAGCACGGGCACCCTGGAAGGAGCCGTGTGCATCGTCGGCACGGCGCGCCACACCTGGCGAGGCCCGGACGACGTCCCGGAACCGCTCGGGATGTGGGAACACGTCGCCCGCGCCGCCGTTGACGACGTCGGCACCACCCATGACGTCATGTCCGAACTCGACCACCTCGGCGTCGTGCACTGCCAGGCCTGGGCCTACGACGACCCCGTCGACCGGTTGGCCGACCGCCTCGGACGTCCCGGGATCGACGGCAGGGCGTCGATCGTCGCCGGGACCTCACCGCAGCGGCTCCTCGATGCCGCCGCCGACCGGATGCGTCGCGGCGAGCTCTCCGCCGCACTGGTCGTGGGCGCCGAGGCGCTGGCCAGCCGGCGGCGGTTCGCCACCGCCGGCGAAGAGCCGGCCTGGTCCCATCCCAGCGGGCTGCCGCCGCTGCCCGAAGCAGAGTTCCTGACGTGGTACCTGCCGACCGAGCTCGCCCACGGGATCATCCCCGCAACCCACACCTTCGCCCTTCTCGAACAGGCTCGCTGGGCCGCCCGGGGCGGCCGACAGGACGACCGGCGACGCCTCGCACAGGTGCTCTCGGCGCTCAGCCGAGTGGCGGCCGCGACCCCCGGCGCCTGGTTCCCGAGGGCCTGGACCGCCGACGAGCTGCTGTCCCCGAACGAGGGCAACCGGCCGATCGTGACCCCGTACGCCAAGCGGATGGTGGCGTTCCCCGATGTCGACATGGCTGCCGCGAACCTCCTCGTCACCCACGAGGTCGCCGACCGTTGGAAGGTCCCGGCCGAGCGTCGCGTCTACCTCCGCGGCTGGGGGTTCGCCCGCGACGCCGCCCACATCGCGGCGCGACGGGACCTCGCCTCCTCTCCGGCCATGCGAGCGGCGCAGGGCGAGGCCCTGGATCGGGCCGGCCTCGGCGTGGCCGACGTCGACCTGTTCGACCTCTACAGCTGCTTCGGCGCGGCGATCACCTTCGCCACCGACGCTCTCGGGCTGCCCGACGACGATCCTCGGCCCCTCAGCTTGACCGGCGGGCTCCCCTATCACGGCGGTCCGGGGAGCAACTACATGAGCCACTCGATCAGCCAGGCCGTCGACCGCCTGCGACGCGGTGAGGGCGCGGCCGCCATGGTGACCGGCGTCGGCATGCACATGACGAAGCACGTCGCAGCCGTCTACGCCACCGAACCCGGAGTCGCCGCCCCTGCCCCCGATCACGGCGAGCAGCAGAACCTGGTCGCCGAAGACACCGCTGATCGGAAGGTCGTCAACGAGCACTCGGGCGCCGTGGTCGTGCAGGCGGCAACCGTCGTGCACCAGCGCGACGGCCAGGCCGCGGAAGCACTGGCCATCTGCGGTCTGCCCGACGGCCGCCGCTGCTACGCCAGGAGCCGACACCTCGACGTCATCGACGCCGTGGCGAGCGGCGGGTGGATCGAGACCCCCGGACGCGTGACCGCCAACGAAGACGGGACCAACGAGCTCACGATCTGAACCGGCGGGACCACCGGAGCGCGAGGACGAGGTCCGGGCATGACGGTCGGTCCCACGACGACGTGATTCGAACTGATGCATCACGACCCGTAGGTCGTGACCTCGGTCGCCTTCACCGCGGCCCAGACCTCCAGGCCCTCCTCGAGGCCCATGGCGGCGACGGTCGCGGGCGTCACCTCCGAAACCAGGGGCACCTCCCCCGAGAGCCGGACGCGGACCCGGTCACCGAGCAGGTCAAAACCGGTGATCGTTCCCCGCCACTGGTTCCGGGCGCTGCCCTCCTGCGGCCGATGTCGGTGCAAGGTGACCGCGTTCGGTTGGATGAGCACCAGGACCTCGCCGTCGACGAGCGAGGCCGTCGTCACCTGCCCCGACTGACCATCGAGGGCGATGGTGGTTCCCGAGCCCCGCCCCCGAAGCAGGTTCACCCCGATCAGTTCGGCGACGTAGGCCGAACGGGGGCGCGTCGTGACCTCGGCCAGCGTGCCGGCCTGGGCCACGGTGCCGCTCTCGAGGATGACGACCCGGCTGGCCAGCGCCAGGGCGTCGAGCGCGTCGTGGGTCACCAGCACCGTGGCCCCGTCGAACTCGCCGAGGAAGCGCCGCAGGTCACGCCGGACCGACGTGCGGGTGCCGGCATCGAGCGCAGCCAGCGGTTCGTCGAGCAACAACAGCCGCGGGTCGGTGGCGAGGGCGCGGGCCAGCGCGGTCCGCTGGGCCTGGCCGCCCGAGATCGCGGCAGGTCGCCGCCCGGCCTGCTCGCCGATGCCGACGCGGTCGAGCAGCTGTTGCGCTCTCCGCCGGGCGTCGGCCTTGCCCATGCCGGCCGCGCGGGGCCCGAACGCCACGTTCTCGAGCACCGTCAGGTGGGGGAACAGCAGGTAGTCCTGGAACAGCACCCCGACCGGCCGCTTCTCCGGGATGACGAAGGTCCCGCTCGCCGGCTCGTCCACCACCTGGCCCTCGATCACGATGCGGCCCTGCTCGATGGGCGCCAACCCCGCCAGGGCGTTCAAGACGGTGCTCTTGCCCGCTCCGTTGGGCCCGAGCAGGGCGACCACCTCGCCGGGCTCGATCTCGAGCTCCACATCGAGGTCCATCGTTCCGAGGGTGAGCCCGATCCGAGCGGCGACGGTCACGACCGCTCCAGCCACCGGTCGCGCAACGACACGATCACGAGCAGCGAGACCGCGAGCATGACCAGGCTGAGGGCGATGGCGACCTCGGGGTTGGCGTCGAGCGCGCCGTAGACCGCCAGGGGCAACGTCTGGGTCCGGCCCACGATGTTGCCGGCGAAGGTGATGGTGGCACCGAACTCGCCGAGGGCCCGGGCCCAGGCCAGCACGGCGCCGGCGGCCACCGACGGGGCCACCATCGGCAGCGTCACCCGACGGAAGACCGTGAGGCGGCCGGCCCCGAGCGTCGAAGCGACGGCTTCGTAGCGCTGGTCCATCGAACGCAGGGCGGCTTCGACGGTGATCACGAAGAAGGGCAGGGCGACGAACGTCTCGGCCAGGATGGCCCCCGCCGTGGTGAAGGTCAGCTGGATGCCGAACCAGTCGTAGAGGTGCTCGCCGACGAGCCCCCGGCGGCTGAACGCGCTGAGCAGCGCCACGCCGCCCACGACCGGCGGGAGCACGAGAGGCAGCAGCACCAGGGCGCGCACGAACGAACGGCCGGGGAAGCGGACCCGGGCGAGGGTCCAGGCCAGGGGCATGCCGACCAGCACCGACAGGACCGTCGCCCCGATCGAGCAGATGAGGCTCAGCCGCAGGGCGGTGGCGGCCTCCGTGCTGGTGAGGTCGTCGGTCAGGGTCGACCACGACGCCCGCTCGACGAGACCGACGAGAGGGATGAGGAAGAAGACGACCGTGAGGCCGGCGACGGCGACCACCAGCAGGGGTGGGCGCCGCGTCCGCCTCACGGTGCCCGGAATCCCGCCTCCTCGAGCACGGCCCGAGCCTCGGGACCGAGCACGTACGCAACGAAGGCGCGGGCCAACGCTTCGTCGGCCGCGCCCTCGACGACGGCGACCGGGTACCGGGCGATCACGTCGTGCTCCGGCGGGATGGCCACCACGTCGACGGCGTCGCCGGAGACCTCGGCGTCGGTCACGTACACGATTGCCGCGTCGGCGTCGCCTTCGGTGACCGCCCCCAGGGTGGCCTTGACGTCGCGACCCCGGGTGACGTCGGACTCGGGGATGACCACGCCAGCCGTCTCGAGGATCTGATCGGCGAACGCGCCACACGGGGCGGTGTCGACACAGAGCGAGATCGTCCCAGCGTCGGCCAGGTCGGCCAGCGCGGTGACGTTCCTGGGGTTGCCCGGCTTGGTCACGACGATCATCTGGTTGGTGGCGAAGACCTCGCTCGTTCCGGCCACCAGGCCCCCGTCGACGAGCCTGGCCATGGTGGCCTCGTCGGCGAACGCGGCGACATCGACTGGTGCGCCCTCCTCGATCTGGGTGGCCAGCGTCCCCGAGGACCCGAGGTTGAGGTCGACCGTCACGTCGAGGTTGGCCGCCTCGAAGTCGCCCCCGATGGCCTCGAAGGCGTCGGTCAGGGACGCGGCCGCCGACACGGTGACGGTGCCGGTGAGGGCCGGCGCGGTGCCCGCGGCGTCGGAGAGGGAGGGGTCCGAGGCACCCGAGCCGCCCGATCCGCAGCCGGCGACCACGAGCCCGGCGACCACGACGACGAGCACGGCGCGAGACGGGGTCAGAGGCCGGCGGGGCACCTCGGTCGTCCTTCTGGGGCCGGATGAGGCGGTCACGGTCAGGGGGTCGGGATCTCGACGATGACGCTCGTGGACTTCACCGCCGCGGTGGCCAGATCACCGGGCTCCAGGTCCAGCTCGTCGACCGCCTCGCGGGTCATGAGCGAGATGAGGCGGTGCGGGGGCGCGTGGATCTCGACGAGCGCGGTGATCGTGTCGCGCTCGACCCGGGTGACGATGCCGGTGAAGCGGTTGCGGGTCGACTGCGCCAGCAGTGACTCGGGCTCGTAGGCCTTGGTCTGCTCCGTGAGGTATCGAGCGAGGTCGGCGCCGTCGACGGCGCGGTGCCCGCCCGCGCTGCGAACGGTCTTCAGCTTCCCCTCGTCGCACCACCGACGAACGGTGTCCACGCTGACGCCCAGCAGCTCGGCGACCTGGCGGGTCCGGTAGACGGCCATCGGCTCAGCCTAGACAAACCTCGCATATGCGTACATGTGGAGACGAAGGAGCTGTAGATGCGAGCCTCTTCGGCCAGCGCCGCGCCACAGCAGCGGCACGCATGACGCATTGCACGCGATCGGCGGCCGCTCGGCACCCCGGCAGTCTCGGCGTGGGACCGCCGGGTGGAGCTAGGCCGCCTGTCGGCGCCGGCGGACCTCGATGTGGGCCAGTCGGCGCACGGCTTCGTGGTCGTCCGCGGCGAGGTGGCGCACCACGGCGCCCGGAGCAGCGGGGTTGGTGGCCACCCGAGCCCTGACGGCGGGGTGGTCGTCGCTGGCCAGGATGGCGTACAGCTCGGTGTCGAGATCGGGCCGACCGGCGACGGTCGCTCGGACCTGGGGCCGGGTCGAGGCCACGGCACTGGCCACCAGCGTGTGCACCCTCGGGTGCGTCGCCAACACATCGGTCGCCCCGTCGTTGCCGGCGGCACCCCACAACGCCACGTCGGTGACGAGCTCGTCGTCGGCGAGAGCCACCGCCAGGCAGTCGACGTCGAGCAGCGCGGCGACTGCGACCTCGGCCCGCACCTCGTCAGCTCGAGTCATGGGATCACCACCTGTCCGTGGTCGGGAACTGACCCCTATCCAACCACGACTGAGAGTAGTGATGCAGGGACCCTCAGCGGTCACGGCGTGGGCCGGCCCCTCGCGCAGGTGTCGTGGCGAGCCTCAGGGGCGCGCGCTCGAGTCCGATCACTGTGGCGGAGGGGCGCGGAAGCGCTCCGGCCCGGAGGGATCGTCGAAGCCCACGATCGACCAGACCTCGGTCTCGCCGGCCCGGCGAAGGCTCTCGACGCGGTGGTTCCCGTCCTCGAGCACCAACTGCCCGTCCTGGAAGGTGACGACGACGGGCGGCGGCTCCCAGCCGTCCTCGTCGATCTTGTCCTCCATCTCCTCGACGTCGTCGCGCCAGTAGTCGTCGTCGACCGTGCGCAGCACGGGGTCCCCCGACGGGCCGGCCAGGCGGTGGAGGCGATCGATCGGCAGGCGCACCGGCCCGAGCCACCAGCGCCACCGCTCGGCGAGGATCCCGGCCAGCTCGGCGTTGTCGCTGCCCGGGCTGGCGAGGAAGCACCCCACCCACTCCTGCAGCTCGTCGCGTGATGCTGCCTCCCGGGCCGAGGTCACCGAGTACTGCTGATCGTCTGCCATGGCCGTCCCTCTACCCGGGACCGCCGACCCCGCGCCCTCGCGGTCAGTCCTGGCGGTCGAGGCCCACCAGGTGGGTGGTGGCGTTGAAGCCGTGCAACGTCCAGCGGGCGCGCTCGGGATCGTGCTCCCACTCGGTGAGCCCGGTGTTCGTGGGCTGCAATCGCGTGCCGGTCCCCGAGTGGGGGGCGCCCAGCATCAACCGCACCGAGGCCTGGATGACCCCTGCGTGGCAGACGGCCACGACCGTCTGCCCGGCGTGCTCCCGGGCGATCCGCGCCATCATCTGCCCCACCCGCTCGTGGAAGCTGTTCCAGCTCTCACCCCCCGGGGCGAACACCCGCTCCGGTTCGGCTTCCATGTCGAACCCGCCGTAGCGGTCGGCGTACTCGGCCCAGTCGAGGCCATCGGCCTCGCCGGTGTGGACCTCGCAGAGATCGCAGTGGCTCCCCCCGAGCTCCAACCCGAGACCGGGGGCGATGATGCTCGCCGTCTCGACGGCACGGGGCAGGACGCTCGCGATCAGGGCATCGGCCTGGATGCGGCCGGTGGCGGCCAGGTGCTCGCGCAGCGCCTCAGCCTGCCGGCGACCGTGAGGCGTGAGGCCCGAGCAACCCGTCGGGCCGGCGATGACCCCGTGGAAGCCGGCGAACGCCTCACCGTGGCGGACGAGGATCAAGCGCATGGACGCCACGGTAGGAGCGTCGCGCCCGACCCGGGCACCGAGGCGCCCGTCCGGCGCGGACCCCACGCTCGCCATGGAAGAGTTGGAGCCGCCGCGAACAGGGGGAACCACCACGATGACCACGACCACCGACGCTTCCGACCGCACCGACGACCGCACGACCCCCGGACCCCTCTCCGGGGTGAAGGTGCTCGACCTCTCGATCGCTCTCACCGGCCCCTACGCCACGGTGCTCCTGGCCGATCAGGGTGCCGAGGTGGTCAAGGTCGAACGCCCCGGCATCGGCGACATCGCCCGGTGGGTCGGGGTGGCGGTCAACAACATGAGCGCCTTCTACCTGGCCTGCAACCGCGGCAAGCGTTGCATCGCCGTCGACCTCGGCACCGACGAAGGCCGCGACATCGTGCTGCAGCTGGCCGCCGAAGCCGATGTCGTCGTCCAGAACTTCCGGCCCGGTGTCGTCGACCGCCTCGGTGTCGGCTACGAGGCCGTGCGGGCCCTGAACCCCGACGTCGTGTACGCCTCGATCTCCGGCTACGGACCCGAAGGCCCCTACCGCGACCGCAGCGCCTACGACACGTCGATGCAGGCCTACGCCGGGTTCGCCGCCAACCAGGCCGACCCCAACGGCGGACCGCCCACCTTCCTGCGCCAGAACGGCGCCGACAAGGTCAGTGCCCTCTACGCCTGCCAGGCGATCACCGCCGCCCTCTTCGCCCGGGCCAACGGCCACGGCGGCCAGCACGTCGAGCTGGCCATGGCCGACGCCTGCGTGTCGTTCCTGTGGGCCGACTCGGCGGGCAACGAGGTCCTGCTCGACTCCGACGGTTCGCTGCCCTCGAGCTTCAACGCCGGCTTCCAGCCGATGCGCTTCCTCGACGGGTGGGGCATCGTCGTGCCGACGACCGACGGCGACTTCGCCGGCATGTGCAAGTCGCTCGACGTGGAGGGCTTCGACGACCCCCGCATCGCCACCGTGGGCGAACGGCGCAAGAACCGCGAGGTGCTCGAGCCGATCATGGACATGTGCTACGCCATGGCCGCCAACCTCACCCAGGAGGAGGCCATCGCCCGCTTCGAGCGGGAGCGGGTGCCCTTCGCCATGGTCCTCTCGGCCGCCGAGGTGGTGGACGACCCTCACGCCGTGGCCATCGAGATGTTCCACGAGTTCGACCACCCCGTCGTGGGTCGCGCCCGGCTGCCCCGTCACCCGGCGCAGTTCAGCAGCACCCCGGCGGCGCTCGGTGGCGACACCGCCGCGCTGGGCCAGCACACCGACGAGGTCCTCGCCGAGCTGGGCCTGGCCGAGCGCACCGCCGAGCTGCGCGAGCGCGGCGTCGTGGCCTGATCGGCGCCGTTCTCGGTCAGCTCTCGTGGCGGGCGCCCGGGGGGACGACGACCACCGGGCACTCGGCGTGCTGGGCGCAGTGCTGGCTCACCGAACCGAGCACCAGGCTGCGGATCCCTCCCCGACCACGGGATCCGACGACCAGCAGATCGGCGTGCGTCGATGCCTCGACGAGGCGCTGACCAGGATCGCCTTGAGCCACCTCGGCCACGATGTCGGCGTCCTCACCGAGGGCCTCGCGGGCCCGGGCCGTGACCTCGTCGATGAGCGCGCGGGCGGGGTCGGCGGCCTCGTGCACCGCCTCGGCGTAGCTGATGGCGCTGGCCGGGTTGCCCGGCAGCTCGGCATCGACGACGTGCAACAGCACGAGCGTGGCGTGCCGCAGCCCGGCCTCGCCGATGGCCCACGACACCGCCACCCGTGACCCGTCTGAGTCGTCGACCGCGACGACGATGAGGTTGTGGGCGTTGGCGGGTTCGGTGGTGATGTCGGGCTCCGGTGGTGGGTGTGGGTGTGGGTCGCTGAGGAGGTGCGGCGGACGGGCGATGGTCAGTGGCTGCTGGCCAGACGACCCGTGAGCCGGGTGTGCAGGTTCTCGCTGTGGGGGTTGAGGCCGATGACCTCGGCGGTGATCCCCCGGGCATGGAACTTGGCGACGACGGCGTCGAGGGCGGCGACGGCCGAGGAGAGTCCCACACGTGGGCGTCGGTGAGGTCGATGACCACCTCGGGAGTGGGATCGGTGTAGTCGAACGCGTGCACCAGCTCGTTGGTGGAGGCGAAGAAGAGCTCTCCGGCGACGGCGTAGACCCGGACCTTGCCGTCGGGGTCGACCACGCTGGTGACCTCGGCGACGTGCGCCACCCGACGGGCGAAGAACACGGCTGCGAGCACCACGCCGGCGAGCACGCCCAGGGCGAGGTTGTGCGTGACCACCACGATCGCCACGGTGACCACCATCACCGCGGTCTCCGACTTGGGGGTCTGGCGGACGGTGGAGGGCTTGATGCTGGCCCAGTCGAAGGTGGCGATGGCGACCACGATCATCACGGCCACCAGGGCCGCCATGGGGATCTGGGCCACGAGGTCGCCGAACACCAGCAGCATCACCAGGAGGAACACGCCGGCGGAGAGCGTCGACAGGCGGGTCCGCCCCCCGGACTTCATGTTGATCATGGACTGCCCGACCATGGCGCAGCCGGCCATGCCCCCGAGGAACCCGGTGGCGGTGTTGGCGATGCCCTGGCCCCGGCACTCCCTGTCCTTGTCGGAGGGGGTGTCGGTGATGTCGTCGATGAGCTGCGCGGTGAGCAGCGACTCGAGGATGCCGACCACGGAGAGGGTGAGGGCGTAGGGGAGGATGATCATGAGGGTGTCGAACGTGAAGGGCACCCCGGGTAGGCCGAAGAACGGCAGCGTGTCGGGCAGCTCGCCCATGTCGCCCACCGTCGGCACCTGCAACCCCGCGATCACGGCCACCACGGCGACGAGCACGATGGCCACGAGGGGGGCGGGGATGGCGGTGGTGAGCTTCGGCAGGCCGTAGATGACGCCGAGGGCGGCGGCCACCAGGGCGTAGACCACCCAGGTCTCGCCCAGGACGCTCTCCACCTGGGCCTTGAAGATGAGGATGGCCAGGGCGTTGATGAAGCCGATCATCACCGTGCGGGGGATGAAGCGCATCAGCTTGCCGACACCGGCGAAGCCGAAGGCGACCTGCAACAGGCCGGCGAGGATGGTGGCGGCGAAGAGGTACTCGACGCCGTGCTCCTTCACCAGGGGCACGACCACCAGGGCCATGGCGCCGGTGGCGGCCGAGATCATGCCCGTACGGGCACCGGTGAAGGCGGTGATGATGGCGATGGAGAACGAGGCGTAGAGGCCGACCTTGGGGTCGACTCCCGCGATGATCGAGAAGGCGATGGCCTCGGGGATGAGGGCCAGGGAGACGAGGAGCCCGGCCAGGAGGTCGCCCTTGGGGTTCGAGAACCACGCAGAGCGGATGCGGGCGCGCACGGGCGCAGGCGTGGACGTGAGCACAGGGCCTCCTGGATCGGTTTCGGGCCGCAGCCTCGGGGGAACTCACCGGGCTCGCGGGACGACCGACCGACCGGGACCGTGGAAACCTACCGTTACGTGAGGTGAGAGTCGAGGGCCGAGGGATGGCCATCCGTCACACCTGCGGACGGTGCCTCCCGGGGGCGGCCCGGTGGCAGCTCAGCCGGCAGGGTTGTCGCGGGGCGGCAGCGGCACGTTGGTCTGGCGTTGCTGGCGCAACAGGTCGGCGTCGCACTCGGGGCAGAGGTGCACCACGGTGATGTAGGAGATCGACAGCTGCGACCCACGGGACTTCTCCCACGCGGCCTGCGGTACGGGTTCGACGTCTGCCCGACCGCAGGTCGGGCAGCGGGGACTCGGGTCGCGGTCCCACCGGGCCCCGCACTGCTCGCACCGCAGTTCGATGAGATCTCCCTTCGCGGTGCCCAGGAGGTGCTCGTCGGTGCCACAGGAGGGACAGGCGATGTCGGTCACGGCGCCCCTTCGTCTCCTGCGCCGCGCCCAGACGACCTCTGCGTCAACGTGGCGGTGAGCGACTCGGCCGCGGCCAGATCCCGGCGCAGCCGTGCACAACGCTGCTCGGCTGCTCGGGCGAACTCCCCGAGCCTCGAGGCCAGCGCATCACGCTGCGCCGACGAGGACGTCGGGTCCTCCACCGCGTCGAGCACGACGAGCAGTTCGCGCATCTCCTCGAGGCGGAAGTCCAACGGCTTCATGTCCTTGACGAGCTGGAGCCGCTCGATGTCGGCGTCGGTGTAGAGCCGGAAGCCTCCGGTCGACCGACCCGACGGGATCACCAGGCCGACCTCTTCGTAGTGACGGATGGTCCGCAGCGAGAGCCCCACGACCTCGGCGACCTCCCCGATCTGGTGGTAGGGCTTGGAGGGGTCGACGGTCACGGCTCGGGCCTCATGGTCCGCCGAGGGTAACGCCCGGACGCGGCCCCCAGCGCTCGACCCGCTCCACCGGGAGCACGCCCCGCTCGGCGCGGCCCGGCCCCCGGGCATCGGGGAGGCAGGGTGCGGACGAGCCCGTCGGACCGGTCCGTCAGACCTTGTAGCCGCCGTCGACGCTGATGACCTGGCCGGTCACGCCGCGTCCGTCGTCGCCGGCCAGCAGGGTGGCCATGCCGGCCAGCTCGTCGGCCTCGAGGATCCGACCCTGCAGGCTCTCGGCGGCCGCCTTCGCCTCCTCGACCTCGGCGGTGGTGCCCCGGGCGGCAGCGATGCGCTCGAAGTCGACCAGCGAGGTCCTGGTCCACCCCGGGCACAGCAGGTTCACGTTGATGCCGAAGGGCGCCGCCGACTTGGCCAGCTCCTTGGTGAAGCCGACCAGCCCGTGCTTGGCCGCGGTGTAGCCGACGGAGGCGCCCGTTCGCTTCGAGGCCCCCGACCCGATGCTGATGATGCGCCCGGAACCCTGCTCTCTCATGGCGGGGAGGGCGGCCGTGGTCGTCCACCACGCCGAGGTGAGGTTGAGCACCACCGTCTGCTCGAAGGCGCCGTCGTTGGCGGCGAACGGGTCGGGGTTGCCACCGACGGTGCCGCCGACGTTGTTGACCAGCACGTCGACCCGACCGAAGCGGTCGAGCGCCTCGGTGACGGGACGCCGGGCCTCGTCGCGGTCCATGGCATCGGCCACGACGGCCAGCCCCCGTTCGTCACCCACGCCGGCCGCCGCGAGCGTGGTCTCGAGGTCGGTGCCGGTTCGGGAGGAGACCACGACGGTGGCCCCTTCGGCGGCGTAGCGCAGGGCGATGGCCCGACCGATGCCCCGCCCCCCACCGGTGATGACCGCCACCTTGCCGTCGAGCTGCCCCATCCCCGTCCTCTCCTCGTGGCCGCGACCCGCGGGCCGGGCCGCCTCGTGCTGCGATCTCAGAGCCCGTGCGGTCTCAGAACTCGATGACCCCGCGGATGTTGCGTCCGGCGAGCATGTCCTCGTAGCCCTGGTTGACCTCGTCGAGGGTGTAGCGGCGGGTCACCAGCTCGTCGAGGCGCAGGACCCCCTGGCGGTACATCGAGAGCAGGCGGGGGATCTGGTCGCGGGGGTTCTGGGACCCGAAGATGGTGCCCTTGATCTCCTTGTTCGACATGGAGAGCATCATCAAGTTGAGCTGCACGTCGGACTCCATGGCCGGCGCCAGACCGGTGACGACGAGGGTGCCACCCTTGGCGGTGAGGTCCATGGCGGGCTGGATCATGTCGCCGTGCACGACGCCGGGGGCCAGGATGACCCGCTCGGCCATGATGCCCTCGGTCATGTCACGGACCGCCTCGGCGGCCTCCTCCATCGAGGCGTAGGTGTGGGTGGCGCCGAAGGCCATGGCCTGCTCGCGCTTCATCTCCACCGGGTCGACGGCGATGACCCGCTGGGCCCCGGCGATCTTGGCGCCCTGCACGGCGTTGATGCCGATGCCACCGATGCCCACCACGACGACGTTGTCGCCGGGCACGGTGCCGGCCCGCTCGGTGGCCGACCCGAACCCGGTGGCCACGCCACACGACGTGAGGGCCACGACGTCGAAGGGCAGGTCGGGATCGACCTTCACCAGCGAGTCCTCGTTGACCAGGATCTTCTCCGAGAACGTGCCGGCCTGGGCGTAGCGCCCGACCGGCTCGCGGCTGCCGTCGGCCCGGGTGACGTGGTGGGCCACCCGACCGTCGCTCATCATGCCGATGTCGAAGAGCTTGGCGCCCGAGTCGCAGAGGTACTGGCGGCCCGTGGAGCACCAGCGGCACTTTCCGCAGGCGGGGATGAAGGAGACGGCGACGTGGTCGCCGGGCGCCAGGTCGCGCACGTCGGGGCCCACCGCCTCCACGACGCCAGCGCCCTCGTGGCCGCCGATCAGCGGCACCGGAAGGGGCAGGTCACCGGTGTGAGCGTGGTCGTCGGAGTGGCACAGCCCGGCGGCCTTGATCGAGACCAGCACGTCGTTGGCCTTCGGGTCGTCGAGCTCGACGTCCTCGATCTTCCAGTCCTCGCCGTAGCCCCACAGCACCGCTGCCCGCGTCGTCGTCCCCATCTGACCCCTGCCTCCTCACCCCTCGGGGGTGATCGTCGTCTCCCCCGATCATGGTGCACGGACCCACCCTCCGCCCACCCACCGACCTTGCCCCTGTCCTGGACCGCGCCGGTCGGGGTGCAGTCGAGTCGGTCGGGACCCGAACTCGACGTGTCGGACCGAGCGCTTCGGGTCGGCGCTCGATCCCCACATTCACGCGGGTCGGGAGTCCAGCGGATGCGGCGTCGGCGCCCGAACTGGACCGGGGCGGGTCAGTGGTTGCGCAGGGCGTCGATCAGCTCGTCCTTGTTCATCGTCGAACGCCCCTCGATGCCGACCTCGCGGGCCCGGTCGTAGAGCTCGTCCTTGGTGCGGTCCTCGTAGCGCTCGCCCTCGCCCCCCCGCCGCCCGACGGTGCTGCGGCCCTCGTTGGCTGACGCGTTGGCGATGCGAGCCGCCTTCTCCTTGCTCATCCCCTCGTCGCGGAGGGCCTCGTACTGCTCGTCGTCCTTGACCGAGGGTCCGGGTGATCGCTGCGGCATGGTGACTCCAATCTCTCGCGAGCGAGGCGCGCTCGCGGGGCGTGTGCTCGTCGTCGTCACCCGCGCGCTACCCATTCGGGCGCGAGTCATGCCGTCTGCGCGTGCGCCCACCTGCCGCCTGCTCTTCACCCACCTGTCGGACTCGAGCGCTCACCGGCCGCGCTCGAGTCGGACGACGACGCGCGTTTCGGTGTCGGTGGGGCCCTCACAGGCCGACGACGGCCGCCACCAGCCGGTCGATCGCCGTCACCGACCCCTGCGCCACTCCCGGCTCGCCGTTCACCACCACCGAGAAGACGGCCGTGCGTCCGTCGGAGGTGGTGGCGTAGCCGGACAGCGCGCTCCCACCGATGATGCTGCCCGTCTTGGCCCGAACGCTGCCGTGGGTGGCGGGGCCCCGCAACCGCCCCGACAGGGTGCCCGACACCCCGGCCACGGGCAGCTGCCCGACGAAGGTCGGTCCCCACGGCTGGACGGCCGCCACCTGCAGGAGCCGACGCCACTCCCTCGCCGAGCGCAGGTTGGCCCGCGACAGACCGGACCCGTCGCCGCCGGCGCCGGCCAGGTGGAGGCACCACGGCTCGAGGGCGGCGGCGATCCGCGCCAGGCCCTCGTCGGTGGAACCGGCGCCGATCTCCCTGAGCAGCGACTCGGCGACCTCGTTGTCGCTGCGCACCAGCATCGTCCTCGTGAGCTCACCGAAGGTGGGGGACTCCAGGGCGGCCACCACCGGATCCGTGGGCTGCGCCTCGCCGTGGACGACGACCGGCTCGACCCCCACACCGGCCGTGCCCAGGCGGGCGGCGAAGGCGGTCGCGTTGCCCAGGGCGGGATCGGCCAGGTAGGCCGCGTCGGTCCGAGTCCGGTTGTCGTCGACGACGAGGGCCGACATCGGACCGACGTAGATCGGAACCTGCCAGTCCTGCCAACCGCGCGCCGTGGTCGACGCCTCGAAGTGCGACGCGTCGACGACCATCGCGGCGGCCGTCGCCACCCCCGCGGCCCGCACCTGAGCGGCCAGCGCGCTCAGGGAATGGGGCCCGGCGCTCCGCAACGTCGGGTCACCTCCGGCCACCAGCACCAACCGGTCGTCGGTCTGGCGCACCTCGGTGCGGAACCGACCCTGGGGGTCGAGCAGGAGGTGGGCGCCGAGCGCGGTGAACAGCTTCTGGTTCGAGGCCGGCAACAGCGCTCGATCGGGTTCGACGGCGACGACCTCCCCATAGCCCTCGACCCACACCGAGATCGACCGGTCGAGGCCCGACCAGGCCGGATGGGCGAGCGCGGCATCCACCCGGGCCTGCAGCTCGGCCGGGACGGACTCGGTCCCTGCGTCGAGCGCCGGGCGCCGGTCGCACACCGGCGGGGGAGGGGTGGTCGTGGTGGTCGACGGCACCGGGGCAGACGTCGGCGAGATCACGGCCGCGTGCGCCCCGGCATCACGGCCCGCCGTCGAGGACGCCGACTCGACCGATCCCGTCGACACGGTCGTGGCGACCAGGACCGCCGCCAGCGCGCTCACCGCCGCGACGGCGAGCGCCACCCGCCACCGCCGCCCTGGACGGGAACGACCGGCCTGGCCGTCGCTCCGGGACTCCATCACCCAAGGGTGCCAGGGTCGCGGCCCCGACCTCGTTCACCCCGCCGCCCACACCCCGTGGCAGGATCGCCGGGCGCCGGGCGCTCTGGAGCCCGGGCGGGGAGGCAGACGTGCAGCTCGGACTCGACGACAAGGTCGCGCTCGTCACCGGGTCGTGGCGGGGGACCGGGGCGGGCATCGCCGAGGTGCTGGCCGCCGAAGGCGCCACCGTCCTGGTGCACGGCCTGGAGCCCGGCCCCGCCGACGCCACCGTCGCCGCCATCGAGCGCGCCGGCGGCCGGGCCGTCGCCGTGCACGGCGACATCCGCACCGACGACGGGGCCGCCGAGCTGCGCGCCTCGGTCGAGGCGGTCGTCGACCGGGTCGACATCGTGGTCAACAACTACGGAGCCGCCGACGGGACCACGTGGGAGGACGCCACCGGCCCGTCGTGGCACGCCAGCTACGACACCAACGTGGTCTCGGCCGTCCGGGTGGTCGACGCGTTCGTCGACGGCATGCGCCAGCGGGGCTGGGGTCGCATCGTGTTCGTCGCCACCGTCGGCGCCACCCGACCCGGCGAACGCAACCCGGAGTACTACGGCGCCAAGGGAGCCTTGCCGGCCGTCACCGTGAGCCTGGCCCGCCACCTCGCCGGCACCGGGATCACGGTGAACTGCGTGAGCCCCGGGCTGATCGCCACCCCCGAGGTGATCGAGCGCTTCACGGCCCAGGCCCGGCGCCGAGGGCTGGACACCGACTGGGCCAGCGTCGAACGCCACGTCCTGGAGTCGGTGATGCCCAACCACACGGGACGGGTGGCCTTCCCCGAAGACATCGGCCGCTTCGTCGCCATGGTGGTGAGCGAACCCTCGTGGCACCTCAACGGGGCCCACCTGCGCATCGACGGGGGCGCCGCCGACGCGGTGACCTGACCGAACGGGGCCGTCAGCTCCGGCGGATGTCCCGGCGGGCGGCTCTCGGCGCCCGCCGCGTCGGCCACGCCCCGGCGGTGACCGCCAGGCGGATCACCCGCTGGCGATGGGGTCGGAACGGCTCGAGGAGCTCGAGCATCCGGGCGTCGTCGCCGTCGCGCTCTCCGGCCAACAGCCACGACATGGCGCCGGGGATGCCGGCGTCGCCGAGGATCACCGTGTCGGCGTCGGCCCAGGTCGTGGCGGCCAGGCAGGTACGGGTCCAGGGACCGATGCCGGGCACCGTGGCCAGGGCGGAGAGCGCCGCCGACGGGTCGTCGGCATCGAACCGGTGCCCCCACCGCGACATGGCCTGGGCGGCCCGCCGCAGGGCATCGGCCCGCCGTCGTTCGATCCCGAAGCGGTGGAGCTCGTGGTAGCCCATCGTCGCCACGACGTCGGGCGCGGGCGGAACCAGCCGGTCCGACCCCGGGACGGGCGTCCCGAGGGCCTCCACCGTGCGTCGCCACTGCGCGGCGGCGTCGACGGTCTGCACCCGCTGTTGCACGACGAAGAACGCCAGGTCGTGCCACAGCGTGCCGGTCCGCGTGAGCCGCAGCCCAGGGTGACGGCGCCAGAGCTGACGCACGGCCGGAACGAGGGGGTCGAACCCGCTGGGGTCGTCGTCGCAACCCAACAGCCCGGGTGCCCGGTCCACCAGCCACGCCCCGCCGTCGCCGAAGCCGGTGACCTGCGCCTCGCCGGCCCCCGGCCGCCACGTCACGGTGATCGCGCCCGGACCCTCGGGGGTGAGCGATGCGCGGTCGAACCGACCGACACCGAGGTGCACGCTCGGATCACCCCGCAACATGGCCAACGGTCGCAGCGTGCCGGCCAGGTCGATGGCGCCCGTGAGCACCACCCGCTCGGCGCGCACTGCGGGCCGGCCCCCGAGGGTCACGCGCCGGCCTCGGGCCGGCCCCACCCCCCAGGGCACCCGGGTCGGACCTCCGCGTCGCGCCACATGCCCCTGACACTAGAGAGCCGGTCGGCGGTCCTGACCGGCACCGTGCCGGTCGCGCGAGCCGTCGACGAGCGACGACGCCATCGACGGCACCTACCATCTCTCGTCTCGCCGACGCCCGATGCCGAGGCGACGACATCGATCCAGGGGGATGGCACTCGTGTACCTGATGCGCTTCGACATGCGGACACCCGAGGGCGGGGCGAGCACGACCGAGCTGTACCGCACCGCCCTCGAGATGGCCGAGTACGGCGAGAGCCACGGCGCGTTCACCACCGTCCTGTGCGAGCACCACGGCCTCGCCGACGGCTACCTGCCGGCCCCCATGACCCTGGCCACCGCCATGGCAGCTCGCACCTCTGCGCTGCCCATCAACATCTCGGTGCTGCAGCTGCCCCTCTACGACCCGGTGCGCCTGGCCGAGGAGATGTGCGTCCTCGACATCATCAGCGGTGGGCGGGTGTCGTACACCACGGCCATCGGCTACCGCCCCGACGAGTACGAGATGTACGGCGTCGACTTCCACCGCCGCGGCAAGATCGCCGAGGAGAAGCTGGGCGTGCTGCTGGCGGCCAAGACCGGCGAGCCCTTCGAGCACGAAGGCCGCCACATCCACGTGACCCCGGCGCCGGTCACCCCCGGCGGCCCCACGATCTCGTGGGGCGGGGGCAGCCTGCCCGCCGCTCGCCGGGCCGGCCGCCACGGCATCGGGTTCTTCGGTCAGAAGGAGGACCCGGCACTGGCCGAAGCCTACGAGGCCGAGGCCCGCGCCCACGGGCACGAGCCCGGTTTCTGCTACCTCCCGCCGCGCGACTCGGCCACCACGGTGTTCGTGGCCGACGACGTCGACGAGGGCTGGGACGAGCTCGGCTCCTACCTCATGTACGACGTGCTCAGCTACGCCGAGTGGAACGGGGGCGACACCGACGTGACCTCCACCTCGGCGGCCACCACGGCCGAGGAGCTGCGGGCCGAGAACCGCAGCCACCGCATCCTCACGGTGGACGAGGCGGTGGCGTCCATCCAGGGTGGTCGGCCTCTGGCCCTACACCCCCTCGTCGGTGGCCTTCCGCCGGAGCTGGCCTGGAAGTACCTGAAGGTGGTCGGCGAGAAGGTCATGCCCGCCCTGGGGAACTGACCCACCTCCACCCCTTCATCCCCGATCACGCTGCTGCGACCACCGGCCGTGGCGTCCGCTGGGCGCCTCCCGTCGTCGACGTGGCCGCCGCGGCGACGTGCCAGCATGAGCGGGCGACCCGGGGCGACGAGGCACCGGGCCGGTTCGATCAGGGGGACGCATGAAGGAACTACGGGGCAAGGTCGCGGTCATCACCGGTGGGGCCGGGGGCATCGGCCGGGCCATGGCCGAGCGGTTCCTCGCCGAGGGCATGAAGGTCGTCATCGCCGACATCAACCAGGACGCCCTCGATCAGGCCGTCGGTGAGATGGCCGCCGACGGAGCCGAGATCGCCGGGGTGCGCACCGACGTCTCCAAGCTCGAGTCGGTCGAGGCCCTGCGCGACGCCACCCTCGACCGCTTCGGTGCCGTCCACGTGCTGTGCAACAACGCCGGCGTGGCGTCCGGTGCCCACGGCAAGGTCTGGGAGCACGAGATCAACGACTGGCGCTTCGCCTTCAGCGTGCACGTCTACGGCGTCATCAACGGCATCAACGCCTTCGTGCCCCACCTCCTCGAGCAGGGCGGCGAGGCCCACATCGTCAACACGTCGTCGAACAACGGTGGGTTCTCCCCCATCGCCAGCGCCGCCACCTACGCCACGGTGAAGTCGGCCGTCGTGACCCTCTCCGAGTGCCTGTGGGGCCAGCTCCACGAGGTGGGGTCCGACATCGGCGTCTCGGTGCTGTTCCCGACGGGCAAGACCAAGGGGATCCTCGACACCGGCATCTGGGCTGCGGCCGAGCGCCCGCCGGAGTTCGCCCCCGACGAGCCCGTCGACACCTCCAACAAGATGCAGATGTGGATCCAGATGCAGGAGGCAGCCGGCACCCCGGTGGTCTTCACCCCCTTGTCGGAGGTGGCCGAGACCGTGGTCGACGGCCTCTACGCCAACCGCTTCTGGATGGTCGAGGAGGGCCGCTTCGAGGAGGCGGTGCAGGCTCGCACCGACATCATCCTGCGGCGGGCCGATCCCGACTACCAGGTCGGCTGAGGCCGCTGCCCGGCTGATCCGGTCCCGGCGATCCCCTCGCCGGACCGGACCGGATCGGGTCGGCTCAGGAGCCGGCGCCCTGGGTGGAGACGGTGATGATGTGCTCGAGCCACCACTGCGGGGCGTTGTCGGTGATGTTGGAGATGTTCGAGTAGTCGTGCCAGCGGAAGATCTTGCCGTCGCGCAGCTCGGTGACCGACACGAAGGAGTGGTCGATGACCTCTCCGGTGTGGAAGTGCCACCGCTCGGTGTGCTCGGTCATCACCAGGTCGCCCTCGGCGATCATGTTGGTGCCGTCGAGGTGCTCGTAGCCCGACAGCGGCTCGAGACCGATCTTGACCCGGTCGACCACGCCGTCGGGCCCGTTGCCACCCTCGCCGGGGGTGCCCACGTCGGTGTAGTGGGCGTCGTCGGTGAGCAGCGCCTTCATCCCGTCCCAGTCGCGGGCGGCGAGCGCGTCCCAGTAGCGCTGGACGATCGCCTTGTTGGTCTCGGTGTCACTCAACGGCTCGAGCTCCTCGTCGCGGGGTGCGCCCGGATGGCGCAGCGGCGCTCGGAACCCTAGGACGATCGACGGGCGCAGCGCGGGCTGCGCCCGTGAGCCCCGGCCGGTCAGCTCCCGGGCGGCTTGGCGTCGCCGACGTACTGCACCAGCTCGACGAGGTAGCCGTCGGGGTCCTTCACGAAGCCCACGATGACCGGCCAGCGCTCCAGCTTCTCGGGCACCATGTCGGACTCGCAGCCCCACTCGACGGCCTTGTCGTGCACCGCCATGGCGTCGTCGACGTTGAAGTAGATCTTCCAGAGGGCGAAGCCGTGATCGATGGCTTGGCGTCCGTTGTAGCGCTCGGCGAGCTGCAGCCGCCCTCCGCCCTGGTCGGCCGCCAACACGATCTCGTGCACATCGTCGATCTCGGTGCGGCTCTGCACCTTCAGCCCGACGACCTCGGTGTAGAAGCGCTCCGAGGCCTCGATGTCGTTCACGTAGATGCAGTACTGCCCGACCGTGGTCGCCATGTCTCTCCCCTGTCCCCCAGGACCCGGGCTCGTGGTGCCCGGGCTCGTGGCCGTCGACGTTACCGCCGACTCGGAGACGCCTGCCGACGAGCGCTGGTAGACCCACGGCCATGGAACCCTCCGGTTTGATCTTCGCCGCCCTCGACTGCGACGCCGACGCCATCGAGTGGTGGAACCGTTGGTACGACCTCGAGCACACGCCCATGAACCTGTGCCTCGACGGCGTGCTCCTGAGCCGTCGCTACGTCGCGCCGCCCCACCTGCACGCCGCTCGCGTCACGGCGCCCGGGTCGCCCTTCGCCGACGGCCGCGCCACCTTCCTCACCACCTACGTGCTCGGCGGCGACCCGCAGGTCGCCTTCGACGCCATGAGCGTCGAGCTCCCGAAGCTCTACGACACCGGCCGCATGACCTTCCCGGCCGACAAGAAGGTGGTGCGTGAGGGCGACGTCTTCGCCGGCGGGGCCACCGCCGCCCCGGCCGCCCTGCAGCTGAAGCGACGCGAGATCCCCTTCGTGGGCCACACCGGCGTCATCGTGGTGCAACGCCACGGACCCGACGACCGCGCCGCCGCCATCGCCGAGCTCGACGGGGTGAGCGGCGTGTGGACGCTCGAGTCCCGCAACCGTCCCGGCCTCGCCCTCGACGTGATCTTCGTGGAGGACGACCCCGGAGGGCGGGCGCGAGCCATCCGCGAGGCGGTCCCCCACACGGCCGAGGTGGTGCTCGACGCCCCGTTCCTGCTCATCGACCCCCTGCGCTACCCGTGGGCGGAGGAGATCCGGTCGTCCGACCTCCCGGCCACCATCGCCTGACCCCGACGCCCTCCGCTCGGCGACCCACCCCGACCCACCGGCCCCGGCAACCGGGCGACCTGGGAGGCGGCCCTGGGGCTGCGGGCCGCCGCAGAACCTGGAACGATGGCACGCGTCTCTAGGGGGAGGAACCTTCACACATGACCGTTTCGTCGTGGGACGACTATCCCGTCCACCAGTCGTCGAACTGGATCGCCCACGTGGCGACCAGCGACCGCAACTTCTACGACCGCTACTACTTCAACGCCTTCGACACCGGCGGCGACTTCATGGTCGTGATGGGCTTCGGGCAGTACCCGAACCTGCAGACCACCGACGCCTTCGTCACCGTGCGCCGCGGCGGCGAGCAGCACATCGTGCGCTCCTCCAAGCCGCTCGAGGACCGCTCCGACCTCTCTGTCGGACCCATCCGCGTCGAGGTGCTCGAACCGCTGAAGCGGCTGCGCTTCGTCGTCGAGCCCACCGAGCACACCGTGGCCATGGACATCACGTGGGAGGGGTTCGGGCCGGCCATCCCCGAACCCAACCAGTTCATCCGCAACGGCAATCGGATCACGTTCGACACCCAGCGCCTGGCCCAGATGGGCTCGTGGAGCGGCTCGATCGAGGTCGACGGCCATGCCTTGGCGGTCGACCCGTCCACGACGTGGGGTTCACGCGACCGGTCGTGGGGCGTGCGCCCCGTGGGTGAGAAGGAGCCCGAGGGCATCTACGCCGACACCGTGCGCCGGGGCGGCATGTGGAGCTACTTCCCCATGCGCTTCGAGGACCACTGCATCTACTACATCTGCTCGGAAGGGGCCGACGGAAGCCGCAGCCTCGAGCAGGCCGAACGGGTGTGGCTCGACGGTCGCATCGAGCAGTTGGGCCGCACCGAGCACGACCACCGCTTCGTGCCCGGCATGCGCCTGCTGTCGGACTCCACCATCTCGTTCCCCGACGCCGGCTTCGAGATCGAGTGCACCTCGTTGCTGCCCAACTTCCTCGCCATCGGCACCGGCTACGGCTTCGAGGAGGACTGGCGCCACGGCATGTACCAGGGTCCCGAGCTGGTGGTGCACGGCCTCGTGCACCAGGTCGACGACATCGCCATGCTCGGGTCGTACGCCGTGGTCGACCACGCCGCCCGCTTCACCTACGAGGGCCACACCGGCCACGGGCTCTACGAGCACGCCTTCTCCGGGGTGATGCCCAAGTACGGCCTGGAGTAGCGGGCCGGGTCCCGGCCCGTCGGGGGTCGAGGCGTCGTCGGCGCCTCGACCCCTTCCCTTCGCACCCGATCCGGGGGAGAGTGCAGGGACTGCGAGGAGGTGGACATGACCGTCCTGCGTTCCATCCCGGCTCCGGCCCAGACCCTGCTCGGCTCCAACGCCCTGGCCCACCTGGTCACCCAGAACCCCGACGGATCACCGCAGGTCTCGGTGGTGTGGTGCGGCGTGCGCGACGACCAGGTCTTCTTCTGCGCCGAGGGGTCCACCGCCAAGGTGCGCAACATCCGGCGCCATCCGGCGGTCGTGCTGTCCATCGAGGACGAGGCCCGCAACGTGGCCGGCACCCAGCAGCACCTGTTGGTGTACGGCGACGCCCGGGTGGTGGCCGAGCCCGCCGACCGGGCGCTGTGCGACGAGCTGTGCCGGGTCTACGTGGGCACCGCCGACCACCCGCTCAACCTCGGCCGGTCGCCGGGGTCGGTCACCGTGGCCGTCGACGTGCGCCGCATCGGGGGCAACGGCCCCTGGACCCTCGACGAGTGAGCGTCCGCCGGCCTCAGACCACCTCGCGGAGGCGCCCGGTCTCGACCTCGTAGACGAAGCCGCGCACGGCATCGGTCTTCGGGACGAACGGGCTGGCCTGGATGCGGGCGATGGACTGGCGGACGTCGTCGTCGAGGTCCGAGAAGGCCTCGAGGGCGAAGCTCGGCCGCACACCGGTGTCGGCCTGGATCTGGGCCTTCACGTCGGCGTCGGTGAAGGTCAACATGCCGCAGTCGGTGTGGTGGACGAGGATGATCTCCTCGGTGCCGAGCAGGCGCTGGCTGATCGTGAGCGAGCGGATGGCGTCCTCGCTCACCACACCCCCGGCGTTGCGGATCACGTGGGCATCGCCCTCTTCGAGTCCGAGGGCCCGGGCGGGGTCGAGGCGGGCGTCCATGCACGCCAGCACGGCGACCTTCTTGGCCGGGGGCAGGGGGAGATCGCCCTTGGTGAAGCCAGTGGCGTAGCCGTCGTTGTTGGCGAGCAGCTCATCGGTCGTGGTGGGCATGGGGGCCTCCGTGGTCGGGTCGGAACCGAAAGCCTACAAAGCTGATCGGAAATATCAAGATTCAGCCCGGGTGCGCGTCGAGGAACTCCGCCAGGGTGTCGACGACGAACTGGAGCGTGGGCTCGTCGATGGCGTGGCTCAACGGCAGCAGCACCCCCCGGGCCATGATCTCGTCGGCGTGGGGAAGACCGTCGTCGGGCAGTACCAGGGCGCGATCGCGCAGCATGGGCTGGCGGGCGACGTTGCCGGTCCAGATGGTGCGGGTGTCGATGCCCCTCCCGTCGAGGAAGGCCTGCAGGTCGGGGCGGTCGAAGCCGGCGCTTTCGCGTATGACCAGCGGGTACCCCAGCCAGGCCGTCTCGAGCTCGGGGAGCTGGCGGGGCAGCACCACCCGATCGGCGTGGTCGCCGAAGAACGCCGTGTAGGCCGCGAAGAGCCGCCGGCGCCGGGCCAGGTTCTCCTCGAGCTTCGCCAGCTGGACCAGGCCGAACGCGGCCCCCATCTCGGACGGCTCGAAGTTCCAGGCCAGCTCGTCGAAGATGAACTGGTTGTCGTAGCGGACCCCGTCGAGGTCCTCCCAGAAGTCGCGCTCCCCCCGCTTCGAGCCGTAGAACTGCACCTCGCTGCGCCGACCCCACCGGCGCAGCATCAACGCCCGGTCGCGCAAGCCCTCGTCGTCGACGAGGAGCATGCCCCCGTTGCCCCCGGCGGTGAGGATGTGGGAGTTGGCGAAGCTGGTGACGGTGATGTCCGATCGCTCACCCGTGGGGCGACCCCGCAGGAGGGGCCCGAGGGTGTCGCAGGAGTCCTCGACGAGGGGGAGGCCGTGGGCATCGGCGACGCCCCGCAGGGCATCCCAATCGGGGGCGTTGCCGACGAGGTTGGGGAACAGCATCGCCCCGGTGCGAGGGGTGACCATCTCGGCCACCCGGTCGACGTCGACGCAGTAGGTGTCGACCTCGCAGTCGACGAGCACCGGCACCAACCCGGCCCGGACCAGCGGGGCGATGTCGGTGGAGAACGTGAGCCCGCAGGTGACGACCTCGGTGCCCGGCTCGAGGCCGAGCAGCTCGACCGCCAGGTACAGCGCCGAGGAGCCGGAGTTGACCATCACCCCCCCGGACTTGCCGAACAAGGCCGACACCTGGCGCTCCATGGCGTTGACCCGACGGCCCGGCCACAGTCCCTGGGGTCCCGACCGCAGCACCTCCACCACGGCCTCGATCTCGCGCTCGTCGTGCACGCTGCTCGAGTAGAAGACGCGATCCATCGAGCTCATCTCCTCGCCGGTGACCGTCGGGCCCCGTCGTCGTGGGCCGGTCAGCCCTCGTTCACCAAGGGGACGACCTCCTCGGCGAAGGCGTCGAACTGCTCGAGGTACTCCGCCAGGGACCGACCCCGGAACTTCACGTGGATCACGTTGGCCCCGGCCTCGCGAGCGGCGCGCAGGTCGGCGGCGTAGGCCTCGGTGCCGTGGATCACCGTGGGGGGCAGGTCGTCGGCCGGCCCACCGGTGAGGTGCGCCCAGCCCGGCATGTAGCCGATGTCGATGGGCGCGTCGCCCCGGCCGTGGGCCTCGGCGGAGGCCCGGATCTCGCCGATGATCTCGCCGTACTGGTCGATGGAGTTGCCCATCGGGATGTAGCCGTCGCCGAAGCGGCCGGCGCGACGCCAGGCCGCCTTGGAGTTGCCACCGACCCAGGTGGTGAGCGAACCGTCGGCCGGGCCCGGTGACACGCCGACCCGCTCGTAGGCGTAGCGCTCCCCCCGGAACGAGACGTAGGGCTCGGCGAAGGCACCCGACAGGGCCTCGAGGGTCTCGTCGAGGATGGCGCCCCGCTCGGCGAAAGGCACCCCGAGGGCGTCGAACTCGCCCTTCACATGGCCGGCACCGACCCCCAGGATCACCCGACCACCCGAGAGGTGGTCGAGGGTGCCGAACGACGAGGCGGTCTGCAGCGGGTGGCGGTAGGCGGCGATCCACACGACCGACAGCAGGTGCACCCGTTCGGTGTGGGCGGCCAGGAAGCCCAACGTGGCGACCGTGTCGTACCAGGTGGTGCGCATCCGGGCGGAGTAGTCGTCGTCGGGGACGGCGACGTGGTCGCACACACCGACGAACGAATGGCCGGTGGCCTCGGCCTTCTGGGCCACCGTCACCAGATCGGCGACGGTGGCCTCGTCCTCCCAGGGGTCGACGAGGTTCAACGTGAGCGTCTGGACCGGCAGCTGCAAGCCGTAGGCCCAACCTCCGTCGCGTACGAGTGCGCCACCCATCGAGACCACGTCCTCCTGCTTCGTCGTTGGGACTCCACCGCGTCGTGTCCGACCCGGTGCCACCCGATGGTGTAGCAGTCCGGCTCACACGGCGCGTCGGGACCCTCCCGCCAGGTGCTCCCGACCGGTGCGCCGGACGGCCCCGGGGATGGGCCGTAACATCGCCCGTCATGGGAACGAACCAACGAGCCGCCATCACCATGACCGACGAGGAGGTGGCGTCGTTCGTCGAGCGCAGCCGTACCGCCACGCTGGCCACCAACGGCCCGAAGGGCGTACCCCATCTGATCGCCATGTGGTACGGGCTCATCGACGGCAAGATCTACTTCGAGACCAAGGCCAAGGCCCAGAAGACCGTCAACCTGCGCCGCGACTCCCGCGTGTCGGTGATGATCGAGGCCGGTGAGACCTACGACCAGCTGCGCGGCGTCGCCATCGAGGGCACGGCCACCATCATCGACGACACCGAGGACGACGAGTACTGGGCGGCGGCCATCTCGGTGTTCGAGCGCTACAACGGCCCCTACAGCGAAGAGGTGCACCCCTTCGTGGAGATCATGATGAACAAGCGGGTCGTCGTGCGCGTCGACCCGGAGCGGGTGCGCTCGTGGGATCACCGCAAGCTGGGCCAGGACCCGATGCCGCTGGCCGGCACGACCGCCCAGTACATCGGCGAGGAGTGATCGCGGCGAGGCAGCGATGAGCACCCGACCGGCCAAGCCGGCGTCGGCGGCCCCGACGGTGCCCGCCGTCGAGGACCTCCCGGCCGGCCAGCGGGCCCGTCGCGCCCGGATCATCGCGGCCGCCCTCGACCTGCTCGGCGACGCCGACTACGAGCGCATCCAGATCCGCATGGTCGCCGAACGGGCCGGCGTGGCCCTCGGCACGCTCTACCGGTACTTCCCCTCCAAGGAGCACCTCTTCGCCGCCGCCCTGGCCGAGTGGGGCGCCGGCTTCGGCCCCCGCCAATCGGGGCGGACCGCGGCCCGCCCACCCGAGCCGCCCGCCCGGCTGAAGCGGGCGCTCCGCGACGCCGTCACCGCCTTCGAGCGCAACCCCCAGCTCTTCTCGCTGGTCAACCTGCTCAGCTCGGTCGACGACCCCGCCGTGGCCGAGACCATGTGGCGCTACTCCGAGCAGACCCGCGCCGCGTTCATGGGCGTCCTCGACGGCATCGACCCCGACACGGCCGAGACCATCGTGTGGATGTCGCTGGCGCTGTTGAGCTCGGTCCTGCAGAGCTGGGTCACGGGGCGCATCAGCATCGAGGAGGCCCGACGCCGGCTCGACCAGGGCGTCGACGTGATCTTCACCGTCCCACCGACGGTCTGAAGCCCGCGGCACCCGCGCGACATCCGCTGAACACACCCGAGCGGCGCCGTCCACCACCGGGGTTGAGGACGCTCACTCGGCGAGCAGCGAAGGATCGAGGTCGGCGACGGCGTCGACCCCGAGCAGGGCCATGGTGCGCGCCATGTCGTCAGCGAACCACTGCAGCACCCGGTCCACTCCTCGTTCCCCCGCGGCGCCCAGCCCGTAGAGGTAGGCCCGGCCGGCCATGGCCGCCGTGGCGCCGGCGGCCAGCGCCTTGACGATGTCGCTCCCCCGACGGATGCCGCCGTCGCAGATGATCTCGGTGCGCCCACCCACGGCGTCGGCCACCGGGGCCACCAGCGTGAACGGCGCCGGGGCCCCGTCGAGCTGGCGGCCGCCGTGGTTGGACAGCACCACGGCGTCCACCCCGACCTCGGCGGCGAGCACGGCATCGTCGACCCGCTGGATGCCCTTGACCACGATCGGTCCGTCCCAGACCGTCCGGAGCCACTCGACGTCGGACCACGACAAGCTCGGATCGAACTGGCTGTTGATGTAGTCGGACAGGGTGACCGGTGACGAACCGTCGCCCACGTCGCGACCGGCCACGTTGGCGAAGCGGATGGGTTCATTGCGCAGCAGCTCGAGCGTCCATCGCGGGTGGAGAGCACCGTCGACGAGGGTCGACGGCCCGATGGTCGGCGGGAGCGTGAAGCCCCGCCGGACGTCGCGCTCGCGACGGCCGAGCACGGCCGTGTCCACGGTGAGCACCAGCGCTTCGTAGCGGGCGGCCGCCGCCCGCTGGATCATCTCGGCCACCAGCCCTCGGTCGCGCCAGGCGTAGACCTGGAACCACAGGCGTCCGCCGCTGACCGCTCGCACCTCCTCGATGGAGCGGGTGGCCAACGTGGACAAGGTGTAGGGCAGCCCGGCCCGCTCGGCGGCGCGGGCCACGGCCAACTCCCCCTGGGGGTCGGCGATGCGGGTGAAGCCGGTGGGGGCCAACACCAACGGGTACGCGGCCGGGACCCCGAAGATCGAGGCCGAGACGTCCACCTCTCCGAGGCCGGCCAGGACTCGAGGCCGGAACGCCGTGCGGGCAAAGGCGGCGGCGTTGGCCGCGAGGGTGCGCTCGTCCTCGGCCGCGCCGTCGATGTAGTCGAACACCCCGCGGGGCAGGCGCCGGCGGGCCAGACGCCGCAGGTCGGCCACCGAGGCGGCCCGGGCCAACCGGCGCTCGACCGGATCGGTCGGTCGCGGGGCCCAACGGACGACCGAACGGATCGCCGCCACGCTGCGGGGTCGGGCCACGGGGCTCAGAGGTCTCGGGCGGGCCGGGACGCCACGTCACGGCCGGCGAGGAAGCCGAACACCAACCCGTTGCCGAGGGTGCCCCCGCCGCTCGGGTAGGCCCACCCGAACACGTTGGCGGCGGTGTTGCCTGCCGCGTAGAGCCCGCCCACCACCCCACTGCCGTTGCGCAGCACCCGACCGTGTCGGTCCAGCCGGGGGCCACCGTTGGTGCCGAGGGCGCCGGGGTGGATCTCGACCGCGTAGAACGGCGCCTCGGTGAGGGGCTTGACCCGACCGGGCGACATGAGGCCGTGCTGGTGGCGGCCGAAGTCCGGGTCGACGCCTTCTGCGGCGTGGGTGTTGTAGCGCTCCACCGTGGCCTCGAGCGCGTCCGGATCGAGACCGAGCTCCTCGGCCAGCTCGCGGATCGTGTCGGCCTTGACGACCCAGTCGGGATCGGGCTCACCCGGCATCATCGACAGGATGCGTTGGGCGTCGCGCACGGTGCGGTCGAAGATCTGGTAGCCGGGCCCGGCGTTGGGGAACTCCACCGACTCCGGGTCGTAGGCGCCGAACGCCTTCGGGAAGTCGTTGTAGGGCAGGGCCTCGTTGGCGAACCGACGGCCCTTGCGGTTCACGACGATCGACGCCGGGGCGCCCCGGCCCCACTCGAACTGGGGCACCTGCGCACCGTCGCGGGTGATCTCCGGGTCGAACATGACCGGGGTGCCCCAGTAGGAGTCCATGTTGCCCAACTGGGCCCCGGCGCCCATGGCCATCAGCAGCCCGTCGCCGGTGTTGCCGCCCGGGCTGAGGGGGTGCACGTCGTAGCCGACGTGGGCCCGGACCAGCGCCGGGTTCCACTCGAAGCCGCCGCAGGCCAGCACCACCCCCTTGCGGGCGCCGATCCGCATCGGCGCACCGTCGTGGTCGACCACCACGCCGATCACGTCGCCGGCGTCGTCGGTCACCAACTGGCGGGCGGGCGTCTCGAGCAGCGTCTCCACGCCCCGCTCCAGCAGACCCTTGAAGAGCCGAGCGATCAGGGCCGCCCCCTTCGGCCGGATGTCCCGGGCCTCACGACGGCGCAGCTCCTCCTCGAGCTCGGGGGTCTGGGGAGAGAGGTCCTCGGCCAGCGTGGTCGCCGCCCCGAGCGACATGAGCGTGCCCCGCTTCACGATGCGGTCGGCCCACTCGGGGAGCTCCTCGCCCACCGGGTAGGGATCGGCCTCGACCGTGCGCCCCGGCATCATCTTCGTGCCGGGGAACTGCCAGGGCCAGTAGTAGTCGGGCAGGGGCTGGATGTGGGTGCTCAGCGGCGTGTGGTCCTCGAGGTAGCGCAGCACCTCGGGCGCGGTGTCGACGTACACCTCGAGCAGCTCGGGGTCGGGCACTCTCGGGCCGGCCACCCGACGGATGTAGGCGAGCGCCTCTTCACGGCTGTCGTCGACACCGGCCTCGGCCATCACGTGGTTGCCGGGAAGCCAGACCCCACCACCGGACACCGCTGTCGTGCCGCCCAGCATGGGGTTCTTCTCGACCAGGAGCACGTCGGCGCCCCCGTCGTGGGCCAGGGTGGCCGCGGTCAGCGCCGCGCCCCCCGTGCCCACGACCACGACGTCGACGATCCGATCCCACGTACCTGCGTCCATGCCTGACCCCCCGAGGTGGTGTGCTGCGAGCCCATCATCGCCCGAGTGGACCGATCGGCGCTCCCGCGCCGGCGGCCCGCCCTCCGGTCGCCCTGGTCAGCCGAAGCCGCCGCCCCCGTCGGCCCAGAGCGTGGCGCCGTTGATGTAGGAGGCGGCGTCGGAGGCCAGGAACAGGCAGATCCCACCGATGTCGTCGGGGGTCCCCATGCGCCCCACGGGGATCTTGTCCTCGATGGTGCGGCCCTGGTCGTCGGGCAGGAGGAGGTCGACCATGGCCTCGGTGCGCACCCAGCCCAGCGAGACGCAGTTGACCCGCACCGTGCGACCCCAGGCGGTGGCCAGCGAACGGGTCATGTGGTTCAGCCCGGCCTTGGCCGCGCCGTACGGGGCGAGCCCGCCGCCGGAGCCGCCGGGCATGGACGCCTGGCTGGAGATGTTGATGATCGAACCGCCCGACTCCTGCGCCTCCATCACCTGGTAGGCCTTCTGGGCAAAGATCATCGGCGCGGTGAGGTTGAGCTCGACGATCGCCCGGATGAACCGCGGCGACACGGTGGCCGTGTCCGCCGGGGGCTGCCCACCGGCGTTGTTCACCAGCACGTCGAGACGCCCGAAGCGCTCGACGGCGGTGCGCACCACCCGGTCGATCTGGTCGTCGTCGCGCACGTCGGCCGCCACGTGGACGGCGCGGGCCTGCTCGGACTCGTCGCGTGCGGCGGGCGCCACCTCGAACTCGCTGCGGGCGCAGGTGACCACCGATGCGCCGGCGTCGAGGAACGACCGGGCGATGCCCAGCCCCACCCCTTGGCTGCCGCCCGTCACGATCACGACCTTGCCCGCGTGCTCGCCGTCCATCTCGCTCCCCCTCGTCGTCGAACGCACCCCCACGGGCGCTGTCAGCCAGAAAAGATAACATCGTTACGAAGGAGAGCGGCCGGGTGGACTGTCACCCATGCTGCCCCCGGTGCGACCGGAACCACGACGTGCTCGCTCCCGGCCTACGGTCTGCTCACCTGCCCGCCACAGAGAGGTGCTCCGTGTCGACCGTCGAGGTGCTCCCGCTCGAACCTCACATCACCATGATCCGCCTCAACCGGCCGGATCGCCTCAACGCCATCACCTTCGAGCTGGTGGCCGACCTCCACGACGCCCTCGACCGGGTCGCCGCCGACACCGACTGCAAGGTGGTGATCCTCACCGGCGCCGGTCGCGCCTTCTGCGCCGGCCTCGACCTCAAGGACTGGGGCACCCCGCCCGCACCGGGCGAGCACCCCCACATCAACGCCGGCATCGACGCCCAGACCTTCATGTCGAACCTCACCGTCCACATGCGCGACACCCCGCAGGTCATCATCGCCGCGGTGAACGGGCCTGCCTTCGGTGGCGGCCTGGCTCTGGCCTGCGCCGCCGACATCCGCCTCGCCGGCGCCTCCGCCCGCCTGTGCTCGGCGTTCATCCGCACCGGCCTGTCCGGCACCGACATCGGCATCACCTACCTGCTCCCCCGCCTGGTGGGCAACGCCCACGGCTTCGACCTCATCCTGACCGGCCGCGACATCGATGCCGACGAGGCCCACCGCATGGGGCTGGTCTCGCGCGTCGCCGAGGACGGCGCGCTCCAGGACCTGGCCCTCGAGTACGCCCGCCAGATGGCCGGCTACACCGCCTCCGGCCTGCGCAGCACCAAGGACGTGCTGTGGCACAACACCGAAGCCCCGAGCCTGTCGGCCGCCCTCGCCCTCGAGATCCGCAACCAGAACCTGCTGCAGCACGCGCCCGACGTGAAGGCGTTCATGGCCTCCTACCGCCAGCGCACCACCGGGTCCGGTTGATCCCGGCCCGAGTCAGCGGCGGCTCCCCTTGCGTCGAGGCCTGGCCTCCACCTCGGCCGCCGGTAAGGTGAGGGAACGGCCGAAGCGGGCGGCCATGTCGGCCCAGCCCTTCCTCGTGCGGGGCTCGATCCCCACCGCCTCGAGGACGCCGAGGCCCACCTCGGCCGCCCACGTGTAGAGGACCGCGTCGCGCACGTCGACCGACGGGTCGATGCCCAGATCGTCGAGGTGCTCCTGGTAGCCGTCGATCCACCCCTGGAGGTGGCGCAGCTGCTCCTCCCGGAGCCGTTCGCGCGTCTCGTCGTCGGTGAGCGAGGCCGCCGCGCCCTGCACGATCAGCGCCCGCAGCTGGCGGCGTTCCGGGTAGCGCTGGGAGAGCCGCCGCAGGATCTCGACGTGCTCGGTCTGGCCCCCCGTGGCCCGGTAGGCGGACTCGAGCTCTCGCTGGGTCCGCAGACTGATGGCCTCGGCCAGCAGCTCGGCCTTGTTGCGGAAGTGGCCGTAGATCGCACCCGTCGTCAGCGACGCACTGCGAGCGACGTCCCTGATGGACGTCTGGAGGTACCCCTGGGTGGCGAAGAGCTCGGCGGCCAGCTCCACCAACGCGGCACGGGTGGCGATCGCCTTGTCGCTCGTCCGCGGCGGACGCCGCGTGGGGGTCACCGGTCTCGAGGGCACGTCCACACCACCTGGGTCGGGGTCGGGTGCATTCTGCCGCAGGACCCGCGGGCCGGCGGCCGGCCGATCCGAGCCCGCCGTGCGGGTCTCAGCCGGCCTGGCGCCGGCGCTCGGCCAGCACGATCGACTCCTGGGTGTCGAGGATGACGTTGAGCTCACCGATGCGCAGCTCCCCCTCCTCCACCCGCACCGTGCCGTCGACGATGGCCGTGGACAGCGGCGAGGGAGCACCCCCGACGATCTGGGTGACCCAGATGTAGGAGCGGAACGCGGCCTCGTCGTCCGAGGCGCTGGTCAGGTGCACGTTCTCGCCGTTGTGGCGCAGCGGGTGCGGGCTGTCGAGACGGTGCTGGGTCTGCCAGGCCAGCACGTCGGCGTGACCCGAGACGTCGGCGCGCACGAACTCCTCGTAGTCGGTCGTGCCGGTGTCGGTGCGACAGGTGAAGTGGGCGTCGGACGTGAACATGGCCGGCCACTCGTCGAACAGGGCGTTGTCGTACGCGAACCACCACTTCCCGAGCAGGTTCTGGACGTCGGCCGGCTGGATCACGTTGTTCCCCCTGGGGTGCTCCGCTCGGCCGGGAGGACGGGCGGGTGGATGGTGGCGGCGCTCACCGGACGGCGACGCCGAAGTGAAGAGCAGGGCGGCTGCGCGACGCGCCCGTCCCCGGCTACGCGGCCGGGAACTCCAGCCACTCGGTGGCCGGCCCGATCGTGTAGGTCTCGACGAGGGCCTTGACGAAGTCCGTGTCGTCGAGCGGGTCGGACGGCTCGGCGATCTTCTTGCCCTTGCTGCGCATGTCGTCGACGAGCATGCCGACGGCCTTTTCGATGGTGAGGTCATCGGTGTGGTCCATCACCTTCTTCAGCTCGTCCATGTCCTCGTAGAGCTCCGAGCTCCAGTGCACGAGGAAGCGGAGGTCCGACGGCTGGTAGGTGTGGATCACCTCGTCGTCGGTGGTGATCTGCCACGCATCGACCTCGGGGTCCCAGCCCATCATCGAGCGATGCTTGAGGCCCTCCACCGGTGGGGCGTCGAAGGGACCCACCGGGTCACCTCGGTGGAACATGAGCTCGTTCTGCACCACCAGGCCCTTGTTCCACAGCGGATGCTCGAGGACCTCGGGCGGCCCCAGCGGGCCCTCGGGCCAGTAGGTGAACGTGCCGTTCTCACCCACGTACCACCAGGTGATGACCTGGGCCATCTTCACCAGGTAGTCGGTGAACAACCCCGACTTGCCCATGACGTTCTGCAGCCACACCGGGGCGTTCTCGTAGCGCACGCCCCGGAAGGTGACGGCGTCGAGGTGCGCCGGCGGCGGGGCGGCCGCCGGGTACGGGCCGGTGATGTTGAACAGCATCATGGTGGGCTTGGCGTACTGGACGTTCCAGTAGTCCTTGACCAGCTCGATGAACTGCGGGTTGTAGAAGCAGTCGTGGACCTCGGGGTGGAAGCACACCGAGTTCTGCCCGTAGAAGCCACGGAACTGCGGGTTGGCGATGTCGTCGAGGGTGAGACCGTGGCCCTCGGGCACCACCCCGGTGACGGTGGCGATGAGCTCCTCGACCGTCTTGAAGTGGTGGGCCTGGATGGTCGGCCAGGGGCCCTTCTGCTTCACCACGTCGAGCAGACGTCCGTACTGGTCGTCGGTGTACACGCCCTCCAGCAACCGCGGCGGCGCGATGGGCCGCAGCGCCTGGTTCATCTGGTCTTCGTAGGCCCCCATCGGTGTCCCCTCCCCGGCCGTCGGCCTGCGACGAGCCGGACGTCTCGTGGCGCCCCTCGGCGACTGCAAAAGAATATAGCGCTGTTATCTCATTGCGCCTAGGGTGTCGCCACGCCGTGGGAGGTCACGGCCGGCGTGCCCGCCGACGGCGGGGCGACACAGGAACCGGGGGGTTTCGATCGATGCGTAGGAACAGTTGGCGGCTGCTCGCCGTGCTGATGACGCTCGGCCTGGTGGCCGCCGCGTGCGGTGGAGGCGACCGGGCCGACGAGGGAGGGGACGACAGCTCCCCCTCGACCTCGTCCGACGTGGTCGAGGACGGACCCAGCGGCGGCTTCGGCGACCTCGAGTCGCCGTGCGGTCCCGCCGAGGACGGCGTCGAGCTCACCGACCAGGGCGACTTCGTCACCGCCGAGACGATCACCATCGGCTACGGCGACGACGCCGGCTACCAGGCCGCCCCCGGCCTGAACGCCCAGATGTCCGACGCCGTCGTCGCCCTCATGGACTGGTGCAACGAGCAGGGCGGCATCAACGGTCGACAGGTCACGGGCGAGTACTACGACGCCAAGATCCTCGAAGCCAACAACGTCATGATCGAGGCCTGCGACCAGGTCTTCATGCTGGTCGGCCAGGGCTGGGCCTTCGACGGTGCGGCCGAGCAGACCCGGGTGGGCTGCGGTCTGCCCCAGGTCCCCGGCTACACGGTGAGCGCCACCGCGGCCCACGGACCGCTGACCTACGTCGCCGTGCCCAACCCGGTCGACGTCACCCCGGCCGGACACCTCGCCCTCATGGCCGAGCAGTACCCCGACCGCGTCACCAAGGCCGCCGCGCTCTACGCCGACTACCCGGCCCAGATCGAGGTCATGGACAAGATCGAGGCGGTCGCCCCGGACTACGGCTGGGAGTTCGTCCCCGACTGCGAGCAGACCTACCCGATCGGCGGCGTGGCCCAGTGGGCTCCGTACGTGCAGAAGCTGAAGGAGTGCGGCGCCGGCATCGTCTACTGGGTGGGCTCGCCGCTGCCCATGTTCCAGAACCTGCTCGAGGCCGCGGCCCAGGCCGACCTCGACATGGTGTACCTGAGCGACGCCAACCAGTACGAGGAGAACTTCGCCCTGGCCAACACCGCCGGCTACGCCGACACGGTCCACATGCGCATGGCGTTCACGCCCTTCGAGCAGGCCGACCAGAACGAAGCCACCCAGCAGTACCTCGACTTGCTCGAGGCCAGCGGGGGCACGCCCTCGTTGCTCGGGGCGCAGGCGACCTCCGCCTTCCTCCTGTGGGCGACCGCGGCGGACGCCTGCGGCGCCGAGCTCACCCGCCAGTGCGTGCTCGACGAGCTGGCCACCGTCACGGCGTGGACCGGCGGTGGGCTCCACGCCGAGAGCAACCCGGGCGAGAACATGCCGCCCGAGTGCGTCATGGTGCTCGGGATGGAGGGCACCAGCTTCGTGCAGGCCCTCCCCGAGGAGCAGGGCGAGTTCTCCTGCGACCCGTCCTACGTCGCCGAGGTCCAGGGCATCGACGCCCTCACCGCCGCCGACCTGGGACCCGACCGGATCTCCCAGGCCTTCACCACCGGCTGAGCCCTGAGGTCCCCCGGCCGGGTCCCGACGAGCAGCGCCCGTCGGGACCTGGACCGGGGCTCGGACCAGTGCTCGAGGGGGGGGCGGCGCCCCGCGCGGAGGGTGCCGACCGGGCCCGCCGATCAGTCGTCGGCGTTCACCGGGACCTCGACGGGGGCCGACACCGGGGGGCGCGCCGGGATGACCAGGCGCACGACCACGGCACCGACGAGGATCACCGCGGCCCCCAAGCCCAGGGCCCAGCTCATGCCGTCGACGAACGACTGGCGGGCGGCGTCCACCACCCCGGCGCCGTCGGCACCGAGCTCGCCGGCCACCCGCAGCGCCTCGGAGAGCGAGGACGTCACCCGGTCGGTGAGGTCCGGGGGGAGGTCCGGCAGCGCGTCACGCACCGACGACGCGTAGAGGGTCGAGGCCAGGCTGCCGATCACGGCGACGCCGAGGGCCCCACCCAGTTCGCGGTTGGTGTCGTTCATCGCCGAGCCCACGCCCGCCTTCTCGTGGGGCAGCGAGGCCATGATGGTGGCGGTGGCCGGGGCCATGGTCAGCCCCATGCCGGTGGCCAGCACCACCAGGCAGGCAGCCAACAACGGATACGACGACCCCACCCCGGCGGTGAGGGCCAGCAGCGCCATGCCCGTGCCGGCCGTGGCCATGCCGCCCGCCACCACTCGACGGGTACCGAAGCGGGCGGCGAGGTGGGCCGAGCTGGGGGCGGCCACCATCATGGCGACGGCGAAGGGCAACGTGCGGATGCCGGCCTGCAGGGCCGTGTAGTCACGCACCAGCTGCAGGTACTGGGTGAGCAGGAAGAAGAGCCCGAACATCCCGAAGAACATCATGGCGATGGCCAGGCTGCCCCCCGTGAAGCCACCGTTGCCGAACAGTCGCACGTCGAGCATCGGGTGGTCGTGGCGCAGCTCCCACACCACGAACGCGGCCAGCAGCACGGCCGCCACGACGAAGGCGGCCAGGATGAGCGGGTCGGTCCAGCCGTAGACGGGGGCTTCGATCACGCCGTAGACCAGCGAGCCGATCATGCCCACCGACAGCAGGGCGCCGACCGGGTCGAGCGGCACCCGGTCGGGGTGGCGGGACCGGGGGACCAGCACGGCTCCCGCGAGGAGGGCCACGACCACCACGGGCACGTTGAGCCAGAAGACCGAGGGCCACGCGAAGTGCTCGAGGAGCCAGCCGCTGGTGACCGGGCCGACCGCACCGGCGGCACCCGCCACCCCGGCCCAGGCCCCGATGGCCTTGGCCCGCTCGTGGGGCGGGAAGACGTGGGTGAGGATCGACAGGGTGGCGGGCATCACGAACGCCGCCCCGAGCCCCATGATCGCCCGGGCCGCGATCACCCCATCGGCCGAGTCCGCCAACGTGGCCGAGAACGAACCGAGCCCGAACACGACGAGGCCACCGGTGAGGGCTCCCTTGCGCCCGAAGCGGTCGCCCAGGGAGCCGGCGGTGAAGAGGAGCCCGGCGAACACCAACGAGTAGGCGTCGACCATCCACTGCAGCTGCGACGCGGTGGCGGTCAAGGCGTCGGAGATCTCCGGCAGGGCGATGTTGAGCACGGTGTTGCCCATCACCACCATGAACAGGCTGAGGCACAGCACCAAGAGGATGAGCCACCGGCGCGGATCGGCCTCCACGTCGCTCGCCCCGCCTGCTTCGCCGCCCACGCGTTCGGTCACCATCGGCGCCCAGTCTCGCCCGTCGACCGCCGAGATGCCTCGGTGATGTCACCGAAAACCGGCGATGCGCTCCTCGGTGTCGGCGATCGGATACCGGGCTGCGGCCTCGTAGGCCAGGCCGTCGGGCAGATCTCGTTCGTCGGCCACCCGGTAGAGGTCCTTGTAGGCCGCGAGCGCTCCCGGGCTGTTGGCGGCGATGGTGGCGGCCAGCTCGGCGACCGTGGCGTCGAGGTCGGCCCGGGGCACGACGCTGGCCGCCAGACCCCAGGCCCCCGCCTCGACCCCGGTGAACGTGCGGGCGGTGTAGGACAGCTGGCGCGCCCGGGCGGGGCCGACCAGGTGGGGGAGGCGCTGGCTCATGCCCCAGGTCGGGCGCAGGCCCCACTTGGCGTGGGTGTCACCGAACACGGCCTCCTCGGCGGCCACGATGAGGTCGCAGCCGAGGGCGAGCTCCAACGCCCCGGTGAAGCAGTGGCCGTTGACGGCGGCGATCACGATCTGGGGCAGGCGCCGGATGCGTTCGATCACCCGTCGGGCGGGCACGTCGAGGACGTCGCCGACCATGCCCCCCTCGAGCGAACGTCCGCCGAGCGCCTTGAGGTCGACACCGGCGCTGAACGCCCGGCCCTCCCCGGTGATCACCACCACCCTGGTGCCGTCGTCCTCGGCGATCGCCTCGAGGGCCAGGTCGAGCTCGGTGAGCATCTCCGAGGTGATGGCGTTCAACGCCGCAGGGCGGTCGAGGACCAGGGTGGTGACCGGCTCGGCGCGCTCGACGCGCACGGTGGTGGTGTCGGTGCTCATCCGCGTCGTCTACCACAGCGCGCCACCACCGAGGTCAGGCGTAGCGGTCGATGGCGCTGGTGGCCGCCCCCACGTACCCACCCCCGAACTTGATGGCGTGCACGACGAGCGGGGCCAGCTGGTGCAGCTCCACCCGCTCGCCGGCACCGTCGGCCAGCGGGGCGACGTCTTCGTAGGCGGCATGGGCCCGGGGGCCGAAGCCGCCGAACAGTCGCATCATGGCCAGGTCGAACTCGCGGTGCCCGCCGAACGCCGCCGGGTCGATCAGCCAGTTCCGGCCACCCGTGTCGACCAGGCGGTTCCCGGCCCACAGGTCGCCGTGCAGGCGAGCCGGAGGTTCGACCGGGCCGAGGAGCGCTTCGGCTCTCGCCGCCACCCGGTGCAGGCCGGCCACGGCGGCCGGGGGCAGGGCACCGGCCTCCTCGGCCAGGGCGGCGAGCGGCACGAGGCGCCGTTCGGCGTAGAAGGTCGCCCAGCTCGGCGCCGGATCGTTGGGGAGCGAGCGCGAACCCGTCGGCCGCCGGTCCTCCCGCCCGAAGCACGGCGCGCCCGCGGCGTGCAGGGCGGCCAGCGACCGACCGAAGGCCTCGTCGGTGCCGGGCCCCGGAGAGCCCTCCTCGATCCACTCCAGCACGAGGTGGGCCGGGTCGTCGCCGACGGCCAGCACCTCGGGCACGGCGACCGCCCCCGCGTCGCGCAACCAGGACAGCCCGGCGGCTTCGGTGACGAAGAAGCCGGGAGGTGGGTCGTGGTGGGTCTTGGCGAACACGCGCCGACCGTCGCCCAGGTCGAGTCGGAAGGCGGCGGCGACATCGCCGCCATGCAGCCGGGCCGACGCCACGACGGTCGCCGAGAGGGCGGCCTCCACGGCGAGCACCAGCATCCGCTCCATGGTCGGACCCTACGCCCGGTTCGCCGCGGTCGAGCTCAGCCGGTCAGCCGGGCCCGACCGTCGGGGGCGATCCTGACCCCACGACCCACGAGCTCCTCGTCACCGTCCATCACCGCCAGGTCGTCGGCGTCCTCGACCCGACCCCAGCCGCGGTGCTCGTCGTCCGGGACCACGGCCACGAACCCGTGGGTGGCGGCGCCGGCGCGGTCGTGCATGACCGTCCAGGTCTCGATCACCCCCTCGAGGCCGTCGACGGCATCGGGGCGCGCGGCTCGACGTCGCGGCACAGCAGCCAGCGCCTCGTCGGGACGGTGGTGGGAGAATGCGTGGTCCGGTGGGCGGGCGGAGAAGACCGTGGCCGCCAACTTGGTGACCACACCCCCGTTCGCCGAGCACAGCCCCACAGCCCCGGGGTCTCCTCGAACCTCGTGCACCATCCGGGCCATGCCGTGCATCGGGTACCCGTTCCAGGGTCCACCGGCGAAGCGCATCCCCCCGGTGACGGTGAGCGGCCGGTCGAGCGACAGCCCGTAGCCGGCTGCCTGCTGTTGCACGGCCGAGGGGAAGCACGAGTAGAGGTCGACCGGGCCGACGTCGTCGACATCGAGCCCGGAGGCGGCCCACAGGGTGCGGCCGACCACGTCGGCCAGCGACGACCGGGCCAGGTCTGCTCGGGCCGTCATGGTGGGCGCGGACCCCTCCACCGTGAGCCACGGAAAGACCCACCGGTCCCGAGGTACGCCGAGGCGCTCGGCCTCGGCCACCGAGCACAGCAAGAGGGCCGCACCCTGGTCGACCTGCTCGTTGGAGACCATGAGCTTCGTGTACGGCGACCCGACGAGGCGGTTGGTCGGCGACGGCGTGGCGATCTCGTCGGGCGAGTGGGGCGTGCGGTCCCAGGCCCACGGGTTGGACACCGCCACCTGGGCGAGGCCGGCCCACAGCTCCCCCAACCACGCGCGGTGCTCGGCCGGGGTGCGGCCCGAGGCGATCCTCAGCGCCTGCTCGAGCAGGGGGTACAGCTCGACGGGGTCGGTCAGCCCGACCGCCTCCTCGGCGGGGTCGACGAAGTCGATGAGCCCACCGACCACCCGTTCCGGGGTCGGGCTGGCCTCGTCGTCGAACCGGGGGAGCGCGGGGCCCCGCCCTCGGCGGGCGGCGACCTTCGAGTACCAGGCCTCGCCGGCCACCAGCAGGGTGACGCCGCCGACCCCGGCGCCGATGCCCATCGCCGTGCCGGCCAGCATGGTGCCGCACACCTCACCGCCACCCAACCACAGCTCGCTGCGCACCCCGGCCAACCCGAGCACGCTCGCCGCCAGCCCCGCCGGATCGGCGTGCCGGTTCGTGAGGACGGGGGCGCTGCGGGCCACCTCCACCGCCTCGAGCACCACCGAGGTGCCGGCGGCCGCCTCGGCGTCGTCGGCGGCGAGGCGGGCGGCCTCGGCCAGCAGGTCGATGGGTTCCCGGACAGGGGCACCGGCGTTCGTGCGGTTGCTGACGACGGCAGCCCCGATCACGACGGGGGTGTGGGGATCGAGACGCACGGGACCTCCTGGCGACGGTGCGATCATCCTCGCGGTCCCGGCCACGTCGCCGGCAGGGCCCATCGACCCGACCCGCGGCGGACCGGGGCCCTGCGTTCAGGGGCGGCGGCGGCGGGCCTTGGCCTGGAGCAGCGCCTGGTCGGCGTGGTCGAGCACCGTGTCGATCGGGTGATCGCCCCAGTCCTCGGGCAGCACCGCCGCACCCACGCTCACGGTGAGGTCGACGCAGGCGCCGTCGGCGCTGATGGGCTCGTCGAACGCGTCCCTGACCCGTGCGACCATCCGGTCGAGGGCGCCCTGGTCCGTACCCGGGCAGACCACGACGAACTCGTCGCCGCCGATGCGGGCCACCAGGTCGTCGCGTCGCGCCGCCCCCGCCAGACGTCGAGCCACGACCTCGAGCACGTGGTCACCGGTGGTGTGGCCATAGCGGTCGTTGACCGGCTTGAAGTCGTCGACGTCGCAGTAGAGCAGCCCGACGGTGTGCTCGGAGCCCTGGCGACCGAGCTCCGAGAGGCGGTCGGCCAGACCGAAGCGGTTGGCCAAGCCGGTGAGCGGGTCGGTGTGGGACCGGGCCACGAGCGCGACCCGGGCCCGGTGCGTCGTCAGGGCCAGCTGCACGAGCCGGACCAGGCGCTCGATGGCCCGCTGGTGGTGCAGGGCCAGCGGACCGGGCAGCGTGCGCCACACGACCAGGGCCCCGGCAGAGCCGTCGGCCACGAACGGGAACAGCCAGCACCCGACGGCGGCGAGCGACGCTGC